>JAGRLJ010000209.1:0-3435 GCA_020441805.1 Rhizobiaceae bacterium
CCCAGAGCTGGAAGCCGTGCATCCGCCCGGCGAAATCGCCCTTCGGCATTTCCTGGTGCATGATGCCGCTGCCGGCCGTCATCCACTGCACGTCGCCGGCGCCCAGCAGGCCCTGATTGCCGAGGCTGTCGCCGTGCTCGACGGTGCCGGCGAGCACATAGGTGATGGTCTCGATGCCGCGATGCGGATGCCACGGAAAGCCGCGCATATATTTCGCCGGATCGTCGTTGCGGAAATCGTCCATCATCAGGAACGGATCGGTCAGCGCGGGATCGCCGAAGCCGAAGACGCGGTGGAGATGGACGCCGGCGCCCTCGCGGGTGGGCTGGGCCTGGGATTCGTATTTCACGGGTCGGATGGACATCGGAACGCCTCCTGGGGTTTGAACTTGAGCCGAATATAGATCCGGGGTCGTCAACGGAAAAGAGGCCAAAATCGAACAGTGACTATATAGATTGTGAACGATCATATTCCGTCGAGGCCGGGACGGCGCTTAAGGCTTTGTTTACCACGCGGGCCCAAGATGGCGGGCAAGACCAGCCGCAGGATCCTGCCATGTGCCGATGGGCCGCCTATTGCGGGGAACCGCTTTTTCTCGAAGACATCGTCTCGTCGCCGGCGCATTCCCTGATCGCGCAATCCCATTCGGCGGTCGAGGCGCGCACCGCCACCAATGGCGACGGCTTCGGCATTGCCTGGTACGGCGAGCGCGAGACGCCCGGTCTCTATCGCGACGTTCTTCCCGCATGGTCGGACTGCAATCTCAAGAGCATCGCCCGCCAGATCCGGTCGCCGCTCTTCCTCGCCCATGTGCGGGCGGCGACCTCCGGCGGCACGCGGCGCGACAATTGCCATCCTTTCGTGTTCGGCCGCTGGTCGTTCATGCACAATGGCCAGATCGAGCATTTCGAGCGCCTGCGCCGGCCGCTGGAAACCATGCTGCCGGACGAGCTCTATGCCGCGCGGACGGGCACCACGGATTCAGAGCTGATCTTCCTGCTCGCGCTGCATTTCGGCCTGGACGAAGCGCCGCTCCTTGCGGTCCGGGAGGCGATTTCCTTCATCGAGAGGCTGTCGGTCCATTTCGGGCTGGGCGCCGACGTGCGCTTTACCGCAGCCTTCTCGGACGGCGCGCGGCTCTTCGCCGTGCGCTATGCGACGAGCGCGGCCGCGCCGACGCTCTATGCCAGCCCGATGGGCAAGGGCGGCTATTGTCTCGTCTCCGAGCCGCTCGACCACAACCGGTCGAACTGGATGGGCATTCCCGAGCAGAGCGCGGTGGTGATCGGCCCGGACGGCCTCGAAGTCTCGGTCTTCGAAACGGAGACAGCGCCGCCGGTGACGCCGGAAAAGGTACTGATGGCGGCGATGTGATCAGACCTCGGCGAGCCTGCCCGCGATCAGCGCGACGAGCCTGCCCGCCACCTCCTCCTTCGACATGTCCGGCCAGCGCTCGACGCCGTCGCGGCCGATCAGCGCCACCGTATTGCGCTTTCCGCCCATGATGCCGGTTTCGGGCGACACGTCATTGGCGACGATCAGGTCGGCGCCCTTGCGGTCCAGTTTGGCGCGGGCATTGGTTTCGACGTCGCTGGTCTCGGCGGCGAAGCCGACCACCAGCCTCGGCCGCTGTTGGTGATGGCCGACCGTCCGGAGAATGTCGGGATTTTCGGTGAGTGGCAGCGACGGCACCGAACCGTCGGCGGATTTCTTGATCTTCTCGCCCGCTGCGGTCGCCACCCGCCAGTCGGCCACGGCCGCGACCATGACCGCGATGTCGGCGGGAAGGGCCGCGAGCACGGCATCGCGCATCTCCTCGGCGCGCTCGACATGCACGACCTTCACGCCGGCCGGATCGGCGAGCGCGACCGGGCCGGAAACGAGCACCACGTCGGCGCCGGCGCGCGCCAGCGCCGAGGCGATCGCATGGCCCTGGGTGCCGGACGACCGGTTGGCGATATAGCGCACCGGGTCGATCGGTTCATGGGTCGGGCCGGATGTCACGATGGCTCTTTTGCCGGCTAAGGGCTTCGGTGACCTATCCAGCAATGCCTCGACCTCGGCGACGATGTCGAGCGGTTCGGCCATGCGGCCGAGACCGGCCTCGCCGCCTTCCGCCATCTCGCCGCGCATCGGGCCGATGAAGCGCACGCCGTCGGCGCGCAGTTGCGCGGCGTTGCGCGCAACTGCGGGGTTGGCCCACATCCTCGGATTCATGGCCGGCGCCATCAGCACCGGCCTGTCGGTGGCGATGAGGACGGTCGAGGCGAGGTCGTTGGCAAGGCCGTTCGCCATCTTGGCCATCAGGTCGGCGGTGGCCGGCGCCGCCAGCACCAGGTCGCAATCGCGCGCGAGCCGGATATGGCCGACATCCACTTCGTCCTCGCGGGAGAAGAGATCGGTATGAACCTTGCGGGCCGCCAGCGCGCCGACGGCCAGTTCGGTCACGAACTCCCCGGCGGCTTTCGTCATGACCGGAATGACGACCGCTCCGCGCTCGCGCAGCCGGCGGATCAGGTCGAGGCTCTTATAGGCGGCGATGCCTCCGGCGACGATGAGGAGAATCCGCTTGTCCTTCAAGATCATGTCGCCCGCTCCGCCCGCGTCCCTTTTCCGCCGCATCAAGACAAATAATGGATCGACCTTGCGGGCGCAATGCGCGCGATGGCGGCGCGCGCCTTCACAAATGCCGTCAAATCGGAGAAGACAGTCCGAAAGCGAAAGGAATGGTGCCACCATGGATATGAAGGATAACCAGGCCGCCTCGGCCGCCGCCGATGTCATCGACATGGAGAAGCTGGAAAAGCTCGCCGAAGTGGCTGTCAGGGTCGGGCTCGACCTGCAAAAGGGGCAGGACCTCGTCATGACCGCGCCGCTTGCTGCGATGCCGCTCGCCCGGCTCATCACCAAGCATGCCTATCTTGCCGGCGGCGGGCTCGTCACCACCTTCTACAATGACGAGGCGACGACCCTGATGCGCTTCCAGCATGCCGGGGACTCGACCTTCGACCGCGCGGCGGGCTGGCTCTACAGGGGCATGGCCGAGGCCTATGCCGATGGCGCGGCGCGGCTCGCCATTTCCGGCGACAATCCGATGCTGCTCTCGGCGCAGGACCCCGAAAAGGTCGCCCGCGCCAACCGCGCCATGTCGACCGCCTACAAGCCGGCGCTCGAAAAGATCTCCAATTTCGAGATCAACTGGAACATCGTCTCCTATCCCAACCCGTCCTGGGCGAAGCAGATGTTCCCCGATCTCGACGAGAATGCCGCCGTCCGGAAACTGGCCGACGCGATCTTCGCCGCCTCCCGCGTCGATGTCGCCGATCCGGTCTCCGCCTGGAAGGCGCACAATGCCGCGCTCCACGCCAAGAGCGCCTGGCTCAACGGCCGGAACTTCGCGTCGCTGCATTTCAAGGGACCGGGCACAGACCTGAC
>JAGRLJ010000209.1:3552-16543 GCA_020441805.1 Rhizobiaceae bacterium
CCGCGTCGAGGGCTACGCCTCCTCCACCAAGCCCTTGTCGCATCAGGGGACGTTGATCGACGATATCCATGTCCGCTTCGAAGGCGGCCGCATCGTCGAAGCCAGGGCGTCGAAGGGCGAGGAAGTGCTGAAGAAGGTTCTGCAAACCGACGAGGGCGCGTCGCGGCTCGGCGAAGTGGCGCTTGTGCCGCATTCCTCGCCGATCTCGGCTTCGGGCCTCCTGTTCTACAACACGCTGTTCGACGAGAACGCCGCCTGCCACATCGCGCTCGGCCAGTGTTATTCCAAATGTTTCGTCGACGGCGCCATCCTCAGTCAGGACGACATCGCGGCCAGGGGCGGCAATTCCAGCCTGATCCATATCGACTGGATGATCGGCTCCGGCGCGATCGATATCGATGGCATCGCCCAGGACGGCAGCCGTGTGCCGGTCATGCGCAAGGGGGAATGGGCGTGACGGCGCTCGGCGTCGTCGGCGGCGCCGGCTGGCTGGCCGGCGCGCTGCTCCGGCCGGCTCTGGCCAAGGGCGCCATCCGGCCGGAAGACCTGATCCTGTCGTCGCGCCGGCCGACGATAGCCGGCTTCGAATCCTGGCCGGCCGTCCGCGCCACGACCGACAACAAGACGCTCGCCGCGCAATCCGACGTCGTGATCCTCTCGGTCCGCCCGGAGGATCTCGCCGGTGTCGAGGCGGACCTCTCCGGCAAGCTGGTGATCTCCGTCATGGCCCGCGTGACGATGGCCGACATCACGGGGCGCTTCGGCTGCGACCGGCTGGTCCGCGCCATGCCCAATGCCAGCGCCGAGCAGGCGCTGTCCTTCACGCCGTGGTTTGCTTCGCCGGCTGTCACCCCGCTGGACAGGGCTTTCGTTTCATCCTTCTTCAGCGCGTCCGGCCTGGCGCGCGCGGTGCCGAACGAGCCGGATATCGATTATTTCACCGGCCTCACCGGCTCGGGCTTCGCCTTTCCGGCGCTGATGGCACGGGCGATGATCGAGCATGCGGTGGAGAACGGCATCGCGCCGGATCTCGCCGATGCCGCGGTGCGCCAGCTCATGCTCGGCGCGGGCGCCTATGTGTCGGAAGCGAAGGAAAACGCCGCCGGCATCGTGAAATCCTTCGTCGATTACGGCGGCACCACTGCGGCCGGCCTGACGGCCATGATCGACCGCGGTTCGGATGCGATCGTCAAGGCGGGCCTCGACGCCGCCTGGAAGAAAGCGCGCCAGGGCTGAACCGGGCCGGCGCCCTGTTCCACGGGTAACTGTCGCCTTCCGCAGGGAGGTGGCGGCGCCGATAGCCCAGAATAGTCCCCGCTCGTCAGCCGTAGACCAGGCACAACAATGTGAAACTGGCCCAGATTGACCGGACTGCGCGCATCGATCGGTCCTTCAAATCATCGATTTCATGACGGAGGTGCCTGCAATCGGCCCTCCGTCATTTTCAGTCGGCGACGGTCGGTTTCGCATTCCAACGCACGAAGGGAATGCATGCAATGGCGTTGCAAAAGGTTACGGACGACAATATCGGCTCCGGAACGCGGGTGAACCTGCCCGCCCAGGACGACCTTCTTCTTGCCCGCAATACCGTGATCCAATCCATCGACGGCACCGCCGTGTTCGGTGAAGGAAACCAGCAGACCGCTGAGATACGAGGCATCGTCAGCGGGGCGGAATACGGTATCTTTCTCGGGACCAGCACCTTCACGGATTTCGGCAATCGGGTCGTTGTCAGAGAGACGGGACACGTGTTCGGCCTCCATACCGCCGTCCGCATGATGGGCTTCGGCGCGGAGGTCGTGAACGAGGGCGATATCGGGGGCGGCAAGTTCGGCGTCATGCTTGCATCCGCATCGACGACGACACGCAGCACGATCCACAACACCGGGTCGATCCATGCGGACGAATGCGCGATCCTGCTGCTCGAGCCGTCGCAGGAAGCCGTGAAAATCGTCAACAAGGGCAGGATAGAGGGTGGTGACTACGCATTCTATGGCGAGATGAGCCCCTCCCGCGATGTGATCGTCAATGACGGCAAGATGATCGGGCAGATTTCCGCAGGCTGGGGCAATGACGTCTATGACGGGCGAAAAGGGACGGTCGTCGGCAAGATCGTCGGCGGTCTGGGCAACGACAAGCTCCTTGGCGGCAGGGGCAGCGAGGTCTTCGATGGCGGCGAGGGGCGAGATCGTATGAATGGAGGCCGCGGCGCCGATACTTTCGACTACAACACCCTGTCCGACAGCACCGTGCTACAGTCCGGACGCGACCGCATCAGCGGTTTTTCCCATGCCCAGCACGATGTCTTCGACCTGCGCGACATCGATGCCAACGCCAACCTCCTGCTCAACCAGGCCTTCCATTTCATCGGCAAGGACGATTTCAACGGCGTTGCCGGAGAACTGCGCTATCACTTCGCCGGGCGCGCGACGCTGATCGAGGGCGATGTCAATGGCGATGGAAATGCCGACTTCGCCATCAAGCTCGCTTCGCGGCTCGATCTGGTCGAGGCCGATTTCCTGCTCTGAGGGCAGCCCCGGTCAGAGCTTGCCGAGGTCCCGTCCGATGCGTGCGAGAAATCCCCGGCGTTTCTCCGCGCTGCTATTGTCCATGTCGTGCAGGCAGGTCATCCGGAAATCGACCCGCCTGCCACAGAAGGCGGCGATACCGCGCTTGAGCTGGCGGCGAACGGGATCGCCCATATAGAATTTCACCACCCACCAGGGCGATCCCGTGGTGCTGAACACCCAGAAATGCCTGAGCCGGTCGAGCTTCGGCTCCAGCCTGATGCCGTCCGCGGCATAGTCGAATGCGACGCCCGGCGTGAAGACGCGATCGATGAAGCCCTTGAGGATCGCCGGCAGGTTGAACCACCACTGCGGAAAGACGAGGATCAGCGCATCCGCCGCCTCGAGCCGCCGGGTATAGGCGCTGACGGCGGAGACATCGTGGTTGCCGCTCATATAGCCCGCCCGTTCGGCGGCGGTGAGACGCGGATCGAAATTCTCGGCATAGAGGTCGAGAAAATCGACTTCATGTCCGCGATCCTCCAGCGCCGCCACCGACGTCCGCGCCACCGAGGCCGCGAAGCTTTCACCGAGCGGATGGGCTAGAACCACGAGAACCCGCATGTCAGAACAGGCTCCCCTGATTGCCCTTGTCCGGTATCGCGCGGGAGGAAGAGCGCTTTTTAGCCGGCGTAGGAGTCGGAACGCCGTCATCCGCACCGGCGATCGCGGCGACCGCGCCGTCATGGAACTCGATCGAAAGGCGGTCGCCGGCCGAGACTGTTCCGGCCGAGGAGAGCACCCTGTCGCCGTCGCCGCGGATCACGGCATAGCCGCGCTTCAGCACATTCCTGTAGGACAGCGATTGCAGGATGCGGTCCTGTGCCCCGAGCGACTGGCGATGCCGGGACAGCAGTGCTGTCAGCGCTCCGTCGCTTCGGCGGGCGGCATGGCCGAGCCGATCGCGCTGCCGCTCGGTATGTATATGAAAGCGCGCTGGAAAGCCGGCGAGCACCGCATCGGCGCGGGCGAGCGGCCGGCGCAGCCGTTCGAACAGCCGTTCCAGGCTGCGTTCGGCGCCGGCCATGCGTTCGGCGAGACGGCGGCGATGGTCGGAGATGCGGCTTGAGAGAATGTCGGGCCTGAGATGGGCCGAGACGCGCTCGAAGGAGCGGCGCTTGTTGACCGTGGTCATTTCGAGCCCGCGCGCAAGGCGAGACGCGGCCTCGTCGAAGCGGCGGCGGGGAAGCGCGAGCACCTGGTCGAGCGAGGGCAGGGCGCGGGCCAGGTCGCGGACCTCGCGGCGGCGGATATCCATCTGCCGGCTCATGGCGCGCGAGAGGCGCGCGGCGAGACCGGCCAGTAGCGCTTCCAGCTCCGCCTTGACCGGCACGGCCATTTCAGCGGCGCCGGTCGGTGTCGGCGCCCGCTGGTCCGCCGCGTAATCGATCAGCGTCCAGTCGGTTTCGTGGCCGACGGCGGCGATCAGTGGAATGCCGGAGCCGGCGGCGGCGCGTACCACGACTTCGTCGTTGAAGCACCAGAGATCCTCGAGACTCCCGCCGCCGCGCGCCACGATCAGCACATCGGGCCGGGGGACCGCCCCGCCGGCTTCGAGTTCGTTGAAGCCTCTGATGGCATTGGCCACTTCGGCACCGGCGCCCTCGCCCTGCACCCGGACCGGCCAGACCAGGACATGGAGCGGGAAACGGTCCGAGATGCGGTGCAGGATATCGCGGATCACCGCGCCTGTCGGCGAGGTGACGACGCCGATCACCGACGGCATGAACGGCAGGAGCTGCTTGCGCGCGGCGTCGAACAGTCCTTCCGACTGGAGCTTGCGCTTGCGCTCCTCAAGAAGCGCCATCAGCGCGCCGACGCCGGCGGGTTCCAGGCTCTCGATGACGATCTGGTACTTGGACGATCCGGGGAAGGTGGTGATCTTGCCGGTGGCGATCACCTCCATGCCTTCCTCGGGCCGGGTCCTCAGCCGGGAGAAGGTCCCCTTCCAGATCACGGCTTCGAGCCGGGCGCGATCGTCCTTGAGGGCGAAATAGGCGTGGCCGGAGGAATGCGGCCCGCGATAGCCGGAAATCTCGCCGCGCACGCGCACCTGGTCGAAGGCGCTCTCGACGGTGCGCTTGATCGAGCCGGAGAGCTCGGTGACGGTATATTCGACGAGGTTGGTCGCCGAATCGGTTTCGAAGACGGTCATGGCGGGATATTGACCGCTTCACTTGGATTTGAACAGCGGGGCCTCCCGGCAGCCATCGAAGCCGGCCCGGACGATGCTGCATTCTGCAATTCACCGAAATGCTGCCGGGACCGATCGTCGATCGGCTCGCCGCCTGGCTTCTGACCCCGCTCTGCTTGTCGTGGACGCAAGAAGGCTCTAGAACGGCCTCTGCGGCCGGTTCGTCGCCGCGATGGTCCACGATCGGGGTGACATGCAGGAAACCGAGAAGCAACCGTTCCGCCGCCAGGTGTTCTTCATCAGCGGTTTCGACCCGCGCGGCGCGCTCTTCCTGCACAAGAACTGCGTGACCGAAACCGAAAAATGGAGCGGGATCAGCGGCCATGCGGTCAGGACCGGGCCGCGCAAGAATATCGGCAAGCTGGTGCGCCGCTGGACGATCGAGGCCGACCTGCCGGACGGCCGGGCCGAGACGAGCTTCGACTTCCTGCAATGGGACGACATCATCCGCCAGCATTGGGACAAGCGCAACTGGCTCATCTATCTCCAATCGATCGCCGGCCTGTGGACGCTGTTCCGGGACGGCGTCTATGCGCGCACCATCCGCGAATCCTGGCCGATCGCGATCGTCATGTCTGCGCCGGCGATGACGGCGCTCCTGCACGGGCTCGGCGTGCTTCTGCCGCTGATCGGCCTTCTCGGCCTCTGGCTCTTCCCCGGTATCGTGGGCAAGGTGATCGCTGTCCTGCTGATCGCGCTGGGCGGCTGGTCCTACTGGTGGATTACGAAGAACATGGATCGCTACCGGCCGGAATGGAACGGCCGCATCGGCCTCTTCGCCAACAAGATGGCGATCGCCCGCGATAAGGTGCCCGATCTCGACCGGCGGCTCGACGACATGGCCGACCATATCATCGCGACGGTCGAGGCGGGGAAGCCGGACGAGGCGCTGATCGTCGGCCACAGTTTCGGGACGACGCTTGCCACCATCGTCGCGTCGCGGGTGCTGGCGAAGCGGCCGGACTGGGGGCGGGAGGGCTCGCCGCTCGCGCTCGTCACGCTCGGCCAGACGCAGGGCCTGCTCTCGATGCGCAGGCGCCACGGCTGGTATCACGAGGAGGTGGGACGCCTCGGCGCTTTCCCCGGCTTCACCTGGATCGACTTTTCCTCCCCGCCCGACGGCGCCTGCTTCGCACTGCTGAACGTGCTGGATTTCCTGCCGGATCCGCCGAAGAACATGCCGAAGATGCTGAACGCCCAGTTCCACAAGATCCATACGGAAGCGCATATGAACGAGGCGCGCTACCACCGCATGCTGATGCATTTCTTCTATCTCCATGCCAATGGCCATCCGCAGATCGGCACGGATCTCTATGATTTCGTGCTGCTGGTTGCGGGAGATCAAAGAGCCGCCGACCGTTATCGGGATAGACCCTCCGGCAAGCCCTTTTTCAGGAAGGAGAAGCAAGCATGAGCCGCATCATCGGCCCCATGCCGGCGATCCGGAAGACGCGCCCCTCGCCGCTCACCCGCGTCGTCAAGGGACGGCATTCCTCGCTCGACGTGCTTTTCGAGCGCAGCTATTCGATGAAGATGGGTGAATTCGCCGGCATCCGCCGCCGCTTCTATTTCCTCACCCAGCCCGACGTGGTCAACCGCATCCTCGGCGAGGATGTCGATCTCTACCCCAAGAGCAATCTCATGGGGACGATCCTCTACCAGATCCTCGGCAACGGTGTCTTCGTGTCGAACGGCGCGGTGTGGAAGCGCCAGCGCCGGATGATGAATCCGGCCTTCGAATTCGCCCGCATCTCCGAGGTCTTCCCGCTGATGATGCAGGCGGCGGAAGCGATGAAGGAGCGGCTGGATGCCGTCGCCGACGGCCGAGAAGTGGCGATCGATTTCGAGATGACGCATGTGACGGCGGACATCATCTTCCGAACGATTTTCTCCGAGCCGATCCCGCCGGAGGACGCCGAATCGATCTTCGACGCATTCAACCACTATCAGGAGCTCGCCTATATCCACGGCGTCTGGAACATGGCGGGCCTGCCGCAGGCGCTTTCCATTCCCCGGCTCCGCGCCATCCGCCATGCCCGCAACATCCGGAGCCCGCTGGCGCGGATGGTGCGCAAGCGCTTCGAACTGCTCGAAACCGGTCCCGCCGAGACGCCGCGGGACATCCTCCAGTCGCTGATCGACGCCCGCGACGAGGACGGGTCGAAATTCACCGAGAAGGAACTGATCGACCAGATCGCGGTGATGTTCCTGGCGGGCCACGAGACGTCGGCCAGCGCGCTGTCCTGGGCCCTCTACCTCATGGCGCGGGACCGCGAGGTCCAGGAGCGGATGCATGCCGAGACCGAGCTCGCCTTCGACCAGGAGGGCGGGCTCCAGCCCCGGCACTTCAAGTTCCTGAAGCTGACGCGCGACGTCTTCCGCGAGACGCTCCGCCTCTATCCGCCGGTCTCCTTCGTGCCGCGCGACGTCACCGTGCCGGAGACGATCCGCGACAAGAAGCTGAGGAAGGGTTCGGCAATCTTCATCTCGCTCTGGCTGATGCAGCGCCACCGCGAGATCTGGAAGAATCCGGATACGTTCGACCCCGACCGCTTCTCGCGCGAGGAGGAGAAGGACGCGATCCGCTCGGCTTACATGCCGTTCAGCCAGGGGCCGCGCGTCTGCCTCGGCGCATCCTTCGCGCTCCAGGAAGCGGCGATCATCCTGTCGATGATCGCCCGCCATTACGAGATCGCGCCGGTGGAGGGCCATGTGCCGAAGCCGGTCGCGCGGCTGACGCTGCGCTCCGAGAACGGTATCCGCCTCAGGGTTCGCAAGCGCGTCTGAACCGCGACGCCCTCAGCGCTGGATCATCTCGTAGATGCGCAGCCTGGAGGACTTGTCCGTGGGCAGCGCCTCCAGATAGCCGGGAATGTCGTCCTTCCGAAGCGCGGCATAGAGCCCGGCGGGATATTCGCGGACGAATGCCGACACCATCGGATCCCCGTCGCAAAACAGGATGTAGCGGATATTCTGCGCCTCGAGCAGCGGGAGCGCGTCCTGTGGCTTGGTCATGCCGATTTTCAGAGCCGCGATCATGCCGCGCTGGTTGCGATGATAGTTGGCGGCAAGCACCGAATGCGGCGTGAAGCGCAGGAGGGCGGGCCCTTCATTGAAGCCGCCGAGGATCCGGCCCCGCGGCATCGAGGCGAGGCCCGCGATATTCTGCGCCGTCACGCAGATCTTCGGTCCGGTTTCATTCGGCCGGTCCGCGTCGTCCGGCCTGACGCTCGCCAGCGCATTGGCGGGATCGAAGGCGATAACGCCCACGATCGACCAGACCGAGGGGACGCTCAGCACGGCCGCCAGCGCGAAGGCCGCCGCCGTCCGCCCGTCGTTGCGCCGGGAGAGATAGAGCGCGCGCAGGTCGGCGACCAGCGCTGAAAGCGGGATGAAGGCGAGGTAGTTGGCGAACAGCATGCCCCGTACCTGCACGGCCGACACCAGCCAGCTCACGACGATCAGCCCGAGAAGCACGGCATGAGCCATGACCCGGTCGCGGCGGGCGATGCGCATCAGGCAGACCGCCGCGGCGATGATGCCGACGGCATAGAAGGCTCCGATATTCTTCGGATCGATGGCAAGTTCGGCAACCAGCGACTGCGCTTCGGTGATGGTGCTGATCCAGTAGGTTTGCAGCAGGGGATCGAGATCGCTGAGCGGGCTGCGCAGGCATTGGGGGGCGACGAGCAGCATGAGCCCGAGCACGATGATGCCGGTGACGGCGAGCGCCCCGAACCGGACCGGCATGCTCCTGCCCGTCAGGCCGGCCGCCGATCCTGCCAGCATCAGCCCGCCCAGCGCGGAGGGGGCGAGATAGCCGAGGGAAAGCGTGTCGCAGGTCACGCTGCCCCAGAGCTGTGGCGGCGTGGTGGCGAGGAAGATCGCGCCCGTGGCGGCGGCGAAGGCGAGGCCGAAGCCGATCGCCGCGCCACGATAGTCCGCGCCGCGAAGAGCCCAGAGGATCGCGACCGACATGGCGGCCATGGCGACGAGCGGCGTCGTCTCGGCGCCGATGGCGAGCGCGGCCCCGCCGGCGACGGCGGCGGCGGCGAAATTGGAAAGCCGCGCCAGCGGATCGATGAGCATCGCGGCGATGAAGGCGACCAGCACGAGCTGGACATTGTGGTGATCGATGGCGCCCGGCCGGAACCGGACGATGGCGGTGAGAAAGACCAGCGCGAGAAGCAGGCCGATGACCATCCCGCTCTTGCCGCCGAGCCGGTAGGCGGCCAGCGCGGTCGAGCCCATGAGGGGCAGGACGAGCAGGAGCGGCCAGACCGCGAGCGCGGCCGCCTCGGCCTGCCGTGGACCGAGGAACAGGCCGAACAGGCCGATCAGGCCG
The DNA here is from genome assembly GCA_020441805.1 of Rhizobiaceae bacterium. Taxonomy (GTDB): domain Bacteria; phylum Pseudomonadota; class Alphaproteobacteria; order Rhizobiales; family Rhizobiaceae; genus Rhizobium_E. Next base: position 12,659 of record JAGRLJ010000209.1, read on the forward strand.
GCGATCGGTCCATCGACGAGCCGCGACCAGTGCATCAGCGTGCCGCCATCGGGACCGAGGCGGCGCTGACCGAGATCGAACCAGCCCTGTCCGGCGAGATAGTCCCGTATCTCGACGAGGCGCATCGTGTCGTCGGGATCCTTGCCGACATAGTCCGTCGCGGTGGCGAGCCAGAAGGCTATCTGGACGAGGATCGTGGCAAGGACGGCGAGAGCGACGAATATCAGGAATCGCCGCGCCGTGAGGCTTTCATCCGGACCGAGGTGGCGCCAGCTTGCGAGGCCGTGGCCCGGCGCCCGCGACGTGCCGACCTGTCCGTTCGTCGAAAATCCGTTCATTCCCATGGTCCGCGCGCCGTTGCCACCAGCGCCGAAACGTAATCGTAACCTTCTCAAGAAATAGTAAAGCCGAGGAATGCGCGCCGGGCGAGGCCTGCCGGCGCCGGATACGGCAAGACATGCGAGCGAGATCCCAGCCGATGACCGAGGACTATGAAATCGCGGTGCTCATCCCCTGCTACAACGAGTCGCTGACGATCGGCGATGTCGTGACGGGCTTTCGCCGCGCGCTGCCGACGGCGCGCATCTATGTCTACGACAACAATTCCCGAGACGACACGGCCATGCGCGCGGCGCTCGCCGGCGCGACCGTCTTCCGCGAGCGGCGGCAGGGCAAGGGCAATGTCGTGCGCCGGATGTTCGCCGACATCGAGGCCGATATCTATCTCATGGCCGACGGCGACGGCACCTATTCGCCCGAGGATGCCGAGGCGCTGGTCAATACGCTGCTCACCGAGCGCGTCGACATGGTGGTGGGCACCCGCCGCCACGTGACGGTCGATGCCGGCCGCAAGGGCCACGCCTTCGGCAACAAGATCTTCAACCGCCTCTACCGTTCGATCTTCGGCAAGGATTTCACGGATATCTTCTCCGGCTACCGCGTCTTTTCCCGCCGCTTCGTAAAAAGCTTCCCGGCGGTCTCCGACGGTTTCGAGATCGAGACGGAGATGTCGGTCCATGCCTCGCGGCTGAAGATGCCGGTCTGCGAGCTGGAACTGGACTACGGCCGGCGGCCGGCGGGTTCGCATTCCAAGCTCTCGACCTTCGGCGACGGCCGGAAGATTCTCTGGATGTTCGCGATGCTGATGAAGGAAACGCGGCCCTTCGCCTTCTATCTGGCCATTGCAAGCGCGCTTCTCGCCGCCTCGCTGACCTTCATGACGCCGGTCATCCTCGAATATATCCAGACCGGTCTCGTGCCGCGCATGCCCACCTGGATCCTGTCCATGATGCTGCTGATCAGCGCGGTGATGATCTTCACCGTCGGCCTCATCCTCGACAGCCTCGCCCGGTCGCGGGCCGAGATCCTGCGTATCCACTATATGGACATGCCGGCATTGTCCGCCATGACGCGCCCGGCGTTCCTGCCGGCGCCCGGAACGCCGCAAAAGCGCGCGACGCGGTCTCCGGAGGCGAAGGCGGCGTGAGGCGCCTCGTCTGGTTCCTCGTCGCGGGCAGCCTGGGCTTCCTCGCCGACGCGGGCATGCTGGCGCTTCTGCTCTCGATCTCGCCGCTCGGACCTTTCGCCGCGCGTGTCGTCGCGATCCTGTTCGCGCTGTCGGTCACCTGGGCCTTCAATCGCGGGGTCACTTTCGGCCGGAGCCGTTTTCCGCTGCTGCTCGAAGGCGCGCGCTATGGAAGCGTCGGACTGCTCTCGGCGCTGCTGAACTATGCCGTCTATGCCGGCCTGCTCGTGGCGTTTCCGTCGCTTCATCCTCTGGCCTCGATGGCCGTGGCGTCGCTGACGGCCATGGCCTTCTCCTGGGCCGGCTATAGCAGCTTCGTCTTCCAGAAATAGCCCGTCCGGCTCCGGCGTCCGGTCAGACCGGCTCCCAGCCGTCCTTCCCGGAGGCGCGGTAGATCGCGTCGATCAGCTTCTGGCTGTTCTTCGAGCTTTCGAGCGTGACGACCTCCGCTTCCTCGCCCAGTGCCGCGCGGGTGAAGGCCTCGGCCTCCAGCCGGTATTGCCGGGCATCCTGGAAGCGGAAAAATTGCGATTCGGAATGGGTCTGGTCGGCGAGTTCGATTTCCTCGGCGCCGTAGCGATTGGCATTGAAGGGCGACTTGACCTCGATGAAGCCTTTCTCGCCGTGGAAGACCATCACCTGCCGGGCCGCGAGCTGCGTCGAGATGTAGAAGGACAGTTCGAAGCCGCCGAAATCGGCGCGCACGGAGGAATAGATGTCGGTGCCGAAATCGGGATCGCGCTCGGTCGTGGCCTGGACGCGAAGCGGCTCCTGGCCCGTGGCGAACCGCGTCGTGATCGTCGGATAAACGCCGATATCGGGCAGTCCGCCGCCGCCGAGCGCCGGGATGTTGCGCATGTTGCCGGGATCGCGGTTGTAATAGGTGAAGGCGCCCTGGACATGCCTGAGCCGGCCGATAGCGCCCTCCCGCAACAGCGACCGGACCTTTCGCCAGACGGGGGAATAGGTCACCATATAGGCCTCGCTGACGAGGACCTTGTTGCGGTCGCGCGCGGCGATCAGCCGGTCGATCTCGCCGGCGTCGAGCGCGATGGGTTTTTCGCAGAGCACATGCTTGCCGGCATCGGCGGCCTTGATCGTCCATTCGACATGCTGCGAGGTCGGCAAGGGGATGTAGACGGCGTCGATCGTGTCGGAGGCCAGCATTTCCTCGTAGGAGCCGAAGGCGTGCGGCACCGAGAAGCGGTCGGCCATGGCGCGGGCCTTGGCGCGGTCGCGGCTGGCAATGGCGCCGACCACGCAGTTCTGAGCATCCTGGATTGCCGGAATGACATGATCTTCACCGATCTTGGCCGTCGAAATGATACCGAAGCGCAGCATCGCGTCCTCCCTGTCTGCCTGTCGCGCGGACCATAGGAGCAAGCCGGGATCAAGGCAACAGGGCCCGGCCCGCCGCGTCGATGCCGCCGGGCGCCTGCAAGGCGACTTAAGATTCGGTTAAGCCGGCGGGTCTAGTGTTGCGCCGTGGACAATATCGTCAGATTCAACCAGGGCAAGAAGAGACCTGCGTCCGGCAAGGCGGCGCGGCGGAAGATCGGACGCGACGTCTTCGCCCTGCTGGTGCTCGGACTGGGCATCGTCGCCGTCGCCGTCGCGGGCATCGATACGGCAAGGATCCTGGCCGTGGCCGGCACCGTTTCGTCGGGGATACGGACGCTGGCCTTCGACGATGCGGAGCAACGCGCGGGCGGCCAGGACAGCTTCCCGGTATCCTCGATCGACAAGGCGACCCGGTCGAAGGCGCGTGTCTATCGGGGCCATTATCCCGTCTGCTCGTTCCCGGCGGCGCGGCGGCGAAACTGTGTGATCGACGGCGATACGTTCTATCTCGGCGGCGACCTCATCCGCATCTCCGATATCGACGCGCCGGAGACCCATCCTCCACGCTGCGCGCGGGAGGCGGATCTGGGCGACCGCGCCACGACGCGCCTTTCCAGCCTCCTGAGCGCGGGGCCCTTTCAACTGGTGCGCCGGGGCCGCGATCTCGACAAATACGGACGGCGGCTGCGGATCGTCATGCGTGACGACCGCTCGATCGGCGGCATGCTCGTCGCGGAGGGCCTCGCGCGTCCATGGACCGGCAAGCGCCGGCCGTGGTGTCCGAACGGCCCCTCGACCTGACCGGCCGGCGGCGCAATCGACCGGACATCGGCGGCCCGTTTCTCAAAACGGTGGGTGTCGGGTGGTTCGAGACAGTCCCGGCTTGCCAAAATCCGGTCCGGCCTCTAACCCGGAGGCAGGTAAAGACGGGCTGGATACGTGGCAGGCAGGCAACCGAGGCATCTTCTCTTCGTCGACGTCGAGACGACGGGCCTCACTTACGAGGACCGGGTGATTAC
>JAGRLJ010000209.1:16625-21898 GCA_020441805.1 Rhizobiaceae bacterium
AATCCCTTCGCCGCCGCCGTGCATGGCTATGACGACTGGACGCTGAAATTCCAGCCGCTTTTTTCAAGCCATGCCGCAGACCTCGTCGCACCCTTCGAGCGCGCCGATGCCGTCATTGCCCACAATGCGGCCTTCGACGAGCGTTTCCTGCGCGGCGAGTTCGCGCGCGCGGGCCACGGGCTTGGCCCGGCACGGTTCGACTGCTCGATGCGGCGCTACAAGACGAGATACGCCCGGCCCGGCGGGCTCGACAAGGTGCTCGCCCATATGGGGCACAAGGGTCGCGGCAAGCGCCACGGCGCCCTGGAGGATGCCTGGCTCTGCATGAAAGTCTGGCTGTGGCTCCACGACCTGCCGGCGCCGGAGGCGCAGGGCGACCTGCTGCATCCGCCCGGCAACTGGGTGGAACCGGAGATGAGGCCGGTGCGGGGAGCGAGGAAAGTCGCGACCGCCAGTTCGCCGCTTCGTCCCTGACGGCATTGTCCGTAAAGACGCCTCGTTTTTGAAATGCCGCGTGGACGAACGGGGACAGCGTCCGATCCCTACCCGCTGATGCGCCGCCATGCGGCCCGACGGCTTTTCCGGCCCGGCCTTCATGAAATATGGCATCGGCCCAAACCGGCTCCGGGTGAGTTACGGCCACCCGGAGCCGAGGCGTTCATTCGAGGCCGAGCTTGCCGCGCAGGGTGGAGAGGTCTTCGGCGAGCGTATTGACCGCTGCGGCGAGGGTGTTGCGGTCCTCCTCCGTCAATTTCCCGTAGGAGACATAGCCGTCGCCGTCCTTGTATCTGGCGAGGATCGTATCGACCTTGGCGAAGTTTTCGTCCACGGCCTGGAGAAAGTCGGCTTCCGTGTCGGCGATGAGCGGCCGGACCAGGTCCACGATCTTGCCGGCGCCGTCGAAATTGCCCTTGAAGTCCCACAGGTCGGTATGGCTGTAGCGGTCNNTCCTCGCCGGAGATCTTGGTGGCGGCGACCTCTTCCATCAGCACCGCCGCGCCGCCCACGACCTTTTCCGGCGGAAAGGTGAGGTTCTCGATGCGGGCATGCAGTTCCTTCACGTCGGCAAGGAGCCTGTCGGCGACCGGCTCCAGCCCTTCGGTGGAGTTCTTCTCCCAAAGCCCATATTCGATGCGGTGGAAGCCGGGGAATTCCGGATCCTGCTCGCCCTTTTCATAATCGTCGGCGCGGCTGTCGATGGATGCGTCGAGATCGCTGAAAAGTTCGGCGATCGGCTCGATCGACTCGTATGGCATGCGCGCCCTGGCGAAGAGGTGCCTCGCCTTTTCCACGTCGCCCGCCTTGACGGCGGCGACGAATTCGCTCGTCCCTTTCAGCAGTTCGTCGGTCTTTTCTCTGACGTAGAGCTTGTATTCGGCGATCGGTTCGACAAGCGCCATTGCATCGACCTGGGCCATCGCGCTTGCCGTGGTGGACAAGGCCAGCGCGGCGGCGCCCATGAGAGGCTTCAGTTTCATCTCGGTCTCCCTGTTGGGTTACAATGAACCGGCGGCAAGCGAGCGCGCGGCGGCGACCAGCCTGCTTCCGAGATAATCCGAGGCATCGTGCGCGCCGGGCAGGGCGAGGAAATATCCTCCGCCGACGGGCTTGACATATTCCTCGAGCGGTTCGCCATCGAGGCGGCGCTGGACGGCGACGAAGCCATTGTCCAGATCCGCCTGATAACAGATGAACAGCAGGCCCTGGTCGAGCTGGCCGGACCGGGTGACGCCGTTCGAATAGTTGAAGGGGCGGCGCAGGATGATGTTTTCCGCCGTTTCCGGTCGTCGGGGATTGGCGAGCCGGATATGGGCGTCGAGGGGCGTCAGCCGGCCGTCCGGATCGCGGGCATAATCGGGCGCATGGAATTCGGTGGCATCGCGCTGGTCGAGCGGCGCGCCGGTGATGCGCGCGCGTCCCATGATCCTCTCCTGCTCGCCGAGCGGCGTGCGATCCCAGCGCTCGACGAAGTTGCGGATGATCCGCACCACCTGATAGCTGCCGCCCAGCGCCCAGTCCGGCTCCCCGCGTTCCGGCCCGATCCAGACCAGCCGGTCCATCGAGGTCTCGTCCGAGGCATCCGGATTGGCCGAGCCGTCCCGGAAGCCCAGGAAGTTGCGGGCGCTCTCGGTCGTTCCGTCGGGTCCGGGCGCCACGACGGGGACATTGCCTTCCTGCTTCCAGCGCAGGATGAGCCGGTCCGGCAAGCTTTTCAGGATATCGCGCAGGGCGTGGATGGTGGTGTCCTGCGTGTTGGCGCAGATTTGCAGCGTGAGGTCGCCGTGGCAGAGGCCGGCGTCCAGCGCATCGTTGGCGAACCGCTTCATGCGCCGGAGCCGGCGCGGCTTGAGCGGCGCGAGCCATGGCCGGTCGTCGAAGAGCGAGGCGCCCACCGCGACCGTCGCCGTGAGCGCATCCGGGCGCACGATGGGACCGACGATGCCGGAATCGGCGGCCGGCAGCTTCGGGTCCAATCGCGGCACCGGGCCGCCGGCGGTGAGGAAGGCGAGCCGGTCGGTCAGGCGGCGGAACAGGTCTTCGAGGTCGTCCGGCGTCGCGACGGCGACCGCGAAGCTGGCCACCATGCCGTTGGCGGGCCGGGGCGTGGTCATGCCGGCCTGGTGACGGCCGAAAAAAGCCACGCGGTCTTCGGGCGACGCCCGGTTGAAGGCCGGCGCGTCGGTGACGTGGCGCGCGGCGGCGGGTATTTTCGCCTCGGCATCGCGCGCCATGCCCGCGAAGGGGCAGGCGGCCATCAGGCCCAGCGCGCCGAGAACGCCGCGTCGGCTTGCGGCCGGCCCGGCCGAGGGGATTTCGCTGTCCCGTTCCGTCATCGTCCTATTCCAGCCCGATTGCGGAGTTCATTCCGGCAATCGCTTTTTCGAGATCGGCGAAGCTGGCGGCGAGCCTGTCGCGGGCCGGCTTGTCCAGCTTGTCATAGGGCGGATAGCCGTCCGCGCCGTCGCTCCTCGTCGCGGCCAGTGCGGCGCGGGCGGCGGCGAGGCGTTCTTCATAGGCCCTGGCGATATCCGGCGCGGCGTCCGTCACGAGCGGGAGCAGCAGGCCGGCGCCCCTGGCGATGCCGTCGAGATTGGCCTCGATATCCGGCAGGTCGGCTCCCGACCAGCGATCCTCGCCCGCCGCGATGCGGGCGCTCGCCAGCCGCCCGGCCTGCCGCGCCGCCGCGCCGGCGAGATCTTCGGGCGCGAGCCTGAGGCCGCGCAGCCGGTCCTTGAGCGCCGTCACTTTGGCGAGCAGCCGGTCGGCCACGGGGCCGAGGCCATCGGTCGTTCCCCTTTGCCAGAGCCCGTATTCGATGCGATGGAAACCGGTGAAACCCGGGTCCTCCTCGCGCTTTTCCAGGTAATCGGAGAGCGGATCGATGGCGTTTTCCAGATCGGCGACGCGGCCGGTGACCGTTTCCATCCGTTTATAGGGCAGGCGGGCGGCAAGCCACGCGGCTTTCGCCGCGTCCGGATCGCCGGCCTTGATCGCCTCGGCGAGGCGTCCGGTTTCCTGCACGAGCGCCGCCGACTGCGTGACGAGATAGACCTTGAATTCGGAGAGAGGGCCGATGAAAGCCGTGACGGGCGGCGCGGCGCGGGCGCTTTCGGATATCCCGGACCGCGTCACCGTGAGCCTGCCGCGCGGATTCGACAGGAGCCCGCAGGTGATTTCGTATGTGCCGGGCTTCAATCTTGCCGTCAGCAGCGCATGAAAGCCGGGCGCGATGTTCTCGCGCTCCTCCACCACCATCACGCCGTCGAGAATTTCCCATTCGATCGGCCGGTCGGAGGCATTGTGGATCTCGAATATCGCGCGGCCGGCGGGGAGGGTGAAATCCGCAGGCTCGCAGGTCGTCGTCCCCACGACGACCCCGTGGGTATCGCCATGCGCCGTCCCTGTCGCGGCCTGGGTCGCGTAATAGAACAGCACGCCGCCCGCAACGGCAAGAAGCACGGCTCCGGCCAGCGCCGCCGGCATCAGCCGGGAGGGGGCCGGGGGACGTTCGGCTCCGGTTTCCGGCTCAGCCATGGGTCATCCTTTCACGGCCCTGCGGGGCGGGCTGCGGATGCGCGCGCAGGAACAGGAAGAGCGTCACCGCGAGATAGGCCGCCCAGACCAGGATCTCGCCCAGTGTCGGCGTGTCGTCATAGCCGAAGAACCCGGAAAGCACGGTTCCGGCAAGGCTGGAGACCGGCAGGCTGTCCGACAGGTCGAAGGCCATTGTCTGGAGGCCGTTCCACAGGCCCGCCTCGTGCAGGCTGCGCAGCACGCCGGCCAGAAGCCCCGCCGCGACGAACAGGATGAAAATGCCGGTCCAGCGGAAGAACAGCCGAAGGTCGATGCGCACGCCGCCCCAATAGATCAGGAGGCCGAGCGCGACCGAGACCAGCACGCCCGCGAGCGCCGCCAGCGGCATGGCGGGGCCGGCGCTCTGCTGGAAGATCGCCAGCAGGAAGAACACCGATTCCAGCCCCTCGCGCGCCACCGCGAAGAACGCCATGCCGAGCAGCGCCCATGCCGCGCCCTCCGGCGCGGTCATGGCGCGCTCGATATCGGCCTGGAGGCCGGACCTGATCGAGCGGGCGGCGCGGCGCATCCAGAACACCATCCAGGTCAGCACGCCGACGGCGACCAGCCCGACCGCCGCCTCGAAGGCTTCCTGCGCCTTCTGCGGGAACTCCGCGCTGACGAGCAACAGGCCCGCCCCGGTAAACAGCGCGAGCGCGACGGCAAGGAACACGCCGATCCAGATGGTCGGCAGCCAGGCGCCGCGCCCGGTCTGGCGCAGGTAACTGGCGATGATGCCGACGATGAGGGCCGCCTCCAGCCCCTCGCGCAACATGATCAGGAAAGGTGCGAGCATGGCGTCACGCCGGAATGGATACAGGACGGCAAGGGACTCGATCCCATCTCATAAAACATGATTATCGTAATCATGTTATTTGCGCGTCCTTGACGAAGAGCAAGAGGACAAGTCGTCGCAAGCGCCGGTGGATTATCAGGCCGCGCTGTGTCCTATGGGCAGAGGATAAGATAAGCGTCCGAGCAATGATCAGATATCGTTATTATTTTCCACATACCACCACTGACGGATGAGAAATAACGTGGCAACTTTTCTCCACGATCTTAGTCTGGTGTGGTTGTCGAGGGGTCGCTACCTGCGACGCAGGCTACGCAAAGTGATCAATTGCGGTGCAGACTAAATCGTCTCACGCTGATCGGATAACAGCCCATCGAGCGAAAGGTGGTATGTGATTGCGGTTGGC
>JAGRLJ010000210.1:0-2537 GCA_020441805.1 Rhizobiaceae bacterium
CACCGGCTTCATGGTCGGCCGCAAGGCGGAGACCGGCGGCATCGCGCGCGACGGCGCCAAGCTGGTGACGGCGGTGGCAACGACACAGGTGCCGAAGATCACCATGCTGGTCGGCGGATCGTTCGGCGCGGGCAATTACGGCATGGCGGGTCGCGCCTATTCCCCGCGCTTCCTGTGGACCTGGCCGAACAGCCGCATTTCGGTGATGGGCGGCGAACAGGCCGCCGGCGTGCTCGCCACCGTCAAGCGCGACGCTATCGAGCGCTCCGGCGGGTCGTGGTCGGCGGAAGAGGAAGCCGAATTCAAGCGCCCGACGCTGGAAATGTTCGAGCACCAGTCGCACCCGCTCTATGCCTCGGCACGGTTGTGGGACGACGGCATCGTCGATCCGAGGAAGACGCGCGAAGTGCTGGCCCTGTCGCTTTCGGCAACGCTCAACGCGCCGATCCCGGACACGAAATTCGGCCTGTTCAGGATGTGAGGCGGACGGTGCCCGAAAGTTCCCGACTCATCGTCGTCACCGCCGACATCACCACGCTCGACGTGGATGCCATCGTCAACGCGGCGAACTCCTCGCTGCTTGGCGGCGGTGGGGTCGATGGCGCAATTCATCGCGCCGCCGGGCCACAATTGCTGGCCGAATGCCGAACTTTGGACGGCTGCGAGACGGGGGATGCGAAGATCACCGGCGGTTACCGGCTGCGCGCACGTCATGTTATCCACACGGTCGGGCCGGTCTGGCATGGCGGCGACAGCGGCGAACCCGAACTGCTTGCTTCGTGCTACCGGCGAAGCCTCGAACTCGCCCGCCGCCACGGCTTGAAGTGCATCGCCTTTCCGTCAATCTCGACGGGGGTCTACGGTTATCCGAAGGCGGCGGCAGCGAAGATCGCCGTGCGCACCGTCTCGGATTTCCTCAAATCCGGTGACAGGCCGCAATCGGTTACGTTCTGCTGCTTCGACCATCGCGCCGCCGAGCTGCACCGGCGTGAAATCGCGGTGCTGGGCTCTGCCATGGGAGAAAGCCAATGATCCCGTCAGTTCGGCTTGCGGCCGCAGACGCTGGTGGCGCAGCCGAAGAAATGCCGCCGAAAGGTCACCTCCAGCCCATTGGTTTCAAGCGCTTTCGCGATACCGGAACAATCGCCGAAACCGCGCGCATAGGGTTCGAGCATCGCGAAGTCTTCCGCGCCGCGCAGGAAGACCCGTTCGATCATCGGCAACACCCGCCCGAGATAAAAGAGATAAAGCGGGCGCAGAGCCCAGCCCTTCGGATCGGAGGCCTCTATGATCGAGAAGACACCGCCGGGTTTCAGCACGCGGGCGACTTCGGCCGCGAAACGGGCATGCTGATCGGCATTGAAGGTCTTCATGCCGAAGGTCGAGATCAGGAAGTCGGCCTTTTCGGGCGGCAGATCGTTCTTCAGGGCATCAAGTTCGAGATGCCGGATGCGGTCGCTGCGGCCGTGGTGGAGACGCTCGACGGCCTGGCGATGCATCTCGCTCGAAATGTCGATCGCCGTGATCGAGGCGATCTGCGGATGGCGGGCCAGCAACGGTCCCCAGACCTCGCCCGTGCCGGCCATCATGTCAACGCCATGCGGCGCATCGTTCGGGAAAGGCGGCAGCGCGGCGACGCACTGGCGGCGCCAGATGGCCACGAAACCGAAGGACGCCACGAAGCTCCACCAGCGGTAGTTCCGGCCACAGCGATCGAACACGCCCTTCACGAATTGCGGATCGTAAATGTCGGACATCGCGCCCCCCGTCATGCAGGACGAGACTGCACGATTGCCGAATCAAAGGAAAGACCGGCACCATGAGCGGTATGTTCTCCAAAATCCTGATCGCCAATCGCGGCGAGATCGCCTGCCGGATCATTTCCACGGCCCGGCGCATGGGCATCAAGACGGTGGCGGTCTATTCCGACGCCGACAAGCACGCGCTACATGTGGAGATGGCGGACGAAGCGGTACGCATCGGCCCGGCGCCGGCGGCCGAAAGCTATCTCGACGGGCGATTGATGATCGAAGCCGCACTCGAAACGGGCGCGCAGGCGATCCATCCGGGCTACGGTTTCCTTTCGGAAAACCCGCTCTTCGTCGAGGCGGTCGAGGGCGCGGGGCTTACCTTCGTCGGCCCGTCGGCGCAGTCGATCCGCGCCATGGGACTGAAGGACGCCGCCAAGCAATTGATGGAGAAAGCCGGCGTGCCGGTCGTGCCGGGCTATCACGGCGAGGCGCAGGAGACGGTGGTGCTCGCCGGCAAGGCGAACGAGATCGGCTATCCCGTGCTGATCAAGGCGTCCGCCGGCGGCGGCGGCAAGGGCATGCGCCGGGTGGACCGGCCCGACGATTTCCGCGAGGCGCTGGCGTCGGCCAAGCGCGAGGCGAAATCCTCCTTCGGCGACGACCGCGTGCTGGTCGAGAAATATATCGAACGGCCTCGCCATATCGAGGTGCAGGTATTCGGCGACACGCATGGCAATGTCGTGCATCTGTTCGAGCGCGATTGCTCGGCGCAGCGCCGCCACCAGA
>JAGRLJ010000210.1:2547-5922 GCA_020441805.1 Rhizobiaceae bacterium
CGAGGAAGCCCCCGCCCCCGGCATGACGCAGGAGATGCGCGCGGCGATGACGGATGCCGCCGTCAAGGCAGCGAAGGCCATCGACTATCGCGGCGCCGGCACGATCGAGTTCATCGTCGACGGCTCGCAGGGTCTTCGCCCGGACGGCTTCTGGTTCATGGAAATGAACACACGGTTGCAGGTCGAGCATCCGGTGACGGAAAGCGTGACCGGGCTCGACCTCGTCGAGTGGCAATTGCGAGTCGCAGCCGGAGAAGCCCTGCCGCTCGCCCAGGATGAGATCGTGCTCAGCGGTCATTCCTTCGAGGCGCGGCTCTATGCCGAAGACGTGCCGAAGGGTTTCCTGCCGGCGACCGGCACGCTGCGCCATCTGCGTTTTCCGCAGAGCGCGCGTATCGACAGCGGGGTCAGGCAGGGCGACGAGATCTCGCCGTTCTACGATCCGATGATCGCCAAGCTGATCACGCACGGCGCGGATCGCGGGGAGGCGCTCGGCAAGCTGTCCGATGCGCTCGAGGCAACCGAGATAGCCGGCTCGGTAACCAACCTATCCTTCCTTGCGGCGCTTGCGAAAAACCAGGCCTTCGCCACCGGCCATGTCGATACCGGTCTGATCGACCGGCACCTGCCTGTGCTATCCGCCACGCCGGAACCCTCCGGCGCCGTCTGGGGCCTTGCCGCGCTCGATGCGCTCGGCCTGACGGCGCAGGGGAAAGGCGACGACCCGTTCGATGCAATCGGAAGCTGGGCGCTGTGGCAGACACCCTCCCACGCGGTGGAACTGGAGCATGGCGGCGAACGCCAATGGCTGCGGGCGGCGCGGAGCGAAGATGGCTGGACGGTGGAAACGCCTGCGGGCGCGGTCGGACTCTCGGTAAGCGCGCGTGGCGGACAACGCTACGAATTGCGCTCGGGCGAAGGGCTGGAGACCGTATCGCTGGCGCGCTGGCACGAGCATGCAAGGGGCGATCATATCGCGATCTTCTCACAGGGTTCGGCGCATGAATTCCACGCTGTCGATGCGCTGGAGGCCGCCGAGGATGCCGGACATGGCGGCGACAGGCTGACGGCGCCGATGCCCGGCCTGGTGCGGCTCGTCAACGCCGAACCCGGCATGGTCGTCAAGAGGGGCGCACCGCTCGTCGTGCTCGAGGCGATGAAGATGGAGCATGCGCTGGGTGCGCCGCGCGACGGTGTGATCGCTGAAATCGCCGTGTCGCCGGGCGACCAGGTCAGCGAGGGCGATCTGCTCGCCATGCTGGAAGAGGAAGGTTGAGCCGATGCCGCGCGACATCACCCTGTTCGAGATGGGCCCGCGCGACGGGTTGCAGAACGAAAAGAACTTCGTGGCGACGGCCGACAAGATCGCGCTGGTCGACATGCTGAGCGATTGCGGGTTTTCCCATATCGAGGTTACCTCCTTCGTCTCGCCGAAATGGGTGCCGCAGATGGCCGACGCCGCGCAGGTGATGGCCGGCATCGCACGCAAGCCCGGCGTCGCCTATGCCGTGCTGACGCCGAACCTGAAAGGCTATGAAGGCGCGCGCGCTGCCGGGGCCGGCTCGGTTGCCATCTTCGCGTCGGCTTCCGAGACTTTCGCGCAGAAGAACACCAATTGCTCCATCGAGGAGAGCTTCGAGCGTTTCGCGCCGGTCATGGAAGCGGCGAAGGCGGATGGCATCCCCGTTCGCGGTTATGTCTCCTGCGTCACCGATTGTCCCTATGAAGGGCGGATCGATCCGGCCGTCGTGGCGCGGGTCGCGGGACGGCTGATGGCCATCGGCTGCTACGAGGTTTCGCTCGGCGACACGATCGGCCGCGGCACGCCCGAGACGATCGCCGCAATGCTGGACGCGGTGCTGGAAGCAGTGCCGGCGGAAAAGCTTGCCGGGCATTATCACGACACCAAAGGCCGGGCGCTCGCCAATATCGAGGTCAGCCTCGACAAGGGTGTGCGTGTGTTCGACGCGGCGGTCGGCGGTCTGGGCGGCTGCCCCTACGCGCCTGGCGCCAAGGGCAATGTCGACACGCTGTCGGTCGCCAAACTGATGGCGGCCAGGGGCCTCGAAACCGGGTTGGACATGGACAAGCTCGAAAGCGCGGCGGCGTTCGCGCGGAGCCTGAGGGAGATGATCGCATGAGTTTCACCACCATCCGCATCGACACCGACGAACGCGGGGTCGCCACGCTGGCGCTGGCGCGGCCCGACAAGCACAACGCGATGTCGTCGGCGATGATCACGGAACTGGGCGAGGCGGCGGCGCGGATTGCAGGCGACGCCAGGATTCGCGTTGTGGTGCTGACCGGCGAGGGAGAGAGTTTCTGCGCCGGCGGCGATCTCGGCTGGATGCGCGAGCAGGCGGCGGCGACGCGCGCGCAGCGCATGGAAGAGGCGCGCAAGCTCGCTCGCGCATTGCGCGCACTCAACGAATTGCCGAAGCCGGTGATCGGCAAGGTCAACGGCCAGTCCTATGGCGGCGGAATGGGGCTGATCTCGGTATGCGACGTGGCGATCGCCGCCGATCAGGCGAAATTCGGCTTCACCGAGGTCCGCCTCGGCCTGATACCGGCGACGATCTCGCCCTATTGCCTCGCGCGCATGGGCGAGGGCCGGGCGCGGCGCGTCTTCTTCTCGGGACGCATTTTCGGCGCCGGGGAAGCGCACGAGCTGGGCCTTATCGCGCGCGCGGTGCCGGCGGACGAGCTGGACGACGCCGTCGAAGCCGAAATCAAGCCCTATCTCGCCGCCTCGCCGCAGGCGGTCGCGGCGGGCAAGAAGCTGGCGCGATTCCTTGGGCCGACAATCGACGATTCGATCATGGAAGATACGGTCGGGCGCCTCGCCGACACCTGGGAGACGACCGACATGGCGGAGGGCATCGCCGCCTTCTTCGAAAAGCGCAAGCCGGCCTGGCAGAAATAGGCTTTCGCAAGGCGGACGGCGCCGGTTCGATTCACCTAATCGACGAAACGATACGGCCATTTGCATGACGCGCAATGGCGGAGCGAAAGCCGGTCTGCGCCCCGGATCATATCCGGGGCAGGCATGTTCCCGTAAATTGCGCTAGCCGTTGAGCGACGCCTTCAACTCGCGCCGGCGGCGGTGCAGGATCGGTTCGGTATAGCCGTTGGGCTGGCTGATGCCCTCGAACACCAGTTCGCAGGCAGCCGCGAAGGCGATGGACTTGTCGAAATCGGGCGCCATCGCCCGATAGTTCGGGTCGCCCGCATTCTGCCGGTCGACGACCGCCGCCATGCGCTGCATCGTCTCCATCACCTGCTCCCTGGAGCAGACGCCGTGATGCAGCCAGTTCGCGATGTGCTGCGATGAGATGCGCAGGGTTGCGCGGTCCTCCATCAGGCCGACATCGTTGA
>JAGRLJ010000210.1:5948-6246 GCA_020441805.1 Rhizobiaceae bacterium
TCGATCCAGCGCACGACATAGCCCAGAATGCCCTGCGCGTTGTTGTCGAGTTCCTTCTGGATGTCGTCGGGCGTCCAGTTGGGACGCGCCGCGACCGGCACCGACAGGATGTCGTCGAGATTGGCGCGGGCACGCTCCTTGAGCTTGTCCTGCACCGCCATGACATTGACCTTGTGATAATGCGTGGCGTGCAGCGTGGCTGCTGTCGGCGAGGGCACCCATGCGGTGTTGGCGCCGGCCTTCGGGTGGCCGACCTTCTGCTCGAGCATGGCGTGCATCAGGTCGGGCATCGCCCACA
>JAGRLJ010000211.1:0-4427 GCA_020441805.1 Rhizobiaceae bacterium
GGTAGCCGGTTTCGTGACTGTAATCGCGCAGCGCGCGGACCATCACCAGGCTGACCGGCAGCGTGGCGTTGGCGACCTCCTTGCCGGTCGAGGTCTTGATGAAATCCGCGCCGGCCATCATGCAGACGAGCGAGGCGCGGGCGACATTGCGGAGCGTCTTCAAGTCGCCGGTGGCGAGGATCGCCTTGACATGGGCGTCGCCGCAGGCCGCGCGATAATCCTGCATCTCCTTGTAGAGCGCGTCCCAGTTGCCGGTCAGCACATGCTCGCGGGTGATGACGATATCGATCTCCCGCGCGCCGTCGGCGACGGAAGCCTCGATCTCCCGGACCTTGGTCGCATGCGGCGAGAGCCCGGCCGGAAAGCCGGTGGAAACGGCGGCGACCGGAATGTCCGTGCCGGCCAGCGCCTCGACGGCGGTGGAGACGAAGCGGTGATAGACGCAGACCGCGCCGGTGGTGATCCGGCGGCCGCCCATGCCCATCGCGTCGAGCAGATCCTGCCGGATCGGGCTCGCCGCCTTGGCGCAGAGGCGGCGGACGCGGCCCGCCGTGTCATCGCCGTTGAGCGTCGTGAGGTCGATGCAGGTCACGGCCTTGATGAGCCAGGCGGCCTGCGCATCCTTCTTCACCGTGCGCCGGCCGGGCAGCGAGGCGACCCGCCGCTCCCCTGCCGAAAGGTTGACACGCTGCGCCTCGACCAGGCCGAGATCGAGTTCCATGCCGGGATTGCGCGGCCAGCCGTGATTGGTGGCCGCCGTCGGCCTTTCCAGTGTCGTCGTATCCATGCCGACCTCCCTTGGGCGAGTCAGGAATTGTTATTTTTCTCACATTTTTGTGATGATTGCATCAAACAGACGCAAGGTCAAGAGCGATCGCGCGTTCAGGCGGCCTCTTCGGAGAGCCAGACGCCATTCTCGGTATAAACGACGTCGAAAGCGTCGGCCTCGGCGAAGAAAGCCGGTTTCACGCGGCCCAGCTTCGACGTGTCGATGACGAGCAGATTCTTTTGCGCGGTGGCGATCGCCTTCTGCTTGATCGCGACTTCGTGGAAATGCGCGCAGGTCGCGCCACGCTCCGGGTCGAGCCCGGCGGCGGAAAGAAAGGCGGTGTTGATTCCGACGCGGTCCAGCGTATCGAGCCCCTGCGGACCGGAAAAGGAGGCCGTCTCCGGATGATAGAGCCCGCCCAGCAGAATCAGGCGCATATTCGGCGCGGCGGCCAGGCGCTCGGCAATGTTCAGCGCATAGCAGACCACGGTCAGCGGCATGGTTTGCGGAACGAGGTCAATGAGATGCTGCAACGTGGTGCCGCAATCGACGAAGATCGTGTCGTCGGCATGGATATGACCGAGCGCGAAACGGCAGGCCTCGCGCTTGGCCGCGGCGTGGCGGTCGGCCTGCAAGGCGAGCTCATAGGGCTGTTCGGGCTCGACCTTTTCCGCCGGCATGATATGGCCCCCGAGATAGGCGAAGCGGCCAACCTCGCCGGCAATATCGCGCCGCACCGTCATTTCGGAAACGCCGAGCCTGCGGGCGGCGTCCTTGAGATGCAGCACGCCCTTCTCGTTCAGAAGCGCCGCAAGCTGGTCGAGCCGGTCCTTGTTTCGCGGAGCCATGGAATTCTCTTTCACAACGCGGCTGAAGGATGACGCGGGTTGTTGCAAAGGTCAATAAATTTTGTGACGATCCTAACAGAGATGCTATTTGTAGATCGCCTGAAGCTGCCGCGCGCCCTGCGACAGCAAGCCCGCATCGGTGCCGATCGCGATGAATGTCCCGCCGAGATCGATATAGCGCCGCACATGATCCGGGTCGGTCATGAATATGCCCGCCGCCTTGCCATGGGCACGGATGCGTCCGATCGCCTCCTCGATCGCCGCCTGCACCGCCGGCGCGAAGGGATCGCCGAGATAGCCCATATCGGCGGAAAGGTCGGAGGGGCCGATGAAAACGCAATCGACGCCGTCGGTCGCCGCGATGTCGTCGAGCGCCGCCATGCCGGCGCGGCTCTCGACCTGGAGCATCAGCAGGATTTCCCCGTCCGCGGTGGTCGTGTAGTCATCGATATAGCCGAAGCGGGAAGCGCGGGCGGCGCCCGCGCCGACGCCGCGGAGACCGCGAGGCGGATATCGCACCGCGCTTGCGAGCAGTTCGGCCTGCGCGCCGCTTTCCACCATCGGCACCAGCAGCGATTGCGCGCCGGCATCGAGAACCTGCTTGATCAGCCAGGGCTCGCCGACCGGCACGCGGACCAGCACCGACGATTCCGAGAAGCGCAGCGCCTGGAGCTGCGCCATGATGGTCTGGATATCGTTTGGGGCATGCTCGCCGTCGATCAGCAGCCAATCGAAGCCGGCTTCGCCCAAAAGTTCCGCCGAATAGGAATTGGCGAGCGACAGCCAGAGGCCGGTCTGCAACCGGCCCGCCTTCAGCGCGGCCTTGAGCTTGTTTTCCGGGGCGGGCATGGGTGGCGAACTCCGGTTCGGGTGATGACTGGAATTGCATAGCGCCCCGCGACTTTCGGGGTCAAGCCGCATGCGGCATGCTCTCCGGGTCATGTGGAAGCCCGCCACGGCGACATCCATGGCGGACCGGTCCATTGCCGGGCGTCAGAGCTTGACCCAGGCACCGTTGCGCCTGGAGGAGGCAATGCAGGCCTCGACGAAGGCCACGCCCTTCACGCCGTCCCGGACGGTGGGATAGATCACGTCCGCGCCGACCTTCTCGCCCTTGCGCCTGGCGATGATCGCTTTCGCCGCTTCACTGTAGATGGTGGCGAAGCCCTCGAGATAGCCCTCCGGGTGGCCGGGGGGGATGCGGCTGACGCGCCCCGCCTCGGGGCCTGCGCCGGCGCCGTTGCGGGTGATGAGCCGACGCGGCTTGCCGAGCGGCGTGTACCAGAGATAGTTCGGGTCCGCCTGCACCCATTCGATGCCGCCCTTGGTGCCGTAGACGCGCAGCTTCAGGCCGTTCTCGTGGCCGGCGGCCACCTGGCTGCACCACAGCATGCCCTTGGCGCCGCCGGCGAAGCGCATCATCACATGGGCATTGTCGTCAAGCTGACGGCCCTCGACGAATGTATGCACATCCGCCGCCAGTTCCTCGAGGTCGAGGCCGGTGACGAAGCAGGCGAGATTGTAGGCATGGGTGCCGATATCGCCGGTGGAGCCGCCCACGCCGGACTGCCTGGGGTCGGTGCGCCATGCGGCCTGCTTCTGCCCCGTCTGCTCGACCGGCTCGGCCAGCCAGTCCTGCGGATATTCGACCTGCACGATGCGGATCTCGCCGAGTTCGCCCGCGGCGACCATGGCGCGCGCCTGCCGCACCATCGGATAGCCGGTGTAATTGTGGGTGAGCACGAAGAGCGCGTCGGATTCCTCGGCGATCCTGAGCAGCTTCTTCGCATCGGCAAGATTGGAGGTCAGCGGCTTGTCGCAGATGACATGGATGCCGCGCCGGAGGAACTCCCTGGCGGCGGGATAATGCATGTGGTTCGGCGTGACGATCGACACCGCCTCGATGCCGTTCTTGAGCTTGGCCTCGCGGATCGCCATGGACTTGAAGTCGTCATAGGTGCGGGACGGGTCGAGCCCGAGCTCCGCGCCCGACTGGCGCGATTTTTCCGGCGTCGAGGACAGCGCGCCCGCGACCAGCTCGTAATGATCGTCGATGCGGGATGCGATGCGATGCACCGCGCCGATGAAGGCGCCCGAGCCGCCGCCCACCATGCCGAGCCGGATGCGGGGTTCGAACGAGGATGTGGTTCCCTCGATTGCCATTGGGTTCTCCCTGAGTTTTCGGATTCGGCTTCCTCCCCTCTGCCCTGCCGGGAAGGAGGAGGGTAAGCCTTTGACTTAAATGCCCAGCAGCCGCCGGTTGGCCGCCTGGTCGGTGCCACTGCCGGCAAAGTCGTCGAAGGCTTTTTCGGTGACGCGGATGATGTGGTTCTTCACGAATTCGGCGCCTTCGCGCGCGCCGTCCTCGGGATGCTTCAGGCAGCATTCCCATTCGACCACGGCCCAGCCGGCGAAATCGTTGGCGGCCATCTTGGAGAAGATCGCGCCGAAATCGACCTGGCCGTCACCGAGCGAGCGAAAGCGGCCGGCGCGGTTCACCCAGGACTGGAAACCCGAATAGACGCCCTGGCGGCCGGTCGGATTGAACTCGGCATCCTTGACGTGGAACATCCGGATCCGGTCCTTGTAGATATCGATATGGTCGAGATAGTCCAGGCACTGCAACAGGTAGTGCGAGGGATCGTAGAGCAGGTTGGCGCGGGCATGGTTGCCGGTGCGTTCGAGGAACATCTCGTAGGTGACGCCGTCGTGCAGGTCCTCGCCCGGATGGATCTCGTAGCAGACGTCGACGCCGTTGGCGTCGGCATGGTCGAGGATCGGTTTCCAGCGGCGGGCAAGCTCGTCGAACG
>JAGRLJ010000211.1:4540-7899 GCA_020441805.1 Rhizobiaceae bacterium
AGCTTCACCTGCTCGACGGCCCATTCCTGCCGTGCCTTGGGATTGCCGCGCACCTCCGGCGCCGCGAACCCGTCGAAAGGCTCGTCATAAGCCGGATGGACGGCCACGAGCTGGCCCTGAAGATGGGTGGAGAGCTCGGTGACCTCGACGCCGTTCTCCCGGGCCACGCCGGCGAATTCGTCGCAATAGTCCTTCGAGGCCGCGGCCTGCTTGAGATCGATGAGACGACCGTCCCAGGAGGGGACCTGCACGCCCTTGTAGCCGGTATCGGCCGCCCATTTTGTGATCGATTTCCACGAATTGAACGGCGCCGCATCCCCGGCGAACTGCGCCAGGAACAGGGCCGGCCCCTTGATCGTCTTCATCTCTTTTCTCCTGAGGCGCTTCTGCAACGTCGCCGAAAGCGTTTTTTAAACAAAAATCGGATGGCCAGACAACCGGCCGAATGGCAACAAACAGGAAATCCACCTGACGGTCCGGGCGGGTTCCGGCGACTGAAAAGGCTTCCCACGTCATGCTCGGGCTTGTTCCGAGCATCTGGAGACGTGAAGTTTATCCAATTTTTTCAATCGCCTAGAGATAGCACACCAGATCCTCGGCACAAGGCCGAGGATGACGCCGAGGGTGGAGCAACCTTTGTCGACAACCTCGATCTGCCCAGTTGCCCGGGCAGATCGCTTCATTTTTCAGACTGATCGATCATTTCGACTGACCAGATCCCAACCTCAGAAGGGCGAGTCGGGGAAGTAGTAGTTGGCGGCGTTTTCCTTGGTGACCAGGGTCGCATCCAACGTGTAGGTGCCGTGGACCGGAACCTGGTTGAAGATCGCGGCGGCGGTGAGTTCCATCGCCGTGCCGACCATCGCCGGCGGATAGAGAACGTCGACCGGGATCATCTTGTCGCCGTCCATGACCTTCTTGATCATCTCCTTGGAACCGGCGCCCGCGACCACATACTGGATATCCGTGCGGCCAGCCTGCTCGATGGCCTGAAGCACGCCGACGGCCATGTCGTCATCCTGGCACCAGACCACGTCGATCTTCGGATATTTGGTCAGGTAGTCCTGCATGACCTTGAAGGCGTCGTCGCGGTTCCAGTTGCCGAACTGACGGTCGAGGACCTTGACATTGGAGCCTTCGATGCCCTTGTCGAAGCCATCCTGACGCTGCTGGTCGATCGGGATCGGCAGGCCGCGGATCACGACGACCTCGGCATCCGGCGTATTGGCCTTGATATATTCGCCGGCGACCTGGCCGAGCGCGGGATTGTTGCCGGCGACATAGAGATCGCGCACCGAGGAATCCATGACGCTCGGCGCACGGTCGACGATGGTCACGAAAGTGCCCTTGGCCTTGACTTCCTTGATGGCGTTGACGAGCGGATCGGGATCGGTCGGCAGGATGACCAGCGCGTCGAGGCCCTGCACGGCAAGGTCCTGGATGGCGTTCGCCTGGCTCGCCGGATCCGGCGAGGTCTTGACGATGACGTTGGCGTTCGGATGCTCCTTGCGGATCAGTTCGGCGACGCGCTCGGCATGATAGACGACGCCCGCCGTCCAGCCGTGGTCGGCGGCCGGGATCGACACGCCGATCGTCTTGGTGTCCTGCGCCATTGCGGCACCGCCCAAAGCGGTCGCCAGAAGCGCCACGCCCAATATCTTCCTGAACATTTCTCACTCCCTGTGAAAACCGGGTCCTGGTTCGGGGGAACCGGGCGACCCGTTGGCCCGGTTCCGTCTCACGATCGTCGTGTCAGCGAGCGCTGGACGAGCATCGCAATGATGATGATCGAGCCCTGGATGGTGCCGATCAGATATTCGCTGATGAAGTTGGAGAGCAGCATGATATTGCCCACCAGTTCGAGGATGAAGGCGCCGCAGATCGTGCCCCAGACGCGGCCGGCCCCGCCCTTGAGCGCCGTGCCGCCGACGACGACCGCGGTGATCGCCTGTAACTCCCACAGAATGCCCGTGGTGGCCGAGGTCGAGCCGAGGCGCGGCACATAGAGCAGCACGGCGATGGCGACGCAAAGCCCCTGGATGACGAAGGCGATGGTGCGAACGCGGTCGACATGAATGCCGGAATAGCGCGCGACGTCGCGGTTCGAACCGACCGCGACGACATGGCGGCCATAGCGCGTGCGGTAGAGAACGAAGGCGGCGACCAGCGTCACCAGCAGGATGATCAGGATCGGCACCGGAACGCCGAGGACATAGCCGAAATAGGCCGGGCGGTAGAGCGCCTGAAGCTCGGGCTCGCGCAAGGTGATCGCACCGCCCTGGGAGAGCCAGGTGGTGAGGCCGCGATAGATGCCCATCGTGCCGAGCGTTGCGATGAAAGGCTCGATCTTGCCGAGCGTGGTGATGAGGCCGTTGGCCAGCCCGCAGGCGGCGCCGATCGTCACCGTGAGCACCATGGCCGTCAGCAGCATGAGCATCGGATCGGCGATCACCCCGGAATTCATGAACAGGATCATGAGGCTCGCGACGAAGGCGACCATCGAGCCGACCGAAAGATCGAGATCTCCCGACGAGATGACGAAGGTCGCGCCGACGGCGATGATGGCGATGAAGGCGCTGCGGGTCGCGACATTGGCGAGGTTGGTGATGCCGATGAAATTCGGATTGACCAACGCGCCGATGATGAGCAGCAGCAGGAGCGCGGCAAAGGGCGCCACGGCGCGCAGGTCGACATCCCGCCAGCTTCGCCGCGCCCGCTGTTCCACGGACTTGCTTTCGTCGTTGATGCTCATTGCTGAAATCGCCTCCTGTCCCCTGCCCCGTCGGCATCCGGATATCGTCGCCCTGCCGGCCCGCCTGTCATGCCACCTGCCGCTTCTTCAGGCCCGCCGCATAGCGCATGATCTCCTGTTCGGAGACCTCGTCGCCCTCGAGCATGCCGACGATCCGCCCTTCGCGCATCACGGCGATCCGCGTGCAGAGGCCGATGACCTCGGGCAGTTCCGACGACACGACGATGATCGACCGCCCCTCGCGGGCGAGCGCCGAGATGAAATGATAGATCTGCTGCTTGGTGCCGACATCGATGCCGCGCGTCGGCTCGTCGATGATGACGATCTGGGGCTCCGTCTCCATGACCTTGGCGAGCAGCAGCTTCTGCTGGTTGCCGCCCGACATGCGCCCGGCCACGACGCCGGCGTCGCGGACGCGGATGTCGAAGCGGCGCCGGGCCCGCGCCAGGGCCTCCTGCTCGCTTTTCGGATCGAGATAGCCGTAGCGCGAATGCTGGCCGAGCGATTGCAGCGTGAGATTGGCCATCAGGCCGGAATTGAGCAGCAGGCCCTTGGCCTTGCGGTCCTTGGTCATGTAGCCGAGGCCGGCGGCATTGGCGGCGTGGAG
>JAGRLJ010000211.1:7972-9820 GCA_020441805.1 Rhizobiaceae bacterium
TCGGTGCGGCCCGAGCCGATCAGGCCGGAAAAGCCGAGGATCTCGCCCTTGCGGATATCGAAGCTCGCATTCTTGACGAAGCCGGTGGAGACATCGCGCACCGAAAGCACGACCTTCTCGTCGACATCGGGCTCGACCTTGGCTGGATAGAGGCTGGAAAGCTCGCGCCCCACCATGAGCTGGGCGATCGCCTCGCCATCGAGGATCCTGGTCGGCGCCGTCTTCACCCATTGGCCGTCGCGCAGCACGGTGACGCGGTCGGTAAGCTCCATCACCTCGTCGAGCTTGTGGGAGACGAAGACGAAACTCGTCCCCCGGTCGCGCAGCTTGCGGACCTGCTCGAACAGGATGCGCGTTTCCTCGCGGGACAGCACCGCCGTGGGCTCGTCCATGAAGACGACGCGGGCGTCGCGGCTGATCGCCTTGGCGATCTCGACCATCTGCTTGTCGGCGACGGCGAGCGAGCCGATCGTCGCATTCTCGTCGACATGCGAGCCGAGCATGTCGAGCGCCTTGCGGGTCTCCGCCCGCATGAACTTGCGGTCGAGAACGCCGAAATGCGTGACCTCCCGGCCGAGAAACAGGCTTTCGGTGACGGTCAGGTGTTCGGCGAGATTGAATTCCTGGTGGATGATGACGATGCCGAGCGCCTCGGCCGCGCCGTTGGCCGGCAGTTTCACCGGCTTGCCGTCGAGCAGGATCTCGCCCGAGGTCGGCTGCTCGAAGCCCGAGAGGATCTTGACAAGGGTGGATTTGCCGGCGCCGTTCTCGCCCATCAGGGCATGAATCTCACCCTTGCGGAGATCGAAATCGACGCTGAACAGGACCTGGACGCCGTTGAAGGATTTGCTGATCCTCCGGGCCGAGAGCAGGGTCTCGCCATCGGTGACTGGTCCCGTCCGCATTCACTTCCTCCCCACGGCTCTATGGCCGCATAATGACCCGTGTAAACCTTTACATGCCCTATGTAAAGGTTTACATTCCCGATCGTAATCAATTTTTCCGGATCGAGCCTTTGACCTCCCGGGAAGTCTCCCGTAGGGTCGCGGCATCCGGGGATCCAGGCAGAAGCTGAGTGTCGAATTCAACGCCCGCCACGATCGAAGACGTCGCTCGCATCGCCGAAGTGTCGATCGCGACGGTTTCGCGTGCCATCCACAACCCTGAGAAAGTCGCCAATTCGACGCGCCTGAAGGTCAACCAGGCGATCGCCATCACCGGCTACACGACCAATGCCATGGCCCGCAGCCTGAGGCTCGGCCGGTCGAACATGATCCTCGTCGTGGCGCCGGATATCGGCGACCCGAACTTTTCCAATATCCTGGTGGGGCTCGAGAACGAGGCCCGCGCCCATGGTTACGGCATCCTGATCGGCCATACCCAGAACGATGCCCAGCGCGGCCTCGAATATCTGAAATTCCTCAATTCCAACCAGGCGGCGGGGCTGATCCTCTTCACCGGCATCCTGCCTTTCGGCCACCAGACGATGACCGCGCGCCTGCCGCCGAGCGTCGGCGTCTTCGAACCGGTCTATAATGGCGGCATTCCCTATGTCGGCGTCGACGATATCGCCGGCGCGCGCAAGGCGGTCGACCTCCTGATCGCGGAGGGGCACCGCAAGATCGCCTTCATCGGCGATTCGCGCACCCGGCTCGCCCATGGCCGGCGGCGCATGGGCTACGAGGCGGGCCTCGACGCGGCCGGCATCTCGCCCGACCTGCGCATCGTGCTCGAAGGCGACGGGACGATCGAAAGCGGACGGCTCGCCGTCGAGCAGCTTTTCATGCGCGACACGCTGCCGACCGCCTTCATGTGCGTCAACGACCAGACGGCGCTCGGCGTCATGCT
>JAGRLJ010000212.1:0-148 GCA_020441805.1 Rhizobiaceae bacterium
CGAACTCGCGAGCCGGCGGCTCGGCGCGGCCGGCATCACGCCGCCGCCGACCTTCGTCACCGCGGAGGATGTCACGCGCGGCAAACCGGCGCCGGACTGTTTCCTGCTGGCGGCGGCGCGGCTGGGCGTGGATGCCGCCGACTGCCTG
>JAGRLJ010000212.1:219-13318 GCA_020441805.1 Rhizobiaceae bacterium
CATGGCGAACCCCAGGAAACGCCGCATCCGGCAACCGGCAGCTATGCCGACATCACGATCTCCACGGCGGACGACGGAACGCTCGCCGTGGAAAGACGGCGGCTCGACGGCGAATAGGCAGAGCCCTCGATCCGGCTCCCACGGATTCCGGGCGACAGGAAGGCGAACTTCCCGTTCAGATGCGGCGCGACGCCAGGATCTCCCCGGCATCGCCGATATCCATGGCAAGCACCTTGCGCGCCAGATCGAAGCCGAAGCCGCCGCGCGCGAAGGCCGCCATTTCCCGCGCCACGCGCCTGTCGTCGGTCGCCGCCCGGCGGAACGGGCCGAAGGCGCGCTTGCGCGCCAGCACGACCGCCGCATAGAGGTCGTCGGCATCCTCGAGCGCGGCGAGCGCCGTCTCGCGATCGATGCCCTTGATCGCCAGACGCTGGGCGATGGCGCGCCTCGAACGGCCGCTTCGGACACCGGAACGGGTGGCTATGCCGGCATAGGCGGTATCGTCGAGCGCCCGGTTGGCATGGGCGAAACCGACGGCGAACTCCGCGCAGGCGCGCGCCTGCGTCTCGGTGACGGCGTCGAATTTCTCCTTGGCCTTGCGGCATATGGCGTCGAAAAGCTGTTTTTCGGTGAGCATCTGCCGTTCGAGCCGGTAGATGGCGGAATTCCTCGCCCAGGCGAGCATGCGCGGAGTCGGCGGCGCCGGCGCATCGGCATCCGCCGGGCGGTCGGTGCCCTCGTCAGGCCGGCTGCGTGAGGCGTCGGAAAGAGAATCTATCAGGAACATTCGGGGAACATAAACCGGATTCGGCCGCAAGCAAAGCCATGGCGCAATTTTTCGGGAACCGGGTTCCGCCCCAAACATTCACCGAGCGCGGCAGCCGGCTGTGTCAACCGGACGCGACAGGGATGGAGAACAGCAGGGTTTTTCCGGTTTCCCCCGTTGGCCAACGAAACGGCAGACGAGCTCCCCACCTGTCCGGCCCGGCGCCCATCTATCCGACCGATGTCGCACCGCTGGCGCGGAGAGGATCGTTTGCGAGTTCAATGGGGCTACCGTGCGGCGTCGCCTCGGCGGCGCGCTGCCAGCTCCGCTGGAGGCCGAGCACGGTGGCGGCATCCGCGACGCCCTTGGTCTCCAGAAGTCCGGACAGGGCCTCGACCCAGCAATCGTAATAATCGCTGCCCGCTTCGTCCCGATGCGGACGCTTGACCTCCGACGACAGCGCCTCGGCCCATTCGGCCCAGGTGAAGAGACCCCGGTCGAAAAGATGGAGCGTGAGCGCGAAGGCCTCGGCCTGCCACGGCTCGGCGAAGACCGGATCCCCCTCCGCCGAACGCGGCAGTCCGGGCATGTCGCCGGGCGCCGACGGGATTTCACAGGCGCTCAAGATAACTCTCCCAGGCGTCGATCGAGACGGTGAGGCCGGGCTCGGCGCCCTCGCCCCAGATCTCGGCGCCGTCGAAGACGACCGTATAGACCCATTGCGGATTCTCGCCCTTGCCGTGGGCATTGTCGTCGGGGAAGACGAAGGCGCCCTGCACCGCCTCGACCACACCGGCCTTGCCCTTGGCATAGCGCGGCAGGCGGCTATGCGTCGCCGGATGGAAATTGCGGGCGCGGACCCGGTCGCCGACGGCGAATTCGGGCGCGGCCTCGACCGGCCTGTCGCAGGGGCCGCCCCGGGCGAGGACACCCGCCACCATGTCCGCCTTCAGCACCCGCCGGGCCGTGGCCCCGTCGGCGCGCTTGTGGCCGGCGGCGATCTCCTCCCCGGTGGCAAAGCCATGGCGTTCGAGCAGCACTTCGAGCGCGCGAATCCAGATTTCGTAATAGCTGGCGGAGAGATAGGCGGCGGGCGGTATGCATTCGCGGGCATGGCGGCTCTCGTCGAGCGACCATGCTCCGAAGGCCCCGCAGGAGAGAACGACGCCGAGCGCGCGCTTCTCCCAGTCGGCGTGGAAATAAGGTTCGTCCGGTTCGGGCGCGACCGGGCCGAAGCCCATCTGGCCGCCGAGATCGTGCGGGCCGTTCATCGCGCCGCCTCCGGATATCCGGCGATGGCGGTGCCGATCATCGCATCGCGGCTGACGAGACCGGCCAGCGCCGCCTCGTCCAGGTCCTCCGTTCCGGCGGGGCGCTCGGGAATGACGAGATAGCGAAGCTCGGCCGTGGAGTCCCAGACCCGGATCTTCGTCTCCGCCGGCGGGTGGAGGCCGAATTCGGCGAGCACGCCGCGCGGGTCGATCACCGCGCGCGAGCGATAGGCCGGCGCCTTGTACCAGACCGGCGGAAGGCCGAGCACCGACCAGGGATAACAGGAGCAGAGGGTGCAGACCACGAGATTGTGGGTGTCCGGCGTGTTGAAAACGGCGCGCATATGCTCGCCTTGCCGGCCGGTATAGCCGAGGCTGGCGATCGCCGCCGTCGCATCGCGCCGGAGCCAGTCGGCGAAGTCGGCGTCCGACCATGCCCTGGCCACGACGCGCGCGCCGTTGCGCGGTCCAACCCTCGTCTCATAAGTCTCGACGATGGCGTCGATCGCTGCGGGGTCGATCAGGCCTTTTTCCGTCAGCACGGTCTCGAGCGCCTTCACCCGCGCCTGCATGTCGGAATAGCGATTGTCGTGATGATGGTCGTGATCGTGGTGGTCGCTCACGGCGGATCTCCCTGTTCAGCCAAGTCTTAGAGCGCCGCGCCGCCAAGGGCAATCCACCGGCTCCGCGGTTTCCTCAGCCGCCATTGACGAGCCTCAGGACGAGCTGCTGGATATTGCCGCCGTCGCCGAGCTCGACACGGTCGAACTCCCGGCTCTTGCGCCGCTGCTCCTGAGAGATCGCGGCGAGGCGGCGGGTCAGTTCCCGCCGGATCCCGCGGCAATCCGGATCGTCCGCGACCGTCAGCCCGACGCTGACCCGCTCGATCTCCCGCACCATGTCGACGATCATCGCGCCATGCACCTTCTCGTGATCGCGCACGCCGGCGATGAAGGCTTCCCAATCGGCGCGGACGGCGCCGGACAGGTGCGATGCCGGCTTCGGCAGCGTGTAGGTGATGACGAGCTTCGGCCGAGCGCCGGCCAGCACGCAGCCGCCGTTCCGCCGCCGGTAGTCGCGCGTCCAGGTGAGCTTGAAGGTGGTATGCGCGATAACGCGGACGAGCCCGCCGACCTGCGGGCCGCGCTCGCCGATCGAGGCATAGAGCTCCGGTCCGGTGCCGCCCCGGACGCTATAGGTCGCCTCGCGCTCCACCGCCTTCCATTCGGCGGCGTGGGCCGGAGACCATGCAAGGAATGCTGACATGGACAACAGCAGCTTGAAACAGTTTCGCAATCGGGCCTCCCGTCCTCGAATTCCAGACTAGGAAATCCGCGCGCGGGCTTCAACGCCGGCCGGCGGGACGATCCCCGGGAAATCCGCTTGACATGAACGCTTGCCGCCCTTTACCTCTTTCACATCAATTTGAGGTGTCATATTTAACCTCATTTTGAGGCGAAAAGCCTCGACGGAGATAGAGGAGCCGTCGCCGGGAGGGTCTTGTCGCCGAGGGAACGAGGAGGACGAGCCGGCGCCGCCGGCCGCAAGAGGAGAACGCGCATGCTCAGACGGACATTTCTCGGCCTTGCCACAGCCGCCACGGTGGCTTTGGGCGCATTCTCGCCGGCCCTGGCGGCCGGCAAGACCTTTTACTGGATCTCGCATGGCGCGCCGACCGACCCGGTCTGGACCTACTTCCTGGCCGGCGCCAAGCAATGGGAAACGGATACCGGCAACACGGTGAACACCTCCTTCCATTCCGGCGACGTGCCATCGCACCAGGAAGCGGTGCGCGCCGCGATCGCCGCCAAGGCCGATGCGATCGTGACGTCGAGCCCGGATCCGGGCAGCCTGGTGAAGGTGGTGCAGGAAGCGCGCGACGCGGGCATCCCGGTCATCAACATCAACACGCCCGATCCGACCGTGAAGTTCAACGCCTATGTCGGCATGGACCTCAGGAAGACCGGCCAGGCCTGGGCGCAATATCTGGTCGACAACAAGCTGGTGAAGGAAGGCGATTTCGTCTGGATGCCCGTCGAGGTGCCCGGCGCGACCTATGGCGTGCAGGAAGAGGAAGGCATCGCCGCCGTCTTCGAGCCGCTCAACATCACCTGGGAAGTGACCGACACGACGCTCGACCAGGCGGAAATCATCACCCGCATGAGCGATTACCTCACCGCCAACCGCGGCAAGGTCAAGGCGATCATCGGCCTCGGCGACATGGTGACAGGCTCGGTCAAGCGCGTCTTCGACCAGGTCGGCGTCAAACCCGGCGAGATCCCCGCCGTCGGCTGGGGCAATTCGCAGGACACGACGCAGGAAGTGATGGACGGTTATGTCAACGCCGCCATGTGGCAGGACCCGCAGGCCACGAGCTATGTCGGCCTCTCCATGGCCGCGATGGCCGCCGCCGGCATTCCTCCCGGCTTCGACGTCTATGTCGGCACGCTCTACGAGAAGGACAATGCCCAGCTCTATCACGACATCATGGGCGGCAAGTGACATCGACCCGTCACCCGGCCGCCCGGCCGGGTGACCCGCGCATCGCCCGCGCCGGGACGGACGGGGCGATCGCGGCCTGACAATGGCGGCATGCCGCGCCCGGCGCGGGCGCGGCGCCGCAAGACCCGGACTGGCGGACCATTGATGCAAAATCGTAGCCTCCTTCAGCGCTTCGTCGGCGCGCCCGAATTCGGACCCCTGGTCCTGCTGATCGCCGAGATGGCGGTCTTCACGACGATCAATCCCGCATTCCTGTCGGCGCTGAACATCTCGAACATCCTGATGTTCACGGTCGAGCTCGGCCTGATCGCGCTGGCGATGACGCTGCTGATGACCTCGGGCGAATTCGACCTTTCGGTCGGCTCGGTCTTCGGCTTCTCGGCGGTGGTCATGTGGACCCTGTTCAACGCCGGCATCATGCCGATGGAAGCGGCCTTCATCGTGGCCATCGCCATCGCGCTCCTCATCGGCTGGGTCAACGGCCTGTTCGTGACGCGGCTCAACATCCCGTCCTTTCTCGTGACCCTCGGCATGCTGCTGGTGGTGCGCGGCTCGGCGCTCTACCTCACCGACGGCTTTCCGCAGCGGACATGGAATTCCGAGGGCACGTGGCTCGCCGGCATCCTGGTCGGCGAATTCTCGATCGGCGGCTTCCGGCTCTACATGTCGGTCTTCTGGTTCGCGCTCTTCGCCTTCCTGACCCACTACCTGCTGACGCGGACGCGCGCGGGCAACTGGATCCAGGCGACCGGCGGCAACGCCAATGCCGCGCGCAACCGCGGCGTCAACGTGAACCGCACCAAGGTGCTGCTCTTCATGTTCTCCTCGGCCATGGCCGGTTTCGCCGGCATCATCTCCTCCATCCGCACCTCGGCGGCCAATCCCAACAGCGGCATGGGCTACGAGCTCGAGGTGATCGCCATGATGGTGATCGGCGGCACGGTGCTGACCGGCGGCCGCGGCACGATCATCGGCACGGTGTTCGGCATCTTCATCCTGCGCACCATGCGCAACGGCATCGTGCTGGTCGGCGTGCCGGGGCTGGCCTACAACATCTTCATCGGCGCGATCATCCTCGGCATGATGGCGCTGCATTCCTGGCTCGAACGCCGCCACAATGCGGGAGTGTGAGATGGCCGAAGAACTGATCCGGATGGAGAACATCAACAAATATTACGGCCGGGTCCATGCGCTGCGCGACGTGAGCATGCGGGTGGAACGCCATGAGGTGGTCGGGCTCCTGGGCGACAACGGCGCCGGCAAGTCGACGCTGATCAAGGTCCTGTCGGGCGCGGTGCCGGTGACGTCCGGCGGCATCTATGTGAAAGGCCGCAAGGTGGAGATGAAATCCACCACCGACGCCATCGCCAACGGCATCGAGACGATCTACCAGGATTCGGCGCTGGTGCCGCAGCTTTCCATCGCACGCAACCTTTTCCTCGGCCGCGAGCCGCTCAAGCCGCCGGCCTTCCTCAACCGGATGGATCACGAGGCGATGAACGGGGTGGCGCGCGAACTGCTGCGGCGCGTGGGCATCACCAAGGACATCCCGCCGACCACGCCGATCGGCTCGCTGTCCGGCGGCGAACGGCAGGCGGTGGCGATCGCGCGGGCCATGCATTTCGACAGCGACCTCATCATCCTCGACGAGCCGACGAACAATCTCGGCGTGGCGGAGACCAAGGGGGTGCTGAACTTCGTACGCGAGGCACGCGACACCAGCCATTCGTGCATCTTCATCGCCCACAATATCCACCATGTCTTCCAGGTGGTGAGCCGCATCATCGTGATGCGGCGCGGCCAGATCGTCGCCGACGACATCGACCCGAGAACGACGACGATCGAGGAGGTCGAGCGGGTGATCACCGGCGAGGAAATCATGGAAGCGGTCGAAGGCTGAACGCTTCAGACCTCGCTCGGTATGTTCTCCGAAAAGACCGACTGGATGCGCACCGTCGTCTGCGGGATGTCCGTCTCGCCGCGCACGGCGCGCAGGAGGCGGTCGATGGCGTCGCGCGCCTCGACACGGGCATTCTGATCGATCACCGCGTCCATGACGCCGTCGAGAAGATAGGCCCGCGTATTGTCGGTCAGGTCGTGGCCGATGAAGACGACGGATTGCGCCCTGCCCTTCTCCACCATCGCGCGGGCGACGCCCTCGCCACCGGCGCCGATGCAATAGATGGCGAGCAGGTCGGGAAACCGTCCGAGAAGCGCGCGGACCTCCTCATAGGCGCGGTCCGGGTCCTCGCGGATTTCCGGCGGCGCGACGATCTCCATATCGGGGAAACGCTCGCGCAATATGTGGCGGAAGCCCATCTCGCGCTCCTCGTGGCCGCGATAGGCGAGCGCCCCGGCAATGAGCGCGACCTTGCCCTTGGCGCCGGGCAGGAAGCGGCCGATCAGATAGCCGGCGAGCCGGCCGGCGGCGCGATTGTCGATGCCGACATAGGAGACGCGGCCGACATGGCTGATGTCGGAGACCAGCGTCAGCACATCGACGCCGGACGCGATCAGGCGGCGGACGGATTCGCGCACCAGGGGGCTGTCGAGGCCGATCAGCGCCACGCCGCGGGTCATGCCCTTCAGGCTGTCGAGCGTGGCGGCGATGCGTTCGGGCTCGATGGCCTCGAAACGATGGATATGCACCTCGACATCGCCGCGCTGGGCGGCCTGCCGCTCGATATGCTGAGCGAGGTCGGCGATGAAGGCATTGCGGCCGCCGGGCAGCACGAAATCGATCCGCGAGCGGCCCGAGCCGCCGCCGGCACCCTCGCCGCCCAGACTCTGAAGCACATGGAGGACATGCTGCCGCGTGTGCTGCTGCACGCCCGGCCGGTTGTTGAGGACGCGATCGACAGTGGCCTTGGACACGCCGGCGATCCGGGCGATCTCCTCGAGCTTCGGGCGGTTGGTCTTCACGGAATGCCCCGGCTGGCGGGCGCCAAGCGCCCGGAACACATCAAAATGAGGTCTAGAACCTTTCCCGGGGAAATGGAAGACCTGAGCCGCCGGCAATGCCGATAAAGAAGCGGGGACCGCCATCGCGGCGGGCTCGGGACGGCGCGGACGACCGCGCCGGCGGTCAGCGGCAGGACATGGTATAGGCGCAGGACATCGACGTGTCGTCGCGCGTCGACAGTTCGAACGCGGACGCACCGAGCGACATCGCCACCATCGCGATGAGGAGGAAATAGATCGACTTCATTTTACGCAGATCCCCGGTCACATTTCGGGACAGAATCGCAGGCCGCCGCTGTTCCCGTTGATGCGGTCATCATGGAAACGCATGTCGAAAATGTGACGATCGCAAGAAGAAGATAAGCGAAGATCCTCGTCATGGTTAACTCCCGGTAAATCCCTGGCCCACGCGGCCTCTCGACCATGGCGGCCTTCTGGCATACGGAGGCCGGACACGGCTGTTTCCGGGGGAACAGGCCGGCTCTGAAAGGCGGGGAAGAGGGTTTCAGAGCTTGCGGGCGTTGTCGACGGCCCAGCGGATATATTCGAGCATCAGTTCCTTCTCGAAGCGCCGGAAGCCCTTGAAGAGCGCCTGGTCGGCATCTCGGGCGGCGGCGAGCGCCGGCTCGCGGATCGTCCAGGCGCGTTCGGTCAGGTGGATGCAGGTCGCGCGGCGGTCGCGGGGATGGGGGCTGCGGACGACGAGGCCGTCGCGCTCCATCCGCGAGAGCGTGTTGGCGAGCGTCGCCTGCTCGATATCGAGCCGGTCGAGCAGTTCGCGCTGGGTCAGGCCGTCCTCGTTCCAGAGTTCGACGAGGACCGGGAACTGTCCGGGCAGGAAACCGAGGGCATTGGCGCGGTTCGCGAGCGACTTGGAAAAGCCTTTCGCAAGCAAAGCCGAAAGATATGTTGCCGATTCCATACGATCATACGTCATTTGTGCCGAATAAAGACACAAATCCGTAAATTCACAAGTCGAAAACTTGGCAAAGCGGGCGGCGTGAAAAGAAAGAAGCCGGCGCGAGGCCGGCAACGAAGAGATCCTGCTTGCAGGGAGAGGCGGACAAGAGCCCGGAGAGGGGGAAGGCTCTTGTCCGCGCTTCAGGGCTGGCGCGGCGGGGGACGGAGCCGGGATGCCAGCCTGGCGATCGCCAGGGACCGCCAACGACCCTGATATGTAGCGGGCAACGCCGCGCTTCAAGGCTTCCGGATATTACATTTCGGTAATGCGCGCGGCTGCGCCGTCAGCCGATGACGCCCTTGCGCAGGACGATGTTTCCATAGAGCGCCGGCTCGGAGGTCTGCACCACCGTATGGGCGGCGCGGACGCGCGCGTAGAACAGGTCCGGCGCCAGCGGGACGACCGGCCGGCCGGGCTCCCAGCGGCGGCAGATCTCGATCATCCGCCGATGGACAGGATCGGGCAGGGCCGGATTGCCGGGTACGACGGCGCGGAAGATCGCCTCCTCGACGGCATGGTCGATCGGAAGGATCGACAGGACGGCGTCCAGGACTCGGTCGACCGTGTGTCCGTCGGCGCGGACCAGTCGGCGGGCATGTTCCTCGCCCGGATAATTGCCGTCGACCAGGGCGATCTCGTCGCCATGGCCCATGGACCGCAGGGTCGCGAGCAGCGCCGGGCCGAGAACGGGATCCAGCCCTTTCAGCATCACGCCATTTCCTTGAACAGGACGCTCTGGTCGATGTGATAGCGCGAGAAGAGCGGCAGGCTCGCCGCGCCGACCGCGCGGGCCGCCGAGCCGACAAGGCCCTCCTCCACGACCGGCGGCGCGATGCCTTGAAGATCGAGTCCGGCGAGCTGCCGGCGCGCCGCCGCCGCGATCGCCCGCCGGATATCGGCCGAAAAGCCGCCGTCGATGATCACCGCCTCGAAATCGACCACCGAGCAGACCGTCGCGATCGCCAGCGCCAGGGCATGGCCGGTCCGTTCGATCCAGAGATCGGCGATGTCGCCGAAATCGTCCCATTTCTCCGGCGTCAGCCAGATGGAGGACGGATTGCGGCCGGCTTCGAGCAGCATCTTTTCGAGAACGACGACGGAGGCATGGTCGATCAACTGGTTCCGCCCGCCATTGCGCGCCGGAAACGGCATGGAGCCGAAGGCGCCGGCATTGCCGGTGCGGCCGGAATAGAGCGCATGGTTGAGCACCACGCCGCCGCCGATGAAGGAGCCGATGAAGAAATAGGCGAAATCCGAAAAACGCGGGCCCTGGCCAAAGGCCAGTTCCGCCGCGCAGGCCGCCGTTGCATCGTTCTGTAGGAGAACCGGAAAGGGCAGCCTGTCGGCGAGCAGGGCGGCGATGTCGGCATGACGCCACGCCTCCATGTCGGCGAGCGGGGCACCCACTTCCTCCGCCCAGTTCCAGAGCTGGAAAGGCAACGCGATGCCGAGGCCCGCCATCCGCGCCCGGTCCACGAGAGGCAGTTCCGCCAGGACCTTGTCCACGCCGGCCTCGACGAAGGCGAGGACTCCGGCGGGCGTCGGATAGCGATAGGCCTCGTGCAGCTGGACGCGGACATGGCCGGTGAAATCCATCAGGATGAGGTCGGCGCTGCGGCGGCCGATCTTGAGGCCGAACGAGAGCACGCCGTCGGGATTGAGGCTCATCGGAATGGAGGGCTGGCCGACGCGGCCGCGCTGCGGGCTGCCGCGCCTCAGGAGGCCATCCTTCTCGAGCGCCCGCATGATGACGGAAACGGTCTGGGCGGAGAGGCCGGTGCGGCGGGCGATATCGGCCTTGGAAAGCGATCCGTGCCGCCGGACCAGCGACAGGACGAGGCGCTCGTTATAGACGCGCACCCGTGTCTGATTGGCGCCTCCCATCGGGTCGACGACCTCGGAAACGGCATCCTGCTCAATGTCGAGACCTGCCATTGCCCTCAACTCCTCCCGGGCATTGGTATACCTGTGCCGGGAAGCATGCCACAGCGAATAAATAAATCAATCAAATTTATTTATTGACAGCCGCCCGGTTCGATGGTTAGGTCTCGCTGGCTGGCCGCACGAGGCAGGAGGAGCCTTGACGAAACCACGCCCGCCCGGGTGCGGCCGCTGAGGAGAGGCGGCGGAATCGTCCGTCGTCACCGATAGTTCCTTGGGAGGAATTCAAATGAAGACATCCGTTCTTTCCGCAACGATCGGCGCGCTGGCGCTCGGCGTGGCCTTCTGCGGCACCGCGCGCGCGGAAGATATTTCCGCCTGCCTGATCACCAAGACCGACACCAATCCCTTCTTCGTCAAGATGAAGGAAGGCGCGTCCGCCAAGGCGAAGGAGCTCGGCGTGGAGCTCAAATCCTATGCCGGCAAGGTGGACGGCGACCATGACAGCCAGGTGGCCGCGATCGAATCCTGCGTCGCCGCCGGCGCCAAGGGCATCCTGATCGCCGCATCCGACACC
Organism: Rhizobiaceae bacterium; assembly: GCA_020441805.1. Classification (GTDB taxonomy): domain Bacteria; phylum Pseudomonadota; class Alphaproteobacteria; order Rhizobiales; family Rhizobiaceae; genus Rhizobium_E. The sequence continues at coordinate 11,139 of JAGRLJ010000212.1, forward strand.
AAGGCCATCGTCGACCAGGTCAAGAAGGCGCAGGAAGCCGGCCTGCTGGTGATCGCGCTCGATACGCCGCTCGAGCCGGCCGATGCCGCCGACGCGACCTTCGCCACCGACAACCTGCTCGCCGGCAAGCTGATCGGCCAGTGGGCCGCGGCCACCCTCGGCGACAAGGCCAAGGACGCCAAGATCGGCTTTCTCGACCTGACCCCGTCGCAGCCGACCGTCGATGTGCTGCGCGACCAGGGCTTCATGATCGGCTTCGGCATCGACCCGAAGGATCCCAACAAGATCGGCGACGAGGACGATCCGCGCATCGTCGGCCACGACGTGACCAACGGCAACGAGGAAGGCGGCCGCAAGGCCATGGAAAACCTTCTCCAGAAGGACCCCGACATCAACGTGATCCACACGATCAACGAGCCGGCAGCCGTCGGCGCCTACCAGGCGCTCAAGGCCATCGGCAAGGAAAACGACGTGCTGATCGTGTCGGTGGACGGCGGTTGCCCCGGCGTCAAGGCGGTCGAGGCCGGCCAGATCGGCGCGACCTCGCAGCAATATCCGCTGCTGATGGCGGCCCTCGGCATCGAGGCGATCAAGAAATATGCCGAGACCGGCGAGAAGCCGAAGCCGACCGAGGGCAAGGACTTCTTCGACACCGGCGTGGCGCTGGTGACCGACAAGCCCGCCGAGGGCGTGGAATCGATCAGCGTCAAGGAAGGCCTGGAGAAGTGCTGGGGTTGATCCCCTGACCCTTTGGGTCCACTATCTTCCCGGGAGGGCGGAGCCTGCCGCTCTCCCGGACTGACCGGCAGGATAAGCCGGAGCCCCTATGCCGGTCCTTGGGAGGGAAATCATGGCAAGCATACAGGAGTTCGAGAAAGTTCTCGACAAGAGCGACACGTCTGTCGCAAGCTTCCAGAGCAAGTCGCCACTTCAGAAAATCCAGCACTTCCTGCACTCGACGCCCGCGGCCGTTCCCGCTGTCGTGCTGGTGCTATCCATCCTCATCTTCGGCCTGACCATCGGCGGCCGATTCTTCTCGAGCTACACGCTGACGCTCATCCTGCAACAGATCGCCGTGGTCGGCATTCTCGGCGCGGCGCAGACGCTCGTCATCCTGACCGCCGGCATCGACCTGTCGATCGGCGTGATCATGGTCATCTCGGCCGTGGTGATGGGCAATTGCGCGCTGCACTACAATATACCCGCGCCGATCGCCGTGGTGATCGGCCTCGTTGTCGGGGGCCTGTGCGGGCTTCTGAACGGCTTTCTCGTCGCCAAGGTCAAGCTGCCGCCCTTCATCGTCACGCTCGGCACCTGGAACATCGTGATGGCGACGAATTTCATCTATTCGGCCAACGAGACGATACGCGATGCCGATATCGAGGCGACCGCGCCCTTCCTCCAGGTCTTCGGCACCAGCTTCAAGCTCGGCGGGGCGGTGCTCACCCTCGGCGTCATCATGATGATCGCCCTTGTCCTGATCCTCTGGTACGCGCTCAACCACACCGCCTGGGGCCGACATCTCTATGCGGTGGGCGACGATCCGGAAGCCGCCAAGCTTTCCGGCATCCGCACCGACCGCGTGCTGCTCGGCACCTACGGGCTGGCGGGCGTGATCGCCGCGCTCGCGGCCTGGGTCTCGGTCGGCCGCAACGGCTCGATCTCGCCCTCCTGGGCGGTCACGGACTATAACCTCCAGGCCATTACCGCGGCGGTGATCGGCGGTATCTCGCTCTTCGGCGGACGCGGCTCGATCCTCGGCACGCTGTTCGGCGCGCTGATCGTCGGCGTCGTCTCCATGGGGCTCAACATGCTGGGCGCGGACCCGCAATGGAAGGTGCTGCTCACCGGCGTGCTGATTATCTCGGCCGTCGCCATCGACCAGTGGATCAGAAAGGTAGCAGGCTGATGACCGACAATATCCTCACCGCCCGCGGTCTGGTGAAGCGCTACGGCCGCGTCACCGCCCTGGACAATGCCGATTTCGATCTGCGCCGCAACGAGATCCTGGCCGTGATCGGCGACAACGGCGCCGGCAAGTCGTCGCTGATCAAGGCGATCTCCGGCGCCGTCAAGCCCGATGACGGCGAGATCAAGCTCAATGGCGAGGTGGTCCAGTTCTCCTCGCCGATGGCGGCCCGCGAGGCCGGCATCGAGACCGTCTACCAGAACCTCGCGCT
>JAGRLJ010000213.1:0-1713 GCA_020441805.1 Rhizobiaceae bacterium
CCTCGATCATCGACGGCGTGCGGCTCTCCAAGGCGAAGCGCTTCCGCTATGCCAACAACGACATGGCGGCGCTGGAAGAGGAACTGAAGAAGGCGGAGGGCAGCCGTTTCAAGCTGATCGCCACCGACGGCGTCTTCTCCATGGACGGCATCGTCGCCAATCTCGGCGGCGTCTGCGATCTCGCGGAGCGATACGGCGCGATGGTCATGGTGGACGACAGCCATGCCGTGGGCTTCGTCGGCCAGCATGGCCGGGGCTCGGCGGAGCATTGTGGCGTCGAGGGCCGGATCGACATCGTCACCGGCACGCTCGGCAAGGCGCTGGGCGGCGCCTCGGGCGGCTATACGTCGGGCCGGCGCGAGGTCGTGGACTGGCTGCGCCAGCGCTCCCGGCCCTATCTCTTCTCCAATACGCTGGCGCCGGCGATCGCGGCGGCCTCGCTCAAGGTCTTCGACCTGATCGACGAGGGCGATGCGCTGCGCGCGCGTCTCTACGACAATGCCAGGTTCTTCCGGAACGGGATGACCGGGCTCGGCTTCACGCTTGCCGGCGAGGGCCATCCGATCATTCCGGTCATGCTGGGGGATGCGGCGCTGGCCCAGGAAATGGCGGCGCGCATGCTGGCGAAGGGTGTCTACGTCATCGGCTTCTCCTTCCCCGTCGTGCCCAAGGGGCAGGCGCGCATCCGAACGCAGATGTCGGCGGCGCATTCGCGTGGCGATGTGGAGAAGGCGATTTCAGTGTTTGCCGAGGTGGGCAGAGAGCTGGGGGTTATCTAGTTCAAGGCCGGAGGGTTCTTGATCCGACGGAGGAATTCGAAATGTCCAACATGATGCGTGCCCTGGTGAAATCCAAGCCGGAGATCGGCCTGTGGATGGAGCATGTGCCGGTGCCGGAGCCCGGACCCAACGATGTCCTGATCAAGGTGCGGAAATCGGCGATCTGCGGCACCGACGTCCATATCTGGAACTGGGACGCCTGGGCGCAGAAGACCATTCCGGTGCCCATGGTCGTCGGCCATGAATTCGTCGGCGAGGTGGCGGAGATCGGCTCGGCGGTCACCAAATACCATGTTGGCGAGCGGGTGTCGGGCGAGGGGCATATCGTCTGCGGCAAGTGCCGCAACTGCCGGGCGGGCCGGGGGCATCTGTGCCACTATACGCAGGGTGTCGGCGTCAACCGGCCGGGCTCCTTCGGGGAGTTCGTCTGTATCCCGGAGCACAATGTCGTCTCGATTCCCGACGACGTGCCCGATGAGGTCGCGGCGATCTTCGATCCCTTCGGCAATGCCGTGCATACGGCCCTGTCCTTCGATCTCGTCGGCGAGGATGTGCTGGTGACCGGCGCCGGGCCGATCGGCATCATGGGCGCGATGGTGGCCAGGCGCTCGGGCGCGCGCAAGGTGGTGATCACCGACATCAACCCCGTCCGACTGGCGCTCGCCCGCCGGTGCGGCATCGACCATGTCGTCGATGCGTCGAAGGAAGACCTCCGCGACGTGATGACCGCCATCGGCATGAAGGAGGGGTTCGATGTCGGCCTAGAAATGTCGGGCGCGCCGCCGGCCTTCCGTTCGATGATCGAGACGATGAACAATGGCGGCAAGATCGCCATTCTCGGCATCGCGCCCGATGGCTTCGGCATCGACTGGAACAAGGTGATCTTCAAGATGCTGACGCTCAAGGGCATCTATGGCCGCGAAATGTTCGAAAC
>JAGRLJ010000213.1:1812-3427 GCA_020441805.1 Rhizobiaceae bacterium
GCGATGCGGTCGGGCAATTCCGGCAAGGTGGTGATGGACTGGATGTGACCGCGCCGGCCGTCAGAGCTCCCAGATGTCGGAGCCGCGCACCGCCGGATCGCCGTCATAGAGCCGGAGGACGGATTCGATTTCGAGGCTGTAGCCGGTGGGTTCGTCGGGATTCTCGTCTCGGATGCGCTCGATGCGATGCGTTTCGTCCTCGCCGTAGAAATGCGCGATGGTCGTCTGTCCCCTGTAGCCGTCGATAGTGATCACCAGGTCGTCGCCCAGGCGCTGGAACAACATATCGGAGACGGTGAGCGTCAGGTCGGAATCGTGATGGGCGATGATGAGCCTGTCGTTGCCGGTTCGGTCGTTGATGGTGACGGTGCTGCCGGCATGGATCTTGTATTCGTCGTTGCCGGCGCGATCGACCGCCGTCGCGTGGCCGCGGCCGATCTCGTAATAATCGTCACCCGCTCCGCCCTTCAGGCGGTCCTTGCCGGTAATGGAGAACAGGCGGTCGTCGCCGCCGTCGCCGAGCAGGACATCGTCGCCGGGACCGCCGACGAGGACGTCGTTGCCGTCGCCGCCCCTGATCCGGTCATCGCCCCGGTCGCCAAAGAGGATATCCTCGCCGGCATCGCCGAAGAGCCTGTCGTGCCCGCCGTCGCCATGGATGAGATCGGCGCCGCCGCCGCCCCGGAACAGATCGTCGCCCGCCTTGCCCAGCAGCATGTCGTCGCCGGCCAGTCCAAGCAGGATGTCGGCGGCGCGGGTGCCCGTCAATATCTCGCTGGCCGCCGTGCCCGACTTCCTCATTGCATCGTCCCTTCATCATTCCGTCCGGGCGGCATTGTGGCGGACCAAGTTTGCCGCAGGCTTTCGCGCCGGAACCCTTGTTCCGCCGGTGGAACTTCCTAAATAAGCGGAACGGTGAATAAGCAGAGCGGCCGGTCGAATCGGGCTTTTTGCGTCTTTTTCAGCTAATTGGCTTGACGGGACATAAAATTGCGGGAATCACCAACTCTGGCAGAAACCGAGAATAAATCCATCGCAGGTTTGACAGGATCGGCACGATTGCAATCGCGCCCGCAAGCGCCGTTCCGGGCAGGCGGCGCAGGGTGATTAATCGGCCTTTAATCCGTCATCCTGTTAGTTCGACGCAGTTGATTCGCTGGTGGGCCAGGCGCCCCGCAGCATCGCAACCGTCATTGGCGTAGAGAAAGTCGCGGATTATGGCAACAAAAGTCAAAGAAAACGAAGAAGCGGAAGCTGAACGCGAAAGCGCGCCGGACGGACCGCTTCTGGACCTTTCTGATGACGCCGTCAAGAAGATGATCAAGACCGCCAAGAAACGCGGTTACGTCACCATGGACGAACTCAACGCCGTGCTGCCCTCCGAGGAAGTGACCTCGGAGCAGATCGAGGACACCATGGCGATGCTGTCCGATATGGGCATCAACGTCGTCGAGGACGAGGATATCGAGGAGCAGGCGCAGGAAGAAAGCGATTCGGATAATGATTCGGATGGCGAGAGCGAGGGCGGCGAAGTCGCGCCCTCGGCGGGCACCGCGCTCGCCACCGCGAAGAAGCGCGAGCCGACCGACCGTACCGACGACCCGGTGCGCATGTA
>JAGRLJ010000214.1 GCA_020441805.1 Rhizobiaceae bacterium
ACCTCGGGCGTCGCCAGGCAGTCCGCCACCGATTCGTAACCCCGCAATCCCCGATCTGGCGTCACGATAATCGGCCGGCCATGATTGGCGGGGCAGTAAATAACTGCTTCGCCGGATTCCATCTTCTCAAGCGCAAGGATCGCGGATGATCGCGTCATCAGGATAAATGGCCTCTCACGTGGGAGGTCATGTCTGATCAAGGAAACCAGAACGGCCTGGGTCGCAGCATCCAGCCCTTCCTCGACCATGTCGACCACAAGAGGCCCGTCGCCTTGATCGACAAGCGCGGCAACCAGTGCCGTCAGAGCCGGGGACCGGGCGGCGCCCCGCGTTTCCAGCGTGTCGAGCGCCGCCCTGCAAAGATCGGCCAGTTCAGGATCGTCGAGGAGACGCTCTCGATAGGAGCGCCCCTGCCGGCTCATCCTGTCGAGCGAGAGGAACTGGCCTCCGGGCAAGCTCTCAGCCAGACACTTCGCCAACCGCGTCTTGCCGCTGCCGAGCGGTCCCGTCAGGAACGTCAACCGGGGGAGGACGCCAACCTCGAGCACCTCGTCGGCCCACGGCCAGGGGAGATTGATCGCCACCTTGCGAGCATTGGCCGCAGAATACTGTGTGATCTCGCGACGGAAATCATCGACGGCGCATCTGGAGGCGGCAAGCCGCCTGATGCGTCCTTCGATCCGGCACGCATGCCTGCCAAGCAGTTCCTTCCGCGCTTCGATATCGCCTGACAGGAGGTCGCCAACCTCGGCGAGACTGAGACCCAAATCGCGCAAGCGGGCGATATCGGCGGCGCGGGCCATGTCGCGCGGACCATAATGCCGCCAGCCGCTCGCGGTTCTGTCGGGCGTCAGGAGCCCGTACCGTTCGTAGACTCGGAGCGTCTTGACCGACAGTCCAAGCCTGCGGGCAGCGGCGCCCGCTGTCAGATATCCACCCTTGCCCACCACGAATCACCTCTTCGTTTCGCCTTGAAGCTTATCGGGCCGTCCCCTGGGGACGGGTCAACCGGCGGCAGGACGCCCCGGCCCTGTTTCCCCGGAAACAGCGGCATTCCTCGCCTTATGCGAAAACAAACTCAACGAACGGGACAACACGGTCGTTACTTCAAACCCAAGCCCAAAGGACTACGACCATGACCAAGATCATCCTCGCCTCCACCGCCGCCGTCATCGCAACGCTTTCCTTCGCGACCGCATCGGAAGCCGGCTGGAAACATCGCAGCCATTCCGACCTCAGGATCGTCGTCGATGCCCCCCGCTATGTGGTTGACGAATACGGCTATGACGAGCCCGAGTGCTACATCCGCAAGACCAAGCGCATCAATCGCTATGGCGAGCTGGTCATCAGGAAGGTTCAGGTCTGCGAATAATTTTCCCGGGACCGCTACGAATAGAAAGCCACCGCATCGGGACAATGCGGTGGCTTTCGGCCGTCTGGCGGAAGGCGCGGGTCAGATATCCAGGTTGGCGACGCTCAGCGCGTTTTCCTGGATGAAGTCGCGGCGCGGCTCGACCTCGTCACCCATCAGGCGCGAGAACAGGCCGTCGGCATCGGTGGCGTCGGCGACGCGAACCTGGAGCAGCGAGCGGACATTGGGGTCGAGCGTGGTTTCCCAGAGCTGTTCGGCATTCATCTCGCCGAGGCCCTTGTAGCGCTGCATGGACAGGCCGCGCCGGCCGAGGGAGAAGATCTGTTCGAGCAGCATCTTGGGGCCGGAGATCTCGACCGAGCCGTCCTTGCGGCCGAGCCTGGGCGGCACCGAATAGATCTCATGCAGCCTGCGGCTCATCTGGTCGATATGACGGGCGTCGGACGATCCGATCAGCGCCATGTCGACCGCCGCGAACTCCTTGACGCCGCGCACCATGCGCTCGAAGCGCAGGCTGCCGTCGTCGCCGAGCGTACCGGACCAGCCGCGTTCGGTCTCCTCGGCGATGCGGTCGAGACGGCGGGCGATCTCGTCCACCACCTGCTGGGCATGGGCCCTGTCGCTCATCAGTTCGGCATTCATGCCGCCGGCAATGGCCGCCTGCTCGATCAGCGAGCGGCTGTAACGCGAATGCAGGCCTTCGAGCAGGCCGCGCAGGCGGATGGCGTCGCCGATGATCTCGCGCAGGTCCTGGCCGGCGCGCATCTCGCCCGAGCCGAGCGTCAGGGTCACGTCTTCCAGGCCGGCGTCGATCAGGAATTCCTCGAAGGCCTTCTCATCCTTGAGATAGGTCGAGGACTTGCCGCGGCTCGCCTTGTAGAGCGGCGGCTGGGCGATGTAGAGATGGCCGCGCTCGATCAGTTCCGGCATCTGCCGGAAGAAGAAGGTGAGCAGCAGGGTTCGGATATGGGCGCCGTCGACATCGG
>JAGRLJ010000215.1:0-1171 GCA_020441805.1 Rhizobiaceae bacterium
CTCGCATTGATGCAGACAGGGCGGATCTCGACACCATGATCGCGGGCATCGCGGACGATCTGGGCCGGGGCGTAAAAGCCCATCGGCTGGGCATTGAGGAGCGCGCAGCAAAAGGCATCCGGATGCCAGCATTTCATCCAGGACGAGGCATAGGCGATCAGGGCGAAGCTTGCCGCGTGACTTTCCGGAAAGCCGTAGCTCCCGAACCCCTCGAGCTGCTTGAAGGTGCGTTCGGCGAAGTCGCGATCATAACCATTGGTCACCATGCCTTCGATCAGCTTGGCGCCAAACTTGGAAACCCCGCCAGTGTGTTTGAACGTCGCCATGGCGCGGCGAAGCTGATCGGCCTCGCCCGCGGTGAAACCCGCGCATTCAATGGCAACACGCATCGCCTGTTCCTGAAACAGCGGCACACCAAGGGTCTTGCCGAGCACTGCTTCCAGCTCGGGCTTTGGAAACGTGACGTCCTCCTTGCCTTCGCGCCGACGCAGATAGGGATGGACCATGTCGCCCTGGATCGGGCCGGGTCGGACAATGGCCACCTCGATGACCAGATCATAGAAGGTGCGCGGCTTGATGCGCGGCAGCATTGCCATCTGCGCGCGGCTTTCGATCTGGAAGGTGCCGAGCGTGTCGGCCTTGCGGATCATGGCGTACGTGCGCGGATCCTCGGCCGGGATCGTCGCGAGGTCGAGCCGTATGTCCTTGTGCTCGGCCAGAAGGTCGAATGCACGACGCATGCAGGAAAGCATGCCGAGCGCCAGCACGTCGACCTTCATGAATTTGAGGACATCGATGTCGTCCTTGTCCCATTCGATGACCTGCCGGTCCTCCATGGCCGCCGGCTCGATCGGCACCAGCTCGTCGAGCCGGTCGCTGGTGAGGACGAAGCCACCAGGATGCTGGGAGAGATGGCGCGGCGTGCCGACGAGCTGATGGGCGAGTTCCATGGCGAGGCGCAGCCGCCGGTCGCCCATATTGAGGTTCAGCTCCTCGGCGTGCTTCTGCTCGACGCCTTCCGACCAGCCCCAGACCTGTGACGACAATGTCTTGGTCAGATCCTCAGTCAGCCCGAGCGCCTTGCCGACGTCACGCAAAGCCCCCTTGGAACGGTAGCGGATGACGGTAGAACAGAGCGCAGCCCGTTCGCGGCCATAGGTCTGATAGACCC
>JAGRLJ010000215.1:1186-3589 GCA_020441805.1 Rhizobiaceae bacterium
AAATCGACATCGATGTCGGGCGGCTCCCGCCGTTCCTCCGACACAAAGCGTTCGAACAGAAGGTCGTTACGGTCCGGATCGACGGAGGTGACGCCAAGGACATAGCAGACTGCCGAATTGGCGGCGGACCCCCGGCCCTGGCAGAGAATGTCCTTCGAGCGTGCGAAGCGTACGATCGCGTTCACGGTCAGGAAATAGGGTGCGTATTCGAGCTTCTCGATCAGCGCCAGCTCGTGATTGAGATTGGCCCGCACCTTGTCGGGCAGGCCTTCGGGGTAACGCTCGGCTGCCCCCTCCCAGGTGAGCTCTTCGAGTGCCTGTTGCGGGGTCAGGTCGGGACAGAGCTTCTCCTCCGGATACTGGTAAGCGAGTTCCTCAAGCGAAAACCTGCAGCGATCCGCAATCTCTACGGTACGGGCAAGCGCCTCCGGATAGCGGTCGAACAGCCGATGCATTTCTGCAGGCGGTTTCAGGTAGCGGTCGGCGAACCGCTCCCGGCGATGGCCGAGCTCGTCGATGGTAACGTTGTGCCGGATTGCCGTCACCACATCCTGCATGAGCTGCCGGCCCACGTCATGGAAGAGCACGTCATTGGTGACGACGGTCGGAACCCGCGCCGCGGCGGCCAGGTTCGAGAGCTGCCAGAGGCGGATCTGATCGTTGGGACGGCGGCGCAGCGTCAGCGCCGTATAGGCGCGATCGCCGAAGGCGTCTCGAAGACGCCGCAAATGCAGCGCGCACTCATCATCGGCGCGGTCCGGCACGAGGACGGCGATCAGCCCTTCACCGTAAGCGACCAGATCGGTCCATTCGAGGTGGCACTTGCCCTTGCCCGCGCGGCCTTTGCCGAGAGACAGCAGCCGGCAAAGCCGGGCATAGGCCGCCCGGTCGGTCGGATAGACCAGGACCGGCAAGGCGTCGGCGAGGTCGAGGCGGCAGCCGACGACCAGCCGGACGCCGGTTTGCCGGGACGCGTCGAGCGCCCGGACCACACCGGCGAGTGAATTGCGGTCGACGACGCCAAGCGCCTCGATGCCGAGTTCGGTGGCGCGCGCGAACAGCTCGTCGCAACTACTCGCGCCGCGCAGAAACGAGAAATGCGTCGTCACCTGCAGTTCGGCATAGCGCGGCCCACTCATCCGAAGATCCCGTGCACAAACCAGCGTTGCGTGCCGCTGTCCTCATGCTCACCGTCGCCCGACCGGAAAAGCCAGTAGCGTTCACCCGTTTCGTCCTCGACCCGGAAATAATCCCGGACCGTCGTCAGTTCGGCGTCGCTCTTCCACCATTCGCCGCGGATCCGTTCCGGCCCGTCGGCGCGGCGGACCCGGCGGCGAACGCCGCGCCAGGTGAACCAGACGGGTGGGTGGTCGGGGAGAAGCGCCATGGTCTCGACCGGCTCGGGCCGGGGCAGGAGCCGCGGCGGCCGCGGCCAGTCGCCCTCCCAAGTCAGGCCGGTTTCCGGCGCCAGCGGCGGAATGCGCGCGACAGACCGTTCCGGAACGTCGCTTTGCACCGGTGTGAACCGGCATAGCATCCGGTCGCCGACCCGGTTGGCGAGCACATCGACGAGGTCGGAAACGTCCGGTTCAGGTTCTTCGACCAGGGAGGAGATCCTCTGCTTCTCGCGCACCGGCTCGGTCTCGATGGCGACCAGCACCATGATCTCGATTCCGAACCCCGGATCGACGGTTTCCAGCTTGTCGCGGAAGAGCCGGGTCAGGCGCTTCGGATCGCGCACCGGCTGCGCCATGCCGATCCGGATGAACTGCATGGTGTTGTCGACCCGGTGGAACAGGAGATCGAGCCGCCGCGCGCCAAGCCCGGCTTTCTCGAGTTCAGCGCAAAGAGCATCGACCAGTTTGGCGATATAGCGGGCAATGGTTTCGGCGGCGCCTATGGGCTCCCCGAAAACCTTGCGCGCTTCGATCAGTTCGGGCGATCGGACGGGATCGACCGGCTCGGCGATCCGGCCGAGCGCCTGGTCCAGCCTTCGGCCGATCTCCGGGCCGAACCGCAGCGCCAGAGGCGCGCGCGGCTGCTCGAGGAGCTCGCCCACCGTCTCGAAACCGAGGGTGATCAGGCCGGACACCGTTCCGGGATCGAGCCGGAGCGCCTGCAGCGGCAGGGTCCGAAGCATGGCTTCACCCTCGCCGGGCGGAACGATGATGGCCGGCCGGGCGACAAACCGGGCCGCGGCATGGGCCGCGCCCCAGGTATCGGCGACCGCGGCGCGGGCTTCGACGCCGGAAGCGGCAAAACGCTTGATCATATCGGCAAGCATGGTCGCCTCTCCGCCATGCAGATGATCGGCGCCGGTCGTATCGATGACCAGCCCGTCCGGCGGGTCGGCCATGACGACAGGCGAAATCCGCTGCAGCGCCCAGAGCGCCAGCTTGGTCA
>JAGRLJ010000216.1:0-1278 GCA_020441805.1 Rhizobiaceae bacterium
TCGCTGCGCCTGCGCCCCGACCGTATTCCCATTGGCGAGGTGCGCGGTGCCGAAGCCCTCGACCTGCTCAAAGCATGGGGAACGGGTCATCCGGGCGGCGTCGGCACCATTCACGCCGGCACCGGCATCGGCGCGCTTCGTCGCCTTGAACAGCTCATCCAGGAGGCTGTCGTCACCGTCCCGCGCGCCCTGATCGCCGAGACTATCGACCTTGTTGCCGTCCTTTCCGGGCGCAGTTCCGCGCGCCGGCTGGCCGAGCTTGCCCGCGTCGAGGGGCTGGGGCCGGACGGCGACTACCGCATCAACCCTGCAATCCAGACCAGCACAGGAGAATCTTCATGATCCGCACGCTCACGCGCGGCTATCGCTTCGCCGCGACCGCCGCATCCACCCTTGCCATCAGCCTCATGCTCGCCCCGGCCGCCCATGCCTCCGGTTCGTCGATGCCGTGGGAGCAACCGCTTCAGCAAATCCTTCAGTCGATTGAAGGGCCGGTCGCCAAGATCATCGCTGTCATCATCATTATCGTGACGGGCCTGACCCTCGCGTTCGGCGATACCAGCGGCGGCTTCCGTCGCCTGATCCAGATCGTGTTCGGCCTCAGCATCGCGTTCGCCGCATCAAGCTTCTTCCTGTCGTTCTTCTCCTTCGGCGGCGGGGCGCTCGTTTGATGGCGGGCGGACTCGAACAGCTCGACGCGGTGCCGGGATTCACGATCCCCGTCCACCGGGCGCTGACCGAGCATATCCTGCTCGGCGGCGCACCGCGCTCCATCGCCATCATGAACGGAACGCTGGCCGGGGCCGTTGGCCTCGGCCTGCGCCTCTGGCTGGTCGGCATCGCCATTTGGGCCATCGGCCATTTCGCGGCCGTATGGGCGGCGAAGCGCGATCCCCAGTTCGTCGAGGTCGGGCGTAGGCATCTGCGCATCCCCGGCCATCTGGCGGCGTGAGGGCGCGGCCATGATGAACCTTTCCGAATATCGCCGCACCGCCGCCCGGCTCTCCGACTATCTGCCATGGGCCGCGTTGCTCGGCTCCGGCGTCGTCTTGAACAAGGACGGCAGTTTTCAGCGGACCGCGAAGTTTCGCGGTCCCGATCTGGATTCCGCCGTCGCCGCCGAGCTGGTCGCGGTCGCCGGCCGCATCAACAATGCCGTGCGCCGTCTCGGATCGGGGTGGAGCATCTTTGTCGAGGCGCAGCGCAGCGAGGCGGCGACCTATCCCGACAGCACCTTTCCCGACGCGGCATCCGCGCTGGTCGATGCCGAGCGCAAGG
>JAGRLJ010000216.1:1393-1574 GCA_020441805.1 Rhizobiaceae bacterium
GAGAAAACCGGCGTGGACCCGTGGGAGCTGCTGCGCGCCTTCATCGACCGCACCGACCGCGTGCTGGCTTTGCTCGACGGCTTCATGCCCGAGTGCCGTTGGATGGATGACGGCGCGACGCTGACCTACCTCCATTCCACCATCTCGACCAACCGGCATCGCGTGCGCGTGCCCGAGGTGC
>JAGRLJ010000021.1:0-14617 GCA_020441805.1 Rhizobiaceae bacterium
TCGCCGGCGGTCCGATGCGCGCCGTCTTCGAAATGCTGGGCGTCCAGGACATCGTCGCCAAGTCGATGGGCTCGTCCAACAAGTACAACATGGTGCGCGCAACCTTTGACGCGCTCAAGCATCAGATGCACCCGAAAGACATTGCGGCACAGCGCGGCATCAAATATTCGACGCTTCAGGCCCGTCGCCGGGATCTGATCGGCGCCGACGAATAAGGAACGGGACAATGGCAGCGAAGAAGACAGTCACTGTCGAACAGATCGGCAGCCCGCTCCGCCGCCCCTCCGAGCAGCGCGCGACGCTGATCGGTCTGGGCCTTAACAAGATCAACCGCCGCAAGGTGCTGGAAGATACCCCGGCCGTGCGCGGCATGATTGCCAAGGTCTCGCACCTCGTTCGCGTCGTCGACGAAGCGTGAGGCAGGGAGTTAGAGCAATGAAACTCACTGAAATCCGGGACAATCCGGGCGCAGCCAGGACGTCGAAGCGCGTCGGCCGTGGCATTGGTTCCGGCAAGGGCAAGACCGGTGGCCGCGGCGTGAAGGGCCAGAAGTCGCGTTCGGGCGTCGCCATCAACGGCTTCGAAGGCGGTCAGATGCCGATCTACCGCCGCTTGCCGAAGCGCGGTTTCACCAATGCGAAGTTCACCAAGCACTTCAACGAAGTGTCGGTCGGCCGCATTCAGGCTGCAATCGATGCCGGCAAGCTCGACGCCAAGAAGACCGTCGACGTCGAGGCGCTTATCGAGGCGGGCGTGGTTCGCCGCGCGCTTGACGGCGTTCGCCTGTTGTCGGACGGCGAGCTCAAGGCAAAGGTTGCCTTCGAGATTGCCGGCGCTTCGAAGGCAGCGACCGCCAAGGTCGAAAAGGCTGGCGGTACGGTGACCGTACTTGCCGCCAAGCAGGAAGAAAAAGCGGCCGAATAGGCCGCTTTTTACCGTCTCGGCCCAACAGGCGAGCGGGACGGGCATGCGCCATCACTGACCGGAGAGATTTATGGCATCCGCAGCCGAACAACTTGCCGCAAACCTCAATTTCTCCGCCTTTGCCAAGGCTGAAGACCTCAAGAAGCGCATCTGGTTCACACTGGGTGCGCTGATCGTTTATCGTCTTGGCACCTATATTCCGCTGCCGGGCATCAATCCGGAAGCCTATGCCCAGGCGTTCGGCCAGCAGTCGACAGGCGTGCTTGGCCTCTTCAACATGTTCTCCGGTGGCGCCGTCGAGCGACTTGCGATCTTTGCGCTCGGTATCATGCCTTACATTTCCGCCTCCATCATCATCCAGTTGATGACTTCGGTCGTACCGAGTCTCGAGCAGTTGAAGAAAGAAGGCGAACAGGGCCGCAAGACCATCAACCAGTATACGCGCTACGGAACGGTTATCCTGGCGACGCTGCAGGCCTACGGCATTGCCGTGGGGCTTGAGTCGGGCACCAATATCGTGGCGGATCCGGGCGTCTTCTTCCGTGTTTCCACAGTGATTACCCTGGTTGGCGGCACGATGTTCCTGATGTGGCTTGGCGAGCAGATTACTGCGCGCGGCATCGGCAATGGTATATCGCTGATCATTTTCGCCGGTATTGTCGCGGCCCTGCCGGGCGCGCTTGCCGGTACGCTGGAACTGGGGCGTACCGGGGCGCTGTCGACGGCGCTCATTCTGGCGATCCTGGTGGTCGCGGTGCTGATCATCACCTTCATCGTGTTCATGGAGCGCGCCCAGCGCCGGCTGCTGATCCAGTATCCCAAGCGCCAGATCGGCAATCAGATGTTCCAGGGTGATTCCTCGCATCTGCCGCTGAAGCTCAACACTGCGGGTGTCATTCCGCCGATCTTCGCGTCCTCGCTGCTGCTGCTGCCTGTGACGATCGCCAATTTCGCCAACACGGCCGACATGCCGGCCTGGCTTGCGATGGTCACTTCTGCGCTCGGGCACGGCCAGCCACTCTACATGGCGTTTTACGCCGGGTTGATCATCTTCTTCGCCTTCTTCTACACGGCGATCGTGTTCAATCCGAAGGATACGGCCGACAATCTGAAGCGTCATGGCGGCTTCATTCCGGGCATCCGCCCCGGCGAACGCACGGCCGAATACATCGACAAGGTGCTGACGCGAATCACTGTCGTTGGCGCGGTCTATCTCGTGATCGTCTGCCTGTTCCCCGAATTTCTCATCTCCGCGACGGGTGTTCCGTTCTATCTGGGTGGCACTTCGCTGCTGATCGTTGTAAGCGTGACGATGGATACGGTGTCCCAGGTACAGGGGCATCTGCTTGCCCATCAGTATGAGGGGCTGGTGAAGAAATCCCGTCTGCGCGGAGGAAAACGGAACCGATGAGACTGGTCTTGCTCGGGCCCCCGGGGGCAGGGAAGGGAACGCAGGCTAAACTGCTTGTCGAGCACTACGGTATTCCCCAATTGTCGACCGGCGACATGCTGCGCGAAGCGGTTGCCGCCGAGACGCCTGTCGGACTGAAGGCCAAGGCCGTCATGTCCACGGGCAATCTCGTTTCCGACGAGATCGTCAATGCGATCGTTTCGGATCGTATCGACAAACCCGATTGCGCCAACGGTTTCATCCTGGACGGCTTTCCGCGCACCCTGCAGCAGGCCGACGCGCTCGCCGCGATGCTCGAGGAAAAGGGTATCGGGCTCGATTGCGTGGTCGAACTCGCGGTCAACGACGATCAGCTTGTCGAGCGGGTTTCGGGCCGTTTCACCTGCGCCAGTTGCGGCGAGGGGTATCACGACGTGTTCAAGAAGCCGAAGGTCGCCGATACGTGCGACCGGTGCGGCGGACATGAATTCAAGCGCCGCGCCGACGATAATGCCGAGACCATGCGCAACCGGTTGCAGGCCTATTACAAGGAAACCTCGCCGCTGATCGGCTATTACTATGCCAAGGGCCTGTTGAAGCGGGTAGACGGCATGGGCGAGATCGGCGTCGTGCATGAAGCGGTGCGGGCGATTCTCGACAGCGAATGAAGCTGAAAAGTCCTGTAAATCAGGCAAATCGGGCCCCTTGACTAAAGGGGGGCGAGTGCGTATGTGAGGCGCACTTCGTACAAGAAGCAAGGTCGGAACCGGGTTTTCTCAAAGAAACACCGGAACCGGTCGTTTGGTGTTTGGAGCAGATCATTGGCCAGATGGCCGGCTGATCCGGGCATTGCCAGGAACACCCGCAGGGGCCGGCCTCCACCGGACGCGGGAACAACAACCAGACCGGGTTTCACGGTCACATGGAGAAACGAATATGGCCCGTATCGCCGGCGTCAACATCCCGACGAACAAGCGTGTCGTCATCGCGCTTCAGTACATCCACGGAATCGGTCCGAAGGTCGCCCAGGAAATCATCGAGAAGGTTTCGATCGTTCCCGAGCGACGCGTCAATGAACTGACCGATGCAGAGGTCCTGCAGATCCGCGAAGTTATCGACCGCGACTACATGGTCGAGGGCGATCTGCGCCGTGAGACCTCGATGAACATCAAGCGCCTGATGGATCTTGGCTGCTATCGCGGCCTGCGCCATCGCCGTGGCCTGCCGGTTCGTGGCCAGCGCACGCACACCAACGCCCGCACCCGCAAGGGACCGGCGAAGCCGATCGCAGGCAAGAAGAAGTAATTTCGTCAGCCGGGTCCTTCCTGCCGCCGGAACACGGTTCGCAGGAAAGGCTCGCATGGCGGGAACGGTTTAGCCGCTGGCATTACGGCGGCGTCAGAGATCGACCGAAAGGAAAGACATGGCCAAGGAAGCCGCTCGCGTTCGTCGTCGTGAACGCAAGAACATCACGTCGGGCGTCGCCCACGTCAATTCGACCTTCAACAACACCATGGTGACCATCACCGACGCGCAGGGCAACACGATCTCCTGGTCGTCGGCCGGCTCGCAGGGCTTCAAGGGCTCGCGCAANNCAAGTCGACCCCCTATGCCGCCCAGGTCGCCGCGGAAGACGCCGCCAAGAAGGCGCAGGAACACGGCATGCGCTCGCTCGAAGTCGAGGTGCGCGGTCCGGGTTCGGGCCGTGAATCGGCTCTGCGCGCGCTGCAGGCTGCCGGTTTCCAGATTACCTCCATTCGCGACGTGACCTCCATTCCGCACAATGGTTGCCGTCCGCGCAAGAAACGCCGCGTGTAAGTTCAGCGGCACCACGAGTACTGCAACCCATTCATTGCAGACAACTTTGGGAACGCCACGAATGGATGGTGGCGTGAAGACCTGAAGGGATTATGACATGATCCAGAAGAACTGGCAGGAGCTCATCAAGCCGAACAAGCTTGAGATCGTCTCCAGCTCGCCCACCAAGGCGGTTATCGTTGCCGAACCGCTGGAACGCGGCTTTGGCCTGACGCTCGGCAATGCGCTTCGCCGCGTGCTTCTTTCCTCGCTGCAGGGTGCCGCGGTGATGGCGGTGCAGATCGACGGCGTTCTGCACGAATTCTCTTCCATTCCCGGTGTTCGCGAAGATGTCACCGACATGGTGCTGAACATCAAGGAAATCGCGCTTTCGATGCAGTCCGACACGCCGAAGCGCATGGTCATCCGCAAGGAAGGGCCGGGCGTTGTGACGGCGGCCGACGTGCAGACGGTTGGCGACGTGGAAATCCTCAACCCCGACCTCGTGCTGTGCACGCTGGACGAGGGCGCGGAAATCCGCATGGAGCTTACCGTGGGTACCGGCAAGGGCTATGTGCCTGCCGACCGCAACCGTGCGGAAGATGCCCCGATCGGCCTGATTCCGGTTGATTCGCTGTATTCGCCGGTGCGAAAGGTGTCCTACAAGATCGACAATACCCGCGAGGGCCAGTACCTCGACTACGACAAACTGACCATGACGGTCGAGACCGACGGTTCGATCTCTCCCGAGGATGCGGTCGCTTATGCCGCGCGCATCCTGCAGGACCAGCTTTCGATCTTCGTCAATTTCGAGGAGCCGACCAAGGAAGTTGTCCAGGAAGAAGTCCAGGAACTGGCCTTCAACCCGGCGCTGCTCAAGAAGGTCGACGAACTGGAATTGTCGGTCCGCTCGGCCAATTGCCTGAAGAACGACAACATCGTTTATATCGGCGATCTCATTCAGAAGACCGAGGCAGAAATGCTGCGCACGCCGAACTTCGGGCGCAAATCCTTGAACGAAATCAAGGAAGTGCTCGCCGGCATGGGCCTGCATCTTGGCATGGAAGTGCCGTCCTGGCCGCCCGAGAACATCGAGGAACTGGCCAAGCGTTACGAAGATCAATATTGATCCGCAGGCCGCCCGCGACAAACCGGGGGCGGCAGCAACAACGACAAGATGAAAAAAGGTCCGCAGGCTCAAGTCCTAGGCTGCGGCTGATCCGAAAAGGAGAAGGCAAATGAGACACGGCAAGGCCCATCGCAAGCTCAACCGCACCGCCAGCCATCGCAAGGCGATGTTCGCCAACATGGCGGCGGCGCTGATCGAGCACGAGCAGATCGTCACGACGCTGCCGAAGGCCAAGGAAATGCGCTCCGTCGCCGACAAGCTGATCACGCTCGGCAAGCGCGGCGATCTTCACGCTCGCCGCCAGGCGATCGCGCAGATCCGCGACGTCGCGCAGGTCAAGAAACTCTTCGATGTACTCGGCCCGCGCTATAAGGAGCGCAATGGCGGCTATACCCGCGTGCTGAAGGCGGGCTTCCGTTACGGCGACAATGCGCCGATGGCCGTGATCGAACTGGTCGACCGCGATCTGGAAGCCAGAGGCGCTGCGGATCGCGTGCGCATGGAGGCTCAGGAAGCCGAGGCGGCGGAAGTCAACGACTGATCGGCTTGCCGATCCCAAGCGATATCGAGGCCGGGCAGGGTGATCCTTCCCGGCCTTTGTTTTTTGTAAAGTCGACAGAAACCGGCATGTGAATTTCGCCACATTTGCGAGCCTCATTCGTGTGCCATAAAGTCCAGCGAGTCCCGCCCGCGTAAAGCCCCTCGGAGGTCGATCCCTTGCACGTTTCCGCGAAGACCCTTCTTGCCCTCGTTCTCATCGTCCTGACGTCGCTCGTCCAGCCGGCAATGGCCGCCGACAGCGGGCTGCTGCGCGGCACGCTCGAAAGGCTGCTAGGTTCCGGCAAGGACATGAGCGGCGCGAACGGCACCGACGATCAGACGACGACGCAGGTGTCGCAAGTGCCGTCCGGCCGCGAGCAGATCCAGCTTTCGTTCGCACCGATCGTCAAGCGGGTCTCGGGCTCCGTGGTCAACGTCTACGCGGCGCGCCAGGTCCAGCAGCGCTCTCCATTCTCCGGCGATCCATTCTTCGAGCATTTCTTCGGACCCAACGGCTTCGGCCTGCCACAGCGCCGCAAGCAGCAATCGCTCGGCTCCGGCGTCGTGGTCAGTCGGGATGGCGTGATCCTCACCAACAATCATGTCATCGAGAACATGGACGAGGTGAAGGTTGCTTTCACCGACGGGCGCGAGTTCGAATGCGAGATCGTGCTGCGAGACAAGAAGTCGGATCTCGCCGTGCTCAGGGTCAAGGACAAGGTCGATCTGGAGCCGCTCGAAATCGGCGATTCCGACGGGGTCGAGGTCGGCGATCTGGTGCTTGCGCTCGGCAATCCGTTCGGTGTCGGCCAGACGGTCACAAGCGGCATCGTCTCGGCGGTTTCGCGCTCGCTCGCAGGCATCAACGATTACGGCTATTTCATCCAGACGGACGCGGCGATCAATCCGGGCAATTCGGGCGGTGCGCTGGTCGACATGAGCGGCAGGCTGATCGGCATCAACACGGCGATCTATTCGCGCAGTGGCGGTTCGGTCGGACTTGGCTACGCCATTCCCTCCAACATGACGCGGGTCATCCTTCGTTCCGCGAAAACCGGCGACGCGGTCGTGCGGCCGTGGCTCGGTGCCGAATTCCAGACCGTCAGCCAGGAGATTGCCGAGTCGCTCGGCATGGACCGTCCCGGCGGCGCGATCATCACGTCGGTCACGGACAAGGGACCGGCATCCGGCGCGGGCCTGAAGGCGGGCGATGTCGTGCTGGCGATCAACGGCAAGCCGGTGGCCAATGCGGACAATCTTGGATACCGCCTCGATACGGCGGGTGTCGGAAACGATGCCAAGTTCACCGTGCTGTCGCAGGGCCGCGAAAAGACCGTGGCGATTGCGCTTGCCGCGCCTCCCGAGACCGTGCCGCGCGACGCGCTGGATCTGGGACGCGATTCGATTCTCGGTGGCGCCAGCATCGCCAATCTCTCGCCGGCAGTCGCCGTCGAAGCGGGCGTTGCGCCGGACAAGAACGGCGTCATCGTCACCGACGTGGTGCGCAATTCTCCGGCAGCCGCCAACGGCATCAGACCCGGCGATATCCTGCGGGAGGTCAACGGCGTCGAGATTGAACGCACCAGAGACGTCGAGAAGATCACCCGCCAGCGCCAGCGTGCCTGGCAGTTCGTTGTCGAGCGCTCGGGAAGAGTGCTCGTGTTCGAACGCGACGGTGGCTTCTTCCGTCAATACGCGCAGTAGGGGCGGTTCCCCAAGTGCCATGAGCGACCTTTTCGGCGAACCGGAGGAGGATGTCGGCGGAGGCGCCGGATACCGGCCGCTCGCCGACCGGTTGCGGCCGACGGTGCTCGGCGAAGTGCTGGGGCAGGAGCATCTGACCGGGCCCGACGGGGTGCTTACGCGGATGATCCGTTCCGGCGCGCTCGGTAGCCTGGTGTTCTGGGGCCCGCCCGGCACCGGCAAGACGACGGTCGCGCGGCTGCTCGCCAACGAGACCGGTCTTGCCTTCGAGCAATTGTCGGCGATCTTTTCCGGCGTCGCCGATCTGAAGAGAGTGTTCGAGGCGGCGCGGCTTCGCCGCCGCAAGGGGCAGGCGACCCTGCTCTTCGTCGACGAGATTCATCGCTTCAACAAGGCGCAGCAGGATTCCTTCCTGCCGGTCATGGAGGACGGCACGGTCATCCTCGTCGGAGCGACGACGGAAAACCCGTCCTTCGAGTTGAACGCGGCGCTCTTGTCCCGCGCGAATGTGCTGACCTTCCGTTCGCTGGACCCGCAATCCCTTGGCGGCCTGCTGGAGCGCGCCGAGGCGTTGACTGGCAAGAAGCTGCCGCTTGACGCGGAGGCGCGCGCCGCGCTGGTGCGCATGGCCGACGGCGACGGCCGCGCGGTACTGTCGCTTGCAGAGGAGGTTTGGCGCAGCGCCGGCGAAAGCGAGGTGTTCACGGCGGAGAAATTGCAGGAATTGCTGCAGCGCCGCGCGCCGATCTACGACAAGGGCCAGGACGGTCACTACAACCTGATTTCGGCGCTGCACAAATCGGTGCGCGGCTCCGATCCGGACGCGGCGCTCTATTATCTCGCCCGGATGCTGGATGCCGGGGAGGATCCGCTGTTTCTCGGGCGCAGGCTGGTTCGGATGGCGGTCGAGGATATCGGCATGGCCGACCCGCAGGCGCTGGTCGTGGCCAATGCCGCCAAGGACGCCTACGATTTCCTGGGTTCGCCCGAGGGCGAGCTCGCCTTTGCCGAGGCCGTGGTTTATCTCGCGACAGCGCCGAAATCCAATGCCGTCTATACCGCCTTCAAGGCGGCGACGTCGGCGGCCAAACAGCATGGCTCGCTCCTGCCGCCCAAGCATATCCTGAACGCGCCGACCAAACTCATGTCCAAGGAAGGCTATGGCGAAGGCTATCGCTACGACCACGACGAGCCCGACGCCTTTTCGGGCCAGGACTATTTTCCCGAGAAGATGGGCCGGAAACAGTTCTACCAGCCGCCGGAGCGCGGCTTCGAACGCGAGATCAACAAGAGGCTCGACTACTGGGCCAAGCTGAGGCGTGAGCGGCAGGGCGGTTGACCCCGCACCGCGCCCGGCCAACAGGCAGAGGAAGGTAGATGGAACTGAAGATCATTTCGGAAGCGGCAAGCCATGGCGGCATGCAGGGCGTCTATGCGCATCGTTCGGAGGTCTGCGCCTGCGACATGACATTCGCGGTCTTCGTGCCGCCGCAGGCGACGAGCACGCTGTGCCCGGTGCTCTGGTATCTTTCCGGCCTGACCTGCACTCATGCCAATGTGATGGAAAAGGGGGAATACCGCCGGCTCGCATCCGAGCTCGGCCTGATCGTCGTCTGCCCCGACACCTCGCCGCGCGGCGAAGACGTGCCGGACGAAGCCGCCAGCTGGCAGATGGGCAAGGGCGCGGGCTTCTATCTCGATGCCACGCAGGCGCCCTGGTCGAAGAACTACAACATGTACAGCTACGTGACGAAGGAACTGACGGAACTCGTCGGACGCAGCTTCCGTACCGACATGAGCCGGCAGGGTATTTTCGGCCATTCCATGGGCGGGCACGGCGCGCTCACCATCGCGCTCAAGCATCCCGACCGTTTCCGCAGCGCCTCGGCCTTCGCGCCGATCGTCGAACCCTCGACAGCGGACTGGTCGATCGGCGCTTTCGAGAAATATCTCGGTCCCGACCGGAATGACTGGCGGAAATATGACGCGGTGGCGCTGGTCGAGGACGGGATGACCTTCCCGGAATTCCTGATCGACCAGGGCCTGGCGGACAACTTCCTACAGACCGGCCTGAGGCCGTGGCTTCTGGAAGAGGCGGCCGAGGATAAGGATATCCGCATCACGATGCGCAATCACGAGCGCTATGATCATTCCTACTATTTCATCTCGACCTTCATGGACGACCACCTGCACTGGCATGCCGAGCGCCTGAAGCGGTAAGTCGGTCGGCTTCGAAAGAAATCCTCCTTCGGAGCGCGGTCTTCAGCACTTTGTCTCCAGCGTTTCGACGCAGGGTTCGTCGTCGGCCGGCTCGGGGCTCGTCGCCTTCGGCTTGATCACGACCTTGACCTTGGCGCCGGCTTCCACCGTGCTTTCGGCGGGAACCTCCTCCAGCGGCGCGGCCTTCTTGGCCTTGACGGCGGGTTCGACCCTGGTGGGCTCGACCGCCGGCTCCACCTTGGTTTTCGAATTGAGGATCGGGTCTTGGTCCGCGCCGAGGACGGGCGCGGTCCTGAGCGGGATCACGATCGGCTTGACGGCCTTCTCCCGGTGTTTCGGCTCGGTCTTGAGCTTGGTCGAAAGAAGGGGATCGTGCCGCAGGACTGGCTGGATCGGCGGCATGGACAGACCGAATTCATACCGCAGCCGGCTGGCGACGGCATCGACGATGGAGGCGTCGCTCACCCGGCTCCGCTCCGAGAAGGCCAGGACCAGATAGCTCCGGACGAGGACGGGCTGGCCGGAGCTGACCTCGGACAATGTCACGGACAGTTCGGCCTGGGCACGCCCGCCGCCATCGTGCCGCACGCTGGCGACATGGATGTTCATCACGGCGCGCGCCCTGGGCACAGGATAGGCCGTCGCGGCGATGGAATTGTCGATCTGCCGCTGGATACCGGTGATGATGCCCGGGGACACGCCGCCATTGGCGGTGACGCCCGCGGCGCGGATCTCGAACATGCGGGCCGGATCGACCGCCTGACGGGGCCTCGTCCCGCAGGCCGCGACGATCGCGCAGAGCAGGGCGGGCAGAACGGCGCGCAGGACAAGGCGAAGCATGGGCGAATCCCTCGGGTGACATGGTTACCCGAGGGTTGCCGATTATGGTTAGGGAAGGGTTAAATTCGCTTCCTCAGCCGGTGACGGCGGAGAAGAGATCGCTCGCGGCCTTCATGTCCTTCCAGCGGGCGGCCCGGCGCGCTTCGGCCTCGGCGTCCGAGCCCCAATGCTCGATGTTCCAGTCCTCGTCGGCATGGGCCGCCCTCCAGGCCTCGTCGGCATCGATGCGGCCTTCGGCGACTGCGAGCGCGAGCAGGGCCGAGCCCGTCAGAGTCGTGATCGTGTGCAGCGCCGCGACCGCGAGCGGCTCCCGGTATTTGGCGAGGGCGGCGGCAAAGGCGTCGATGGCCGCCGCCGGCTGCGTCTGGTGAATCACGCCTTCCGCCAGGATGAAGCGGGCGCCGAGCGCGTCGGCGGCCCAGTAGATGACCGGATCCCATTTCGCGGCCTGCGCCTCGACCAGTGATTGCGGCGCATCCGCACGGTAGCAGAGCAGGTCGGTGCCGGCATAGTTGACGATATCGGCAATCACCGCCTCGCACTCGTCCGACACGCCGTCGAGCGCGGAATTGACGAGGCGCGTGACCGGCATCCTCGCCGGATCGATAACCTCCGCCTGGTCCCGCCATTCGGCGGCGACCAGTTCGGCGGCCGGCCGCGTCGGCAGCGACAGGAGCCGTCTGGCCGGGGTCTTCACGGTACGGCCGTCGAGTTCGATCGTGAAACGGCCGGCATCCTGTCCGACGGCGACGTCCTTGTAGAAGCGCTTCGGCAGCGGGTTCTTCATCTGGATCTGGGCGCGGCGCACCGGATCGGGATCGGAAAGATGTTCGTGGATGTCGTTGAGGAAATCGCGCATGGTGAGATCAGATATGATGGAGGATATGGGCGACTTCATGGACGACGGCGTCGGCGCCGGCCGCCGAAAGCGCATCGGCCTCGCCGTAGCCCCAGGAAACGCCGAGCGCCTGGGCGCCCGCGGACTTGGCCATCATCATGTCATAGACGGAATCGCCGATCACGATCGTGTCGGCGGGGTCGATGCCGGCATCGGCGCAGCATTCCAGCACCATGGCCGGATGCGGCTTGGAGGGGCAGTCGTCGGCGGTTCGCGAGACGAAGAAAATGTCCTCGAAGCCATGGGCGGTGCGGATCAGGTCGAGGCCCTTGCGGGCCTTGCCGGTGACGGCGCCGATCAGAACGTCCTCGCGCGCCACGAGCGCCGCCATCATCTCGTCGATGCCGTCATAGAGCGGCTCCTGGAAGCCCGGCTCCTGCCGCACGGGTCCGTAGATGTCCTTGTAATGCTGCATCATCGCCCGGATATGGTCGTCCACCTCGACGCCCATGATGCGGGCGATGGCCGTGTCGAGCGTCAGTCCGATGATCGACTTGGTGGCGTCGTAATGCGGGCGCTCGTGGCCGTGATGCTCGAAGGTGCGGATCATGACCTCATGGATCAGCCGGCCGGAATCGACAAGGGTGCCGTCGCAATCGAAGAGAGCGAGTTTCATGCGTCGAAGTCTCCACCGCTTTCCTCGTCGAAGCCGAGCAGGTTCCAGCTCTGCACCATATGCGGGGGCAGGGGCGCCGTCACGCGCAGCCGTCCGCCGTCGGGATGGGGCACGTCGATATGGCGGGCATGGAGATGCAGCTTGTTCTGCATGCCGCCGGGAAAGGTCCAGCCCGGCTCGGCCTCGAAATATTTCGGATCGCCGATGATCGGATGACCGATATGGGCGGCGTGGACACGGAGCTGGTGCGTGCGGCCGGTATAGGGCTCCATTTCCAGCCAGGCGAGGTTCTGGCCGGCCTGTTCGATCACCCGGAAATAGGAGACGGCGTGGTCGGCGCCATCCTCGCCGTGCCTGGCCACCCGCATCCGGTCGCCGTCCGGGGTCTGCTCCTTGACCAGCCAGGTCGAGACCTTGCCTTCGGCCGGACGCGGCACGCCCTTGACCAGCGCCCAATAGGTCTTCTTGGTATCGCGCTCGCGGAAGGCGGCGGTGAGGGATTGGGCCGCGCCACGGGTGCGGGCGATCACCAGGACGCCGGTCGTGTCGCGGTCGAGCCGGTGGACGAGGCGCGGCTTTTCGCCCTTCGGGCTCGTCCAGGCCTCCAGCATCTTGTCGATATTGCGATGGACGCCGGAGCCGCCCTGCACGGGAAGGCCATGCGGTTTGTTGAGTACGATGACCTTCTTGTCCTCGAAGAGCACCATGCGGGACAGGAGTTCGTGGTCGGAGGAATGCGAGAGTTCCTTGCCCGAGAGCGGCTTGCCCGCGCCCTTTTCATCGACATTCATCGGCGGAATGCGGATCGTCTGGCCGGGCTGCACGCGGCTGTCGGATTTCGCGCGGCCGCCGTCGACGCGGATCTGTCCGGAGCGCAGCAGCTTTTGCAGCGCACCGAAGCCCAGGCCCGGATAATGGACCTTGAACCAGCGGTCGAGCCGCATGCCCGCCTCGTCGCCGGAAACCCGCCTGTGTTCAACGCCTGCCATCGAGAAATCCTTTCCCGGCGGCTTTAGAGCAAGGCGCGCACCAATGCCAGCCCCGCGAAGACCGCGGCGACGGAAATCACGAGCGAGCAGACGACATAGGCGCCGGCCATGGCGTAATCTCCGCGTTCCGTCATGGCCGTGACTTCGAGCGAGAAGGCGGAGAAGGTGGTGAAACCGCCCAATATGCCGGTGACGATGAAGATACGAAGCTCGGCCGAACCGTCGAAACGGCGGGCGATCAGTTCGGCGAAGAGGCCGATGGCGAATCCGCCGGCGATATTGACCGCGATCGTGCCCCAGGGAAAGCCGGGACCGAGCCAGCGCAGCGCGAAGAGGCCGGTGAGATAACGCAGGACGGAGCCGAGAGCGCCGCCGGCGGCAACGAGAAGGATATGGTTCATGGTCTTGTCATAACGCAAGTATCGACATGTGGAAACGCGGCATCTCAGCCGCTTCCGGTTTTTGCCCGGCGGCAGAGCCGGTCCAGCGTTTCGAGGAAGGCGGAACGGTCGCGTTGGGTGAAGGCGGCATTGTAGCCTTTGCTCTCGCCGGTCTCCCGAAGATGCTGGCCGAGATCGCGCATGGCGGACGCCATGCCGATATTGGTGCTGTCGAAGACGCGGCCGGTCGGGCCGGTCACATGAGCGCCCCTGGCGACGCAGCGCGTGGCGAGCGGAACGTCGGCCGTTACCACGATGTCGTCCTTGTCGGCATTCTCGGCGATCCAGTCGTCGGCGGCGTCGAAGCCGGCGGAGACAATGATATTGCGCACCATCGGGTCGCGCGACGGCCGGAGCCCGGAATTGGCGACCAGCGTCACGCGAAGGCCGTGGCGTTCCGCCACCTTCAGGATTTCCGGCTTGACCGGGCAGGCGTCGGCATCGACGAAGATCTCAGCCGTCACCCGTCATTCCTTTCCCCGTCATTCCTTTCGATGCGCCGCTCACCGGACCCAGTCCTCGTAGGAGGCCTTGTCCGAGCCGCCATAGGTCCAGATACCCTGCCACCGGCCATCCGGCTGCTGGAAATACATGGCCATGCCGAACGACTTTCCGGAGACGTAACCGACCGAGATCGCCGTGTCCTCCGGGCTGGCCGGCCCCATCTGGAACCTGTCGCCGATGAATTTCGCGCCCAGTCCGGTGCCCACGAATTCCGAGCCGCCGATAGTCCAGATCACGCTATAGGTTTCGCCTGTGCGCTCGACGCGCACCGTGCCGATATAGTCCCCGCCGTCGGCATTGCGGCCCTCCACCCGATAGACGCCGGTCGGATCGGCGACGGCGAGCGCGGGCGAGCCGAGGAAAAGGCACGCGGCGGCGAATATCTTCAGGCGCATGGCCATGGTCGGGTGCATGAATCCTCCGATGCGGTTTGCGTGAGGTTCGCCCGCGGCGCGGATCGCCCGGTCGCGGGTCCCTTGACGGAACATGCATACAACGCTTCCGGTGGTCGGTTAAGGCCTGCGGCCTATTTTCATGGCTCCGGCAAGGGGCGTTGGCGGCGGCGGGATCTCGCGCTGGTGCTTCGGGGCAGGAAACCGCTATCGGAAGCAGGGCATGACATCGCC
>JAGRLJ010000021.1:14714-20382 GCA_020441805.1 Rhizobiaceae bacterium
GGCCGGAGACGCCCGTCGCGAGCGCGAAGACGATATCGCCATCCATCGGCGTATGGCTCGGCCAGATCGCGCGGGCAAAGCCGTCATGCGCGGCCATGGCGAGCCGCTTGCATTCGGCTTTGCCCAGAACGGCGTCGGTGGCGACAACGGCGATGGTCGTGTTGGCATCTTCGGGCTGGCCGAGATTCATCTTCGTCCGGATCGCGGCCGCGTCCGGGGGCAGCGCGCCGGGCAGGCCGAGGCCGCCGAATTCGTCGCCGATCTCCTCCGGCGCGGCTCGGAAATGGCGGCTCGAACCGAAGGTGACCGAGCCGAGCGCGTTGACCGCCGCGAGCGCGCCGACGACGATGCCGGTGTCGAGCACGGCGGAGGCCGAGCCCAGCCCGCCCTTGAGTCCGGCTGTCAGTGCTCCGGTGCCGGCGCCCGCTGACCCCAGCGGAAAGTCGAGGGCGGCGTTGCGCGCCGCCTGATAGCCGAGCTCGCGATAGGGCGAATAGCGGTCCCATCGCTTGTCGCCGCCATTGATCAGGTCGAACAGGATCGCGCCCGGGACGATCGGGACGCGGACCGGGCCGACCGCGAAGCCGCGTCCGTCCTCCCGAAGCGCCGCCTGGACGCCCGTGCCCGCGTCGAGGCCGAAGGCGGAGCCTCCGGAGAGGAAGACGGCGTCGACGGTCTGAACCGTATGATGCGGTTCGAGCAGGTCGGTTTCCCGCGTGCCGGGCGCGCCGCCCAGCACCTGCGCCGAGGCCACGGCCGGCACGTCGCACAGGACGGCGGTGGCGCCGGACTTGAGGCGGCGATCCTCGGCGCATCCGACCCGCAATCCGCCGACATCGGCGATCGTGTTTCGCGGGCCGGCCCTCATGGCGAATCCTCCGGCGCGGCGAAGGCGTTGCCGTCCCAGACGAGCATGCGGTAGGGATTGACGGCCAGTTCGTGATCCTGGCCGAATTCGACGGTGCCAAGCGCGGTGGAGAACGGCGTTCCGGCCAGGGCATCGGCGAGCGGTGCGCCACTGCCATCGGCGATCTCGCTGGCATCGAGAACGATCTCGACCGAGGAATAAGCAGGAAGAACATAGCCTTCCGGAATTTTCCCGTCCTTCTGCATGAGTTCGACGGCGGCCCTGGCCGGCGCCATGGTTGCGGGGTTCGGCAGGGTGACGGCAAGGACTCCGGCTTCGAGCGGCACCGGCTGGTTCATGCCCTGGAGCGCGTCGCCTCCCATGAAGACGAGGGGAATGCCGGCAGCCTTGGCGTCGCGCGCGAGGATCGACATGTCGTTGCGGTCGGACGCGGCGAAGACATGGGTGACATTGGCTTTCTTCAGCCGTCGGATCAACTGGGTCTGGACCTCCTGGGCGGGCCGGAAATTGTCGATGAAGGCGGCCGACATGCCCTTCTGTTCGAGGATCTGGCGCACGGCGTCCGTCATTTCGCGGCTGAGAATCGTGCCGTCGTCCAGCAGGGCGAAGGGCTTGTCCTTCCAGTGGCTGAAGATCGCCTCGGCCACGGCGTCGCGCTCCGCCCCGGTCGAGGGCGCCAGCCGGAAGAAAGGCCATTTCTTCTTGAGCGCGTCCTGCATCAGCACATCCGAGCGAATGGACAGCGTGATGGCGGGGATTCGCGCTGCCGCCAGCACGGGGAGCCCGCCGGCCAGCGATTCGGTGCAGAGAAAGCCGATCGCGGCGACCGCGCCCGTCTTCACGATCTCCGCCGCGAGCGTCGCGCCCGAACCCTCGGCGCAGCTCTCGCCGACCGGCACGATCTCGGCCTTGCCGCGCGCCGCGAATTCCGCGCCGAGACGGATCTGGTCGCCGAGAACCTGGAGGTTTCCGCCGTCGGGGGCGACGACGGCGATTTTCAGGCCGGCCGCATGGACCGGCATGCCGGCGCCCGCCGCGAGCGACAGGGCGAGGGCAATGTTCCGAAATGCGCGCAGGGTGGGGACCGTCGTTTCCATGGCGCGACTGTAGCGACGAACGGCCTGTTGGCAAGCCTGCATCCCGCATTGCCCGAAGCCGGTGCAGCGTGAAAATTTTCAGGACGATATTTCGACTTTCTCAACGCCTCTCCTATATAGAACCCGACATGCTCAAGCGGAATCTGGCGGAACTGTCGGTCGCCGACGGAAAACTCTATCGCGATGCCATGGCGCGCTATGCCGGCCATGTGCAATTGGTCACGACTGCCCTGGGAGACACACGTCGCGGCGTGGCGGTGACCGCCGCCTGTAGCGTTTCGGACAATCCGCCCACGATTCTCGTCTGCCTCAACCACAACAACGAGAAGAACGATATCTTCTTCGAGAGCGGCATATTCGCGCTCAATTCGCTCGCCGCGCGTCACCAGCCGCTGAGCCACGCCTTTTCGGGGCTGGAGAAGCTCACGATGGAGGCGCGCTTCGCCCATGGCAACTGGGACACGCTGGTAACCGGCGCTCCGGCGCTGGTCGATGCGGTCGCGACCTATGATTGCCGGATCGTCAAGCTCGTGCCCCACGCCACCCATACGATCATGATCGGCGAAGTCGCAGCCTTGCGACTGGGCGCCCAGGATCCGGCGCTGGTCTATATGGACCGCTCCTACCGGACGCTATAAGCTCCACGCGCGATGCCGACCGCGTCTCCGGGAGTGACGATGACCGAGAATTCCAAGACAGACATGCCTCGCTCGATCGATGAAACGGTCGCGCTGCTGGAGGCGCACGACTATCTCGCCGGCCGGCCGCTCGCCACCGTGCTGTTCCTGGCGCTCAAGCTCAGGCGGCCGCTCTTCCTCGAAGGGGATGCCGGCGTCGGCAAGACCGAGATTGCCAAGGTCCTGGCCAGGGCGCTGGGACGCGACCTGATCCGCCTGCAATGCTATGAGGGGCTGGACGTTTCCTCCGCCGTCTACGAGTGGAACTATCCCGCCCAGATGCTGGAGATCCGGCTGGCCGAAGCCGAGGGCATCCGGGATCGTTCGCGGCTCGAAGGCGATATATTCTCGGAGAAGCACCTGATCCGCCGACCGGTTCTCCAGGCGCTCTCGGCCGCCGAACGGGGCGCGCCCGTCTTCCTGATCGACGAACTCGACCGCACCGACGAGGCCTTCGAGGCCTTTCTGCTCGAAATCCTGTCCGACTACCAGGTGACCATCCCCGAGCTCGGCACGATCAAGGCCGACGAACCGCCGATCGTCATCATCACGACCAACCGGACCCGTGAAGTGCATGACGCGCTGAAACGCCGCTGCCTTTATCACTGGGTGGACTATCCTAGCCTCGAGCTGGAGCTGGAGATCATCCGGCGCAAGGTGCCCGGCTGCAACGAACGCCTGTCGCGCGAGATCGTCGCCTATGTGCAGAAGCTGCGGACGCTCGACCTCTTCAAGAATCCCGGCATTGCCGAGACGATCGACTGGGCCACCGCGCTGACGGAGCTCGACAAGATGGCGCTCGATCCCGAGACGATTTCGGACACGATCGGCGCATTGCTCAAATATCAGGACGACATCGCGCGGATACAGGGCTCGGAGGGACGCAGGACGCTCGATGAGGTGAGGGCGGAATTGCGGGCGGTGGGGTGAGGGTGTCCAGCCAAGGCCGTTTCGCCGACAATATCGTTCATTTCGGCCGCGTCCTGCGCCGGGCGGGGCTGAAGATCGGGCCTGGCGCGATCAGGGACGCCATCGAGTCCGTCGATGCGATCGGGGTAGGATCCCGCGACGAGTTTCGGACAGCGCTTTTCTGCAACTTCGTCAAACGGCATGAGGACAAGGCGGTCTTCGACGAGGCCTTCGATATTTTCTGGCGGGTCCGCGATTTCGAGGGCAAGCTGATCCAGATGCTGTCCCGCATGACGCCGGATGTGGGCGAGAAGGAAAAACCGAAGACGGCCGCCTCGCGCGTGGCGGATGCGCTTCATGCCGAACGGCCGGAACGCGACCGGGAGCGGGACGAGATCGAAATCGATGCGCGGCTCTCGGTCTCCGGCCGGGAGGTGCTGCGCAAGCTGGATTTCGCGCAGATGAGCGCGGCGGAGCTCGCCGAGGCCCGGCGCGAGATGGAGCGGCTCATATTGCCGATGGACAAGGTGGCGACGCGCCGATTCGAAACGTCGACCCGGCCGGGGCGGATCGATCCGCGCGCCACGCTGCGGGGCGCCATGCGCATGGGCGGCGCGCTGATCCTGCCGAAATGGCGGCGGCGGCGTGAGATCCATCCGCCGCTCGTCGTCATCGCCGACATTTCCGGCTCGATGAGTCAATATACCCGCATCTTCCTGCATTTCATGCATGTCCTGACGGAGCGGCGCCGGCGGGTGCATACCTTTCTCTTCGGCACGCGGCTCACCAATGTCACCCGCGCCATGCGCCACCGCGATCCGGACGAGGCGATCGCGATCTGCTCCGACACGGTCAAGGACTGGTCGGGTGGAACGCAGATCGGCGCGACATTGCAGGAGTTCAACCGGCTCTGGTCGCGACGGGTCCTGGGCCAGGGCGCGATCGTGCTGCTGATCACCGACGGGCTCGAACGCGACGACGCGGCCTTGCTCGCCCATGAGACCGATCGGTTGCAGCGTTCCTGCCGGCGGCTGATCTGGCTCAACCCGCTGCTGCGTTTCGAAGGGTTCGAGCCGAGGGCGCGGGGCGTGCGGGCGATGCTGCCGCATGTTGACGAATTGCGCGCCGTGCACAATCTTGAAGCCATAGGCGATCTGGCGAAGGCGCTGGCGGCGGGCCGCGGCGGCGAGGCCGATCCGCGCCGCTTTCTCTGAGGAGGCCGTCATGCCCGAACTCCGCCAGCCGCTCGACATCGCCGAAGACTGGAAACGCGCCGGCCGCGACGTCGCGCTCGCCACCGTGATCGAGACCTGGGGCTCGGCGCCGCGACCTGTCGGCAGCCATCTCGTGATCGATGCGTCCGGGCATTTCGAGGGTTCCGTCTCCGGCGGCTGCGTCGAGGGCGCCGTCATCGCCGAGGCGCTGGAGGTGATCGCGTCCGGTTCGCCGAAGCTCCTGGAATTCGGCGTCGCCGACGAAACGGCGTGGCGCGTGGGCCTGTCCTGCGGCGGCCGGATCGCGGTCTATGTCGAAAGGGTCGCCTGATGCAGCTGTCCGATCTTGCCATTCTCAACGAGGCGCGGCGCGCGCGGCGCGCGGCCCTGCTGATCACCGATCTCGGCACGGGCGAGAGCCTTGTCGAGGTGGAGGGCGGCGAGAGCCGCCCGGATCTCCGGGAGGCTGTCGCGAAAGCCTATCGGACCGGCCGGTCGGGTGTCCTGGAGACGGAGGACGGCCGGCGGCTCTTCCTCAACGCGCAGATTCCACCGCCGCGGATCGTCGTTATCGGCGCGGTGCATATTTCGCAGGCGCTGGCCGGCATGGCCGTGCTCGCGGGCTTCGATATTCGCGTGATCGATCCGCGAACGGCTTTCGCGACCCCGGAGAGATTCGCCGGGGTGGATCTCGTGGCGGACTGGCCGGAAGACGTGCTGGCGTCGGCGCCGCTCGATGCCTATACGGCGCTGGTCGCGGTCACGCATGATCCGAAGATCGACGACCATCCGATCGCCGCCGCGCTTCGGGCGCGATGCTTCTATATCGGCGCGCTCGGCAGCCGCAAGACGCATGCGAAGCGCGTGGAACGATTGCTGGCGGCGGGATTGTCGGCGGAGGAG
>JAGRLJ010000217.1:0-5345 GCA_020441805.1 Rhizobiaceae bacterium
ACGTCCTCGTTTGCTGCGTCGCCATGGCGTGATCCTCCCTCGCGCGCCGGCCCCGTCTCATCGGGGTTATCGGCCTTGCGTCCTTCGTCACTGTTTCATTGTCGGGAATGCCGCGCGAAGCCGCCAGCCGGCGATCATCCGCTCGTCTTCAAAGGGGCCGCCCGGACGGGACCGGACGGCCAAGACACGTCCTTGGGAGACGTATTACTTGATGTAGCCGCCGCGGGTCATTTCGCGGGTGGCGACATCCTGTGCCTGGGCGAGCGCATCGTCGACACTCATCTGGCCGGCCAGCGCCGCCGAGAAGAGCTGACCCACCGTGGTGCCGAGACCCTGGAACTCGGGAATGGCCACGAACTGCACGCCGACATAGGGAACCGGCTTGACGGTCGGCTTGGTCGGATCGGCGGAATTGATGCTATCGAGCGTCATCTTCGCGAAGGGAGCCGCCTTCTGGTATTCCGGGTTCTCATAGAGCGAGGTGCGCGTGCCCGGAGGAACGTTGGCCCAGCCTTCCTTGGAGGCGACGAGTTCGAGATAGGCTTTCGAGGTCGCCCAGGCGATGAACTTCTCCGCCGCGTCGGCCTTCTGCGAGCCGGCCGGAATGGCGAGCGTCCAGGCCCAGAGCCAGTTGCCGCGCTTGCCGAGACCGTTGTCGGGCGCCAGCGCATAGCCGACCTTGTCGGCGACGGTCGAATCCTTCGGATTGGACACGAAGGAAGCGGCGACGGTGGCGTCGATCCACATGCCGCACTTGCCCTGCTGGAAGAGCGCGAGGTTCTCGTTGAAGCCGTTGGACGAGGCGCCCTGCGGACCGGCGTCGTTCATCAGCTTGACGTAGAAGTCGAGCGTGTTCTTCCATTCGGGCTGGTCGAACTGCGGCTTCCAGTTCTCGTCGAACCAGCGCGCGCCGAAGGAGTTGGACATGGCGGTCAGGAAGGCCATGTTCTCGCCCCAGCCAGCCTTGCCGCGCAGGCAGATGCCGTTGATGCCCTCGTCGCGGTTGGTCATCTTGCGCGCCGCATCGGCGATGAAATCCCAGGTCGGCGCGTCGGGCATGGTCAGCCCGGCCTTTTCCATCAGGTCCTTGCGGTACATGACCATCGAGCTCTCGCCGTAGAACGGCGCGGCATAGAGCTTGCCGTCCATCGACAGGCCGCCGCGGATGGCGGGCAGCAGGTCATCGACATCATAGTCGGCGCCGAGATTGTCGAGCGGCAGCAGCCAGCCCTGCTTGGCCCAGATCGGAACCTCGTAGGTGCCGATGGTCATCACGTCATACTGACCGCCCTTGGTGGCGATGTCGGTGGTGACGCGTTCGCGCAGCACGTTCTCTTCCAGCGTCACCCATTCGAGCTGGATGTCCGGATTGGCCTTGGTGAACTCGTCCGTCAGCTTCTGCATACGGATCATGTCGCCATTGTTGACGGTCGCGATGGTGATGGTCTCGGCATGCGCCATGCCGGACAGGGCGAGCGCCGTACCGGCACCCAGCAAAAGGGTTTTCAAGGTCATGAGGTCTTCCTCCCAGAAGCAATCTGAGCAAATGCTATGCTCTTGGGCATTTACTCGAATCTTCGCAAAAGTGTCAAGCGGAATCGTTGCTGCGTCGCAACGCGACCAACGTCGGGGCAAGATGCCGGAAATACTGGAATAGCGGAGTTCAGAGAGTCCGGAGCAAATGCCCGGCCGTGGCCTCGTCGGTGATCAGGCCATTGACCAGCCCGCCGCGGATCGCGCCGGCGATGCCGGGGAACTTGCGCTCGCCCTTGGCGGCGGCGATGACGAGGGATGTCCGGCGCGACGGGATCGGCGCGGAGGCGACGCGCTCGTTGGTGATGTCGCCGATGAACAGGCCGGCCGCGTCATAGGACCAGCCGACGATCTCGCCCACCGCGCCCGCCGAGCGAAGGGCCGCGAGTTCGCCGCGCGTGATGAAGCCGTCGACGAAGAGCGGGGCGTCCTCCGTGAGGTCGCCGATGCCGACGAAGGTGACATCGGCCCGGGCGGCGAGCTCCAGCGTCGGGCGGATCATCGCCTGGGCATGCAGCATCTCGCGCTCGCCGCTCGACGTGGCGATGACGGGGAGCGGCATCGGGAAGGATCGGACATTGACCGAGTCCGACATGGTGAAGACGACGTTGTAATAGGCCGCCGATCCGTCCGGCGCGATATTGCCGGTCAGCGACACGATCCTGTGCTGCGGACATTCCATGCGCGGCAGGAGCTCGACGGCGGCCTTCAGCGTCCGACCCGTTCCCATGGCGATGATCACCGCCTCCTCGCGGCGCAGCCAGCGCTCGATTTCGGCGCTCGCCGCCTCCGCGACGCCGGTTATGGTCGAATCCGACCCCGGATCGGTCGGCGTCACATCGACATATTTCAGGCCGAGACGGTCGCGAAGCGCCGAGGAAAGCTCCAGGCAATTGGCGATCGGATGGTCGATCTGCACCCGCACCAGGCCTTCCGACCGCGCCAGCGACACAAGCCGCTGCGCCGACTGCCGGGAGACGCCCAGCTTGGCGGCGATCTGGTCCTGAGTGTTGCCCGCGACATAATAGAGCCAGCCGGCGCGGGCGGCGTCGTCGAGTCGGCTGGCTCTCTTGCTCATGGACGGATTCTGCTCCCTGACCTGCACGGGGATCATAGGCATTGCCCGCAAAAAGTGGCAAGGGGGATCGCGATTTTGCTTGCCGCCGAGGTTTGGCTTTGGCCGATCTTCGGATAATGTCCGGCGCGAACCCTCCCTGTCGATCGAAGAGATTCCATGCGCATTCTGATTGTCGAGAACTTTCCCGATACCGCCCTGGGCCAGGTGGCCGTCGCCCTCGACGAGGCCGGCGCCGAGCAGGTCTGGACCAGACCCTGGAACGGCGATGCCCTGCCGGACGGAACGGAGGGCTTCGACGGCGTCGTCGTGCTCGGGGGCGAACAGAATGCGCTCGACGACCACAACCATCCCTATCTGCCGGATCTCGCGCGGCTGATGAAGCGCTTCGGCGACGAGGACAAGGCAGTGCTCGGCATCTGCCTCGGCTGCCAGCTGCTGGCCCGCTCCCATGGCGGCCGGAACGTTCTCGGACAGACGCGCGAATTCGGCTGGCATCGCGTGGCCCTGACCGACGAAGGCCGCGCCGACCCGGTCTTCGCCGCCGTCGATCGGGAATTCCCGATCTTCGAATGGCACAGCGATACATTCACCCTGCCCGAGGGCGCGGTGCATCTCGCGCGCAACGACGCCGCCGAGAACCAGTGCTTCCGTATCGGCCGGGCATCCTATGGCACGCAGTTCCATTTCGAGGCCAGCCGCGCCGTGGTCGAGCACTGGAACCGCAATTTCGCGTCCACGGTGGAAGGGATGATGCCGGGCTGGCTCGCCGGATACGAGGCGCGCGCGGCAGCGGACGGCCCGACGGCCGACGAGGCCGGGCTCGCGATCGCCCGCGCCTGGGTCCGGCAGGTGCGCCGCGACTGACGGCCGGAAAGAAAAAACCCCGGCGCTTTTCGGCGCCGGGGAGGCTGTCCGCCAGCCAGGGACAAGGCGTGCGGCATTTTGAAAGTCCACTTCCCGGGGGCGGACCGATCCGTTCCGGGGGCGGCCCGGCGACCGCCGTCTCGTTCGGGAAGACACTATCGCGATTTCCCCTGCCATCCCCTCAAACGGACATGTAAAATTCGAACGAACTGTCGCTTTTCGCGACGAAATCGTCTTGCGGGCCGAGAAGCCCGCCGCCACACATGTCCTGCGTATCGGGGCTTGATTTTTCGCCTGCCCCTGACGCAAAACCGCTGCACATTTCCGCCCGCCATGCTCTAGACAATCGCAAGGCTCCCGAATCACAAAACCGAAGCGAGGCCATGACCGGCCGGGTCACGATCAACAGCGTCAAGCTCACCGCCTTCCGGAACTACGAAACCACGACGCTCGTATCCGACGGCCGCCATGTCGTGCTTGCCGGCGAGAACGGGTCGGGAAAGACGAACCTGCTCGAGGCGCTTTCGCTGCTGTCGCCCGGACGCGGCCTGCGCCGGGCGGTCTATGCCGACGCGGTCCGGGCCGGAACGGAGGCCGGCTTCTCGATCTTCGCCCAGATCGGGGGCATGGAGGGCGAAGTCGAGATCGGCACGGGAACCGGTCCCGGCGCCGATGCGGGAAGCCGCAAGGTGCGCATCAACGGCACGGAGGCTAGGTCGTCCGACGAGCTTCTCGATCATCTGCGGGTTCTCTGGCTGACGCCGTCGATGGACGGCCTCTTCATCGGCCCAGCCGCCGACCGCCGCCGCTTCCTGGACCGGCTGGTCCTGTCGCTCGATCCCGCCCATGGCCGCCGCGCCGCCGATTTCGACCGGGCAATGAGAATGCGCAACCGCCTGCTCGAGGAACGGCCGGGCGACACGGCCTGGCTTTCGGGCATCGAGACCCAGATGGCGAGCCTCGGCGTGGCGATGACGCTTGCCCGGAGCGAGATGATCCGGCTGCTTTCACGGCTCGGCGCGGAGGGCAGCCGCGGCGCCTTCCCCGCAGCCGGGCTGACGCTCGCCAATTTCCTCGACGACGCCTCGGGCGCCGCCGCGATCGATCTCGAGGACCGCTATCTCGGCATGCTGGAATCCGGCCGCCTGGCGGACCGGGCGGCGGGCCGCACCCTTCAGGGTCCGCACCGCGCCGATCTTCTCGTCACCCATCTCGGCAAGGCGATGGATGCCGCCCGCTGCTCGACGGGCGAGCAGAAGGCGCTGCTGACCGGCATGATCCTCGCCCAGGCCCGGTTGACAGCCAATCTCACCGGTTTCGCGCCGGTCCTGCTTCTCGACGAGATCGCCGCCCATTTCGACGAAAAACGCCGGCGCTCCCTTTTCGACCTCATCGACGAACTCGGCGGACAGGCCTTCATGACGGGCACCGACCGCGATCTTTTCTCGGCGCTCGGCGGCCGCGCGCAATTCTTCGCCGTCTCGAACGGGCACATGTCGGCGGAAAATTAGGGCTTCGTTATCCGAGTCGCGGGAACGCGACTTCACGGCGCTTCACATTAATGTTTTTTAATCCGCGTGGCATTTTTGCTTCATTGAAATGCCACATTTGAAGACCCAGATGGCACATGAAGGTGGTCGTCGCCCCTTGACCACCTGTTCCGGGCATGGCCCGTCCCCCGCCGGCCCGGAGATGCGGAGACAAAGACGCCCCTATTCTTTGTTCCGCGTTATACGAGACCGTCATGGCACCGCCCTCCGGCCATGACGGTCTTGCTTTATCCGGGACCCTCTTTTCGCGACAGACAAAAAAACGGCCGGACAAGCCGGCCTCCAGATCGCTGACAAACCCCTTTACGTCATGCTCGGGC
>JAGRLJ010000217.1:5441-9526 GCA_020441805.1 Rhizobiaceae bacterium
GGCGCGATCAGAGCAGGCCGACGCTCTTATAGGCTTCCTCGATGCGGCCCTTGCCCCATTTCCGGGTCTCGGACATGTCGCCGCCGAAAAGCGAGCGGGTCTTGGCGTCGGTGGCGATATCCACCCCCTCGCCGGGGCCGACCTTGCGCAGCGTTTCGCCGCTCTTCACCTCGACAAGCCCGTGCTCGACGAAGACCGCGAAGCTGCCGCGGCTCTTGCCGGTGAAGAACTTGGTGCCGCGCACGCCGATCTGGCCGAAGGTGGTGCGGATGGTGAGGTCGATTTTCGGCGTGCCTTCCGGCCGGTCGAAGACCATGTCGCCCGAGACGAGTTCGATCGTGCCGCCCTGTTCGGCGAGGAAGCTGTCAAGCAGCACCTCGGTATTCTCGCCCATGATGATCTTGGTCTCCGAGCCCAGCAGCATCGAGGCGAAGCTTTTCTTGCCCGTGGCCACGAGGTCGTTGTTGACCAGAGGGGCGCCGGTCTTGACCGCCGTCTCGATGTCGTTCTGGGTCTTCATCACGTCGCCCTTGACGTCGATCACCTGACCGATCTCGTTGGACGCCCACGCCGGCAGCGCGGTCGCGAGCGCCAGCGTTCCCGCGAGACCGAGGGCCTCGCGCCGCGTGAAACTCCGATTGACATAGAAAGACCTGATGCCGTCCATGGTGCCGAGCCTCCTTGGAACTCTCGTAAAGACTATTGCCGAACAGACGTCTTTTGCAAGGTGTCTATTCGCGCCCACGGCCTGGGCACTGCCGGCATGATGCCGGAATCCGGCGGCAAACGGAGTTACGCGGGAAACAGGACGGGGATCCTCTACCGGATTTCCCCCGCCTCCGGCCCCCAGACATCGGTGACGGCGAAGCCTTCCGCCGTCGGGTCGAAGGGGTCGAGCGCGAGCTGGGTCAGGCCGAAAGTCCAGGCCCGTCCCGTGATGGTGGGAATGATCGCCGGCCGGCCGGCGATTTCCGTGACCGCCGAGAGCCCGACCTTGAATTCGGTGCCGATGGTCGAACGCGAGGTGAAGACATCGCCGACCCTCGCCTTCCCTCGCGCATGCAGCGTCGCGAGATTGGCGGAGCTGCCGGTGCCGCAGGGCGAACGGTCCACCCGGCCGGGCCACATGGTTGTGCAGGTCCTGACCGCGCCGTCCGGCTCCTCGCCGCGAAACATGACATAGGATATGCCGTTGATCTCGGGGATTTCCGGATGTTCCACCCGCAGCGAGCGGTTGAGCCCGGCCTTGATCTTCATGCCGGCATCGACCAGCGCCCTCGCATTCGCCTTGCCGATCGGCGTGCCGATGGAATCGGCATCGACCAGGGCGTAGAAAATGCCGCCATAGCAGATATCGACCCTGATCCGCCCCAGATCCTCGATCCCGACCTCCAGGTCGAGCATATGCACGAAGGACGGGGGCATGGTCAGCGTCACGCTCTCGCAACGGCCATCTCGGCAGGCCGCCGTCGCCTTGACGAGGCCCGATGCCGTGTCGAGCATCACCACGGTCTCCGGCTCCTGCATCTCCACCATGCCGGTCTCGAGCAGCGCCGTCGTGACGCAGATCGCATTCGAACCCGACATGGCATGCGCCTGATCGGCCTGGAGAATGATGAAGCCGGCATCGGCCCCCTCGCGCCGCGGCGGCACCAGGAGGTTCACCGAGCCGAGCGGCCCCGAGCGCGGCTCCAGACAGCAGAAGCGGCGGAGGGAATCGTCGACGGCGTTGATATGGGCGAGCTGCTCGGCGATGGTCCGGCCGGGAATGTTCGGCACGCCACCGGTGGCGACGCGGCCGATCTCCCCCTCGCAATGGACATCCACAACCTGCAACGTACGTTTCCATCTCATGGCGCGATTCCCGAGAAGCGATCGATGCGGAAAGGTTCGAGGCCGACAGGCGGCGTCCGGCCCATGACCAGGTCGGCCATGACGATGCCCGTCGTCGCCGAATAGGTGAGGCCGAGATGACCGTGACCCGTGGCGTAGAAGAGTCCCTTCGTCGTCGAGGATGCCGACAGGATCGGGATCGTGTCCGGCAGCGCCGGGCGGTGGCCCATCCATTCGGTGATATTCTCGACCTTGAGCGCGGGCACCGCGAATCTGGCATGTTCGACCAGGATCCGCGCCCGCCGCCAGTTGGGCGCGCGGGTCAGGCCCGCCATTTCCACCGATCCGCCGACGCGGATACCGCCCGCCGTCGGCGTCACCATGAAGGCGCGCTCCGGCCAGATCAGCGAATAGCGGAGATCGGCCCCGCCCGGCGGCATGATCTGGGTGTGGTAGCCGCGCTCGGTCTCGAGCGGGATCGGCTCGCCCATGGCGCGCGCGAAGACCGCCGTTTCCATGCCGGCCGCGACGACCAGGCGGTCCGTCTCGATCCGCCGGCCGTCCTTGAGAACGATCGCGGTCACGCCGCGATTGTCGCGCTCGACGCGCGCCATGTCCCCGTCGAGAAATTCCCCGCCGCGCCGCCGCATATCCTCGACCATCCGGGCGACATAGCCGAGGGGATCGGTGATGAAATGGTTCTGCGGCAGAAGCACCGCCTTGGCGATCGCCGGATTGAGAAGCGGCTCGTGCGCGCGGATGGCGTCGCCCTCCAGCACTTCGTAATCGAGCCCGTGGCGCGCCATCAGGTCGAGATTGTCCCGGCCGTCGCGGAATGCCTTCTCCGTCTCGTAGAGCTGGAGGCAGGTCGCCTCGGAAAGAAGCTCCGGCGCACCGATCTCCCCGAGCAGCCGGCGGATATCGGCGAGCGAACGCGTGGCGAAGCGCGCGCCGGCATTCTCGATCTCACGGATCCTTTTCGGCCGGCCGGCGGCCAGGAAGCGCAGGAACCACGGAATCATCGTCACGGCATGGCGCGGGTCGGCCGTCACCGGCGCCTGCGGGTCCATCATCCAGAAGGGCAGCTTCTTCCAGGTCGAGGGCCGCGAGACGGCATCGAAGCCGTTCACCGCGATGCTCGCCATATTGCCATAGGAGGTGCCGCGCCCGGGCTCCTGCCGGTCGATCAGGAGGACCTTCTCGCCGCGCGCCGAAAGCTCGCGCGCGATTGCGGTTCCCACCAGGCCCGCGCCCGCCACCACGACCGGATATATTACCCGCATGTCAGCCTGCCTTCCCCGCGAACTGCCCGGCCAGGAGGTTGGCGAAGCGCCGCAGCCGCCACGCCTCGTCCCGGATCGCGGCCACCGCCGTCTCACGGCGCACGATCTCGAACCGCATCCGCGCGCCCGGCGGCGCCTGCCCGAGCGTCCACAGATCAGGCTCGATCACATGGCCGATCTTCGGATATCCGCCGCAGGTATTGGCCTCGGCGAGCTGGATCACGGGCTGACCGGACGGCGGCACCTGGATCGTGCCGGGCATGATGCCATGCGAGAAGAGTTCGAGCTTGCGGCTCAGGGAGAGAAGCGGACCTTCGAGCCGCATGCCCTGCCGGTTGTTGTCGGCCGAGACCGTGAATTCGGCGGAGAGAAGCGCCTCGCGCGCCTCGCCCGTGAAGCTTTCGAACTCCGCGCCCGGCATGATCCGGAGGACGAGCGGCGCGCCGCCGGCGATCCCGCCCAGGCGGCCGCGAAAATAGAAAGGATCGGCGGCCCGGCCGGACGGGGAGACGCGCGTGCCACGGGCGCCGCCGAGGGCCAGCCTGTCGCCGCGCATCAGCGCGCGGCCTTCGAGCCCGCCGAAGACGCTCTTGAGGTCCGTGGCGCGCGCGCCGAGCACCTCCGGCACGTCGATGCCGCCGGCAAGCGCGACATAGGCCCGCGCGCCCTCGCCCGGCGGATCGATGCGGAGCTCGTCGCCGGCCCCGGCCGGTCCCGACCACCACGGCGGCAGCTCCGCGCCGTTCAGGCGCGCGGAGCAGAGAGCCCCCGTCACGGCATAATCCACCGGCGCGAGAAACCGCAGCCGGAAAGGAAAGACCGCCACTTCGATCGCCGCCGCCCCCACGTCATTGCCGGCGAGCAGGTTGGCGATCCCGAGCGCCGGACGATCCATGGCCCCGCCCCGGCCGATGCCCTGGTCGAGATAACCCGGCCGGCCGAGATCCTGCACCGAATTCATCAGGCCGG
>JAGRLJ010000218.1:0-691 GCA_020441805.1 Rhizobiaceae bacterium
GGCAGGCCCTGGAAGGCGATGCGTTCGCGGGCCATGTCGAGCCAGTTATGCAGGTGGGTATTGCCCGGCGTCAGTTCCTTGACCTTCTGGTCGGTCTTGTAGATATCCTCCGGATTGCCGGACAGGGCCGCCCATCGGAACGGACCGGTGCCGCGGCAGAAGAGCGGCCGGATATAGGCCGGGACGAAGCCCGGGAAGTCGAAGGCGTTTTCCAGGCCCTCTTCCTTGGCGACCTGGCGGATGTTGTTGCCGTAGTCGAGCGTGGGCACGCCGGCATTCCAGAAATCGAGCATCGCCTGGACATGCACCTTCATCGAGGCGCGGGCGGCCTTCTCGACGGCCTTGGGGTCGCTTTCGCGTTTGGCCTTCCACTCGGCCATGGTCCAGCCGGCGGGAAGGTAGCCGTTGATCGGATCGTGCGCGGAGGTCTGATCGGTGACGATATCGGGGCGGATGCCGCGACGGACCATCTCCGGCAGGATTTCGGCGGCGTTGCCGAGCAGGCCGACGGATTTGGCTTCACCGGCTTTCGTCCAGGCGTCGATCATCGCCATCGCCTCGTCGAGCGTTTCCGCCTTCTCGTCGAGATAGCGGGTGCGGAGGCGGAAGTCGATCGAGTCGGGATTGCACTCGACCGCGAGGCACGAGGCGCCGGCCATGACGGCGGCGAGCGGCTGGGCGCCGCCCATGC
>JAGRLJ010000218.1:794-15602 GCA_020441805.1 Rhizobiaceae bacterium
GGCCGTACATGGCCAGCCCCTTCTTGTCCAGCTCGTTGAAATGATCCCAGTTGGCCCAATGCGGCACGAGGTTCGAATTGGCGATCAGGACGCGCGGCGCATCCCGGTGCGTCTTGAAGATACCGACGGGCTTTCCGGACTGCACCAGCAGCGTCTCGTCTTCCTCCAGGCCCTGAAGCGAGGCGACGATGCGGTCGAAATCCGCCCAGGTGCGCGCGGCGCGGCCGATGCCGCCATAGACGACCAGTTCGTTGGGGTTCTCGGCCACTTCACGGTCGAGATTGTTCATCAGCATGCGAAGCGGCGCCTCGGTCGTCCAGTATTTGGCATTCAGCGCGTTGCCGCGGGGCGCACGGATGTCTCGGATATTGTGGCGCGGATCGGTCATCGGGTGGTCCTCTTGTGTGTCGAGATGAGATGTTGGGGGATGCATTCGGCCAGGTTGCGATCACGCTATCGAACTGACGGCGGCGCGGGTGCCGCCCCCTTCGTCCGGCGGGACAGAGGGGGATGAGTTCCGGATCGCCTTCGGTGCCTCAACTGTCCAGCGCCGGCAGAATATCCGGCGAAACCGCTGCATTGAGCCCGTCGGTGCCGATCAGCTTCGAGACGGCGGCGAGATCGGCGGCCATGTAGCGGTCGACCTCGAGCGACGGTACGACGTTCCGGACGGCGGCGACGGCCTTGACGAGTTCGGGGCTGGTGACGAGCGGCGCGCGAAGCTCGATGCCCTGCGCGGCCGAGAGCGCTTCGATGCCGATGATGCCGAAGAGGTTTTCGGTCATTTGCAGGAGCCGCCGGGCGCCGTGGCAGGCCATGGAGACATGGTCTTCCTGGTTGGCAGAGGTCGGAGTCGAATCGACCGATGCGGGATGCGACATCTGCTTGTTCTCGCTCATCAGCGCGGCGGAGGTGACTTCGGCGATCATCAGGCCGGAATTCAGTCCCGGCTTCTTCGCGAGGAAGGCCGGCAGGCCGTAGGAGAGGGCGGGATCGACCAGGAGCGCCACGCGACGCTGGGCGATGGCGCCGATCTCGCAGATGGCGAGCGCGATCTGGTCGGCGGCGAAGGCGACCGGCTCGGCGTGGAAATTGCCTCCGGAGACGACGGAATTGTCGGCCAGCACCAGCGGATTGTCGGTCACCGCATTGGCCTCGATCTCCAGCGTGCGGGCGGCGGAGCGGAGAATATCGAGGCAGGCGCCGTCGACCTGCGGCTGGCAGCGGATGCAATAGGGGTCCTGGACTCGTTCGTCGCCGGTAATGTGGCTTTCGCGGATTACCGAGCCGTCGAGCAGCGCGCGCAGGCTGGCGGCGGCGTCGATCTGCCCCTTGTGGCCGCGCAAGGTGTGGATATCGGGATGGAAGGGCGCCGACGAACCCATGGCCGCGTCGGTCGAAAG
Organism: Rhizobiaceae bacterium; assembly: GCA_020441805.1. Lineage (GTDB taxonomy): Bacteria > Pseudomonadota > Alphaproteobacteria > Rhizobiales > Rhizobiaceae > Rhizobium_E. The sequence goes on from JAGRLJ010000218.1 coordinate 2,198, forward strand.
CGCACCGGTGATCAGCGCCGATTGCGAGGCGCGGTGGGCGCGGAACAGGCCGGCCAGCGCCAGCGCCGTCGAGGTCTGGGTGCCGTTGATCAGCGCCAGGCCCTCCTTGGCGGCGAGCCGCACGGCGGTGAGCCCGGCCGCCCCGAGCGCTTCGCCGCCCGGCATGCGGACGCCCCGGTAGAAGGCTTCGCCCTCGCCGATCATCACCGCCGCCATATGGGCGAGTGGCGCGAGATCGCCGGAGGCGCCGACGGAACCCTTTTCCGGGATCATCGGCACGACGCCCTTGTCGAGCATGCCTTCGATCAGCCGGACGAGCGCGAGGCGGACGCCGGAGGCGCCGCGGCCGAGCGAGACCAGCTTGAGCGCCATGATCAGGCGGACGATTTCCGGAGCGAGCGGTTCGCCGAGGCCGCAGCAATGCGACAGGATCAGGTTGCGCTGAAGGGTCGCCGTGTCCTCGGCCGCGATCTTGATCGAAGCGAGCTTGCCGAAACCGGTATTGACGCCATAGACCGGTTCGTCGCCGCCGGCGATCTCGGCGATGCGGGCGGCGGAACGGGCGATCGCGGCGTCGAATGCCGGGTCGAGCCGGGCGCTCTCGCCGTTCCAGTAGATCGCCTGGAGCTGGGCCAGCGTGACGGAGCCGGGATGGAGGGTGATGGTCATGCGTGAGCTCCTTGTACGTTCGGACCTATGTCGGCGGAGGGGGATAAAGCCATGAAACCCTGGTTCGTCATTGCCCCCTCCACACCCGCTTCCAGAGCGGGTTGAAACCCATGCGGTAGACGAGTTCGGCCGGGCGATCGATATCCCAGATGGCGAGGTCGGCCCATTTGCCGGCTTCGAGCGTTCCCGTCTCGTGTTGCAGGCCAAGCGCGGTCGCGGCGTTGCGGGTGACGCCGGCAAGGCATTCCTCGACCGTCATGTGGAAGAAGGTCGCAGCCATGTTCATGGTCAGGAGCAGCGAGGTCAGTGGCGAAGTGCCGGGATTGTTGTCGGTCGCGACCGCCATGGCGACGCCGTGCCTGCGAAAAGCCTCGACGGGCGGCTTCTTCGTCTCCCGGATGAAGTAATAGGCGCCGGGCAGGATAACCGCGACCGTTCCGGCCTTCGCCATCGCGGCGGCGCCGGCCTCGCTCGTATATTCGAGATGGTCGGCCGAAAGCGCGCCATAGCGGGCGGCGAGCGCCGCGCCGCCGAGATCGGAAAGCTGGTCGGCATGGAGCTTGACGGGAAGGCCGAGCGCATGCGCGCTATCGAAGACCCGTGCGATCTGGTCGGGCGAGAACGCGATGCCCTCGCAGAAGCCGTCGACGGCATCGGCGAGGCCGGCGGCCTGGATCGCCGGCAGCATCTCGTCGACGACGCGGGCGATATAGGCCTCCTTGTCGCCGTCGGCCTCGGGCGGCAATGCATGCGCGCCCAGAAACGTGGCCCGGACGGTGACCGGGCGCGCCTCGCCGAGCGCGCGGGCGGCGCGGAGCGACTTCATCTCGTTTTCGCGATCCAGGCCGTAGCCGGATTTCACCTCGACCGTGGTCACGCCTTCGGCCATCAGCGCATCGAGGCGCGGCAGGGTCTGGCGGACCAGTTCCGTTTCGGATGCGCCGCGCAGCGCCCGTACCGAGGAGACGATGCCGCCGCCGGCGCGGGCGACCTCCTCATAGGTCGCGCCCTCGAGGCGAAGCTCGAATTCATGGGCGCGGTTGCCGGCATGGACCAGATGGGTGTGGCAATCGATCAGGCCCGGCGTGATCCAGCGCCCGGCGCAATCGACGATTTCCGCATCCAGCGGGATGACGGCCTCCGCTTCCGGACCGGCGAAGACGATCCTGTCGCTGTCGGCCACCACGGCGCCACGCTCGATCTCGCCGAGGCCCGGGCGCGCGGCCGCGAGCGTGGCGAGCCGCGCATTGCGCCAGACCGTGATCTTGCCCGAATTCCGCTCCGCCATAAAATGTCCTTCCCAAGTTCCGAATAATATGTATATACATAATAGGGTGAGATGCAAGCAGTTTCGAGGAGTGCCATGTCGATTTTTGCGGAACAGGTCCTGACGCCGGAAGGGTGGGCCGCCAATGCGCGGATCGTGACGGAGGCGGGCAAGATCGCCAGCGTGACGGCGGATGTGGAGCCGGCCGCCGGCGACGAGCGCCATGCGATCCTGGTGCCCGGCATGGCCAATATCCATAGCCACGCCTTCCAGCGCGCCATGGCGGGACTGACGGAAATGCCGGGTCCGGGCAGCGACAATTTCTGGAGCTGGCGCGACCTCATGTACCGGTTCGCGCTGAATTTCGATCCCGACCAGCTCGAAGCGGTGGCAAGCCAGCTTTATGTGGAGATGCTGGAGGCGGGTTTCACGCGCGTTGGCGAGTTTCACTACCTGCATCACGACAAGGATGGTCGCGAATATGCCGATATCGCGGAACATTCCGTCCGTATCGCCGCGGCAGCCGGAGCGACGGGCATCGGCTTGACCCTGTTGCCGGTCTTCTACGCCCATTCGCAGTTCGGTGGCCTGCCGCCGGGCGAGACCCAGCGGCGATTCATCAACGATATCGGTCGCTTCAGCCGATTGCTTGAGGCCGCGCGCGATGCGGTTCGGACTTTGAATCAAGCCAGGGTGGGCATCGCCCCCCACAGCCTGCGGGCGGCGACGGCCGGGGAAATCGCCGAGCTTCGCCGGCTCGACTTCGACGGTCCGATCCATATCCATATCGCCGAGCAGGTGAAGGAGGTTGAGGATTGCATCGCCTTCTCCGGCAGGCGGCCCGTCGAATACCTGCTCGACACGACCGACGTGGACGACCGCTGGTGCTTCATCCACGCGACGCATATGACGGATGCGGAAACCATCGCCATGGCGCGTCGCGGGGTCGTCGCGGGCCTTTGCCCCCTGACCGAAGCCAATCTCGGCGATGGCTTCTTTCCCGCGCCGCTCTTTCTCGACCATGGCGGGGCGATCTCGGTCGGTTCGGATTCGAATGTGCAGATCGGCGTGGGCGCGGAGCTTCGTCAGCTCGAATATTCGCAAAGGCCGCTGCACCGCGCCCGTAACGTCATCGCCCGGGACGGCCGTTCCACCGGGCGCACCCTGTTCGACCGCGCGGCGGCCGGCGGCGGGCGGGCGCTCATGCATGAAACCGGCATCGCGGCGGGAATGTCCGCCGATTTCGTCAGCCTCAGGCCGGTCTTCGATGTGGGCTATCGCGGGGACACCGTTCTCGACAGCTGGATCTTCGCCGAGGGCATGAAGGTGGATGGCGTCTGGGTCCATGGGACCAAGGTGGTTTCGGAAGGCCGCCATCGCGACCGGGACCGGATCGCCGCCCGGTTTTCCGGCGCGATGCGGGCGCTGCTGGCCGCCTGAGTGGCCGCCGCGCGCTCATCGGCCTTGACTAATCCGACGGGAGAACGAACATCGTCGCATGACACGCGCTTCCGAACTAGCCATGAGTGATTCCGCGCCGTCGCTGCACCAGCGTATCCTGAGCGACATCGAGGGGCGTATCCTTTCCGGCGAATGGCCGCCCGGCCATCGCATTCCCTTCGAGATGGAACTTGCCGCGCAGTATGACTGCTCGCGGATGACCGTGAACAAGGCCCTGTCGCAGCTCGCCAAGAGCGGCCTGATCGAGCGGCGCAAGCGGTCCGGCAGTTTCGTCACCCAGCCGCATGCGCAATCGGCCGTGCTCGAGATCCGGGATATCAAGGCGGAGGTCCAGTCGCTCGGGCTGAGTTACGATTACGAGCTTTTGACACGCGTGCAGCGGCGTGCGAGCGCCGAGGAGCGGGATCGGCTCGATCTCAAGGCCGGCTCGCTGGTGCTTGCGCTGGAATGCCGCCATTTCGCCGGGCGCAAGCCGTTCAGTTACGAGGAGCGGCTGATCAATCTCGCCGCCGTGCCCGAGGCCGCCGCGCAGGCCTTCGACAAGTCGGCGCCGGGTCCGTGGCTGATCGAGCGCGTGCCCTGGAGTGCCGCCGAACATCGCATCCGGGCGATCGACGCGGATGCCGGGACCGCGGTCCTGCTGGGAATCACGGAAGGAACGGCCTGTCTCGAGATCGAGCGCCGGACGCGGATGAACGGCGTCTATGTGACGCTGGTGCGGCTGGTCTATCCCGGACAGGCCTATGAACTGGTCGCCAACTTTGCGCCGACGCAGAGCTGAGCGGCCCGGCAAGATAATGGAGGATGCGATGACGAGACCGATGTGGACCTATTTCAAGGGCGACTGGCACGAGGGCGACGTTCGTATCCTCGGCGCGGCCTCGCATGGGACATGGCTGGGCTCGGTGGTGTTCGACGGTGCGCGGCTTTTCGAGGGTGTGACGCCGGATCTCGACCGGCATTCGGCGCGCGCCAACGATTCGGCGCGCGCGCTGGGCCTCGCGCCGATGCTCTCGGGGGACGAGATCGAGGGACTCGCGCATGAGGGCCTCAAGAAGTTCGAGCCCGGTACGGCGGTCTATATAAGGCCGATGTACTGGGCTGAGGAAGGCGAGGGCAGCCTGATCGTGCCCAAGCCGGAAACGACAGAATTCGCACTCTGCCTCGAGGCGATTCCGATGTCGGAGCCGAAAGGCATCACCATCACCACCACCCGCTTCCGGCGGCCGACGCTCGAGGTAATGCCGGTGGATGCCAAGGCCGGCTGCCTCTATCCCAACAATGCGCGGATGCTGCGCGAGGCGAAGGTGAAAGGCTTCCAGAACGCGCTGGCCTGCGACATGCTGGGCAATGTCGCGGAACTGGCGACGGCCAATGTGTTCATGGTGCGGGGCGGCGAGGTGTTCACGCCGGTGCCGAACGACACCTTCCTCAACGGCATCACCCGGCAGCGCGTGATCGGCCTGCTGCGCCATGCGGGCGTCGCGGTTCACGAGACCACGCTCGGCGTCGACGATTTCCGCGCCGCCGACGAGATCTTCTCGACCGGCAACATGAACAAGGTCATACCGATCATCGCCTTCGACGACCGGCACTTCCAGTTCGGCCCGGTCGCCCGAAAGGCGCGCAGCCTTTACTGGGACTGGGCGCATTCCTGACGCGACGTCGGAGCCTTACGCCCCGGATATCGCCCAATTCCGGTTCTCGGGCCGATGTCAGGACCGCTATTGCGTCCGGATGGCCTGTGCGGGATGTCTTTCGGGAAATCGAAGACGAAAAGAACGGCCCGCCGAGGGGCGGGCCGGGATCGGTTCCGCGGATCGCGTCCGCGTCAGTTCTTGGCGCGCTCGACGTAGGAGCCGTCTTCGGTCAGGACCACGATGCGGGTACCGGCCTCGATATGCGGCGGCACGTTGGTGCGCACGCCGTTGGACAGCATGGCGGGCTTGTAGGAGGACGATGCGGTCTGGCCCTTGGTGACCGGCTCGGTCTCGACGACCTCGAAGGTCGCGTGGCGCGGCAGTTGCAGGGCGATCGGGTTGCCTTCATGGATGGAGAGGATGACCGTCATGCCCTCGATGAGATAGGCCTTGTCGTCGCCGACCATGTCGACCGAGGCCACGACCTGGTCGTAAGTCTCGGGGTTCATGAAATGGAAACCCTCGCCGTCCTCGTAGAGATACTGGAAGTTGATGTCCTCGACGACGGCCCGTTCGACCTGCTCTGTCGTCTTCCAGCGCTCGGAGACCTTCACGCCGTCGGAGATGCGGCGCATGTCGATCTGGGTGACCGGCGTGCCCTTGCCGGGATGGAAATTCTGCGCCGTGAGCACGACATAGAGCCTGCCGTCGATGTCGAGCACATTGCCCTTGCGGACGGAAGAGGCGATGACCTTTGCCATAAGACTTCCCTGTATCTTGCTTGTATCTTGTCGGATCGCGCTTTAAAGGACGGCCGTCCGGAAGCGCTCGGTATGGATTGTGGCGCGCTCCTAACCCGAAACCCCGGAAATTGCCAGACGGAATCGACCAGAACCGATGAGAAAGCTTTCGTCGCCGACCGAAACGGTTTCGCCTTCCGAATGGTGGCGGCCGCATGTGCATGCCGATCGCCGGCCGTTCCTGCTGGCCCGCAACCGCATCCAGGCGGCGTTGCGCGCCTTCTTTTCGGGTGACGATTTCGTCGAGGTCGATACGGCGGCGCTACAGGCTTCCCCTGGCAACGAGACGCATCTGCACGCCTTCTCGACGGAGCTGGTCGGCTCGGATGGCGGGAGCGCGACGCTCTATCTCCATACCTCGCCGGAATTCGCCTGCAAGAAGCTGCTGTCGGCCGGCGAGCGCCGGATTTTCACATTCGCCCATGTCTACCGCAACCGGGAGCAATCGCCGACCCACCAGCCGGAATTCACCATGCTCGAATGGTATCGCGCCGGTGAGACCTATGGCGCGCTGATGCGCGACTGCGGCGAGATGCTGGCGCTCGCCGCCGAGGCGGGCGGCATCCGCGGTTTCAGCCATCGAGGAACGGATTGCGATCCGTTCCTCGATCCCGAACGCCTGACGCTGGCCGAAGCCTTCGACCGGCATGCCGGGATCGACCTTCTCGCCACGATCGGCCGCAGGGGCGAGACCGACCGGCAGAAGCTCGCCGCGCAGGCGACCAGGGCCGGAATTCGGCTCGGCGAGGACGACAGCTGGTCGGATATCTTTTCCCATGTGCTGGTGGAGAAGATCGAGCCGCAGCTCGGCCGAGGCCGCGCCACTATCCTTTGCGAATATCCGATCAGCGAGGCGGCGCTCGCCCGGCGCTCGCCGCATTCGGCCAAGGTGGCGGATCGTTTCGAGCTCTATGCCTGCGGGGTGGAACTCGCCAATGCCTTCGGCGAGCTGACGGACCCGAAGGAGCAGCGCCGCCGCTTCGAGGCCGACATGGACGAGAAGGCGCGCATCTATGGCGAGCGCTATCCGCTGGACGAGGATTTCCTTGCCGCGCTGGCGGTGATGCCCGAGGCCAGCGGCGCGGCGCTCGGCTTCGACCGTCTGGTCATGCTGGCGTCGGGCGCGTCGCGGATCGAGCAGGTGATATGGGCGCCCGCGCGGTGGAACGGGTGAGGGAGGCATGGCGGCATCCCTGACCACGCTCGAGGACCTGCGGGAGGCAGGCCTCATCGACGCGGATCGAACGGAGGCGCTTCGCGCCGTCGCCGGCCGCTACGCCATCGCGGTGACGCCGGCCGTCGCGGCCCTGATCGACAGCGCCGATCCGGCCGACCCCATCGCGCGCCAGTATGTGCCGACGGCCGATGAGCTCTCGCGCCTGCCGGAGGAGCGCGACGATCCGATCGGCGACGGGCCGCACAGTCCGGTGCCCGGCATCGTTCATCGCTATCCGGACCGGGTGCTGCTCAAGGCGGTGCATGTCTGTCCGGTCTATTGCCGTTTCTGTTTCCGCCGCGAAATGGTGGGGCCATCCGGTGACGGCACGATGGGCCCGGCGGCGCTGGAGCGCGCGGTGGATTATATCGCCGGCCGGCCGGAAATCTGGGAGGTGATCGTCACCGGCGGCGATCCTCTGGTTCTCTCGCCGCGCCGGCTCGCCGGCATCCTGTCGGCCCTGTCGCGGATTGGGCATGTGAAAGTCGTCCGCTTCCACAGCCGCGTTCCGGTGACCGATCCGGCCCGCATCGACGATGCCCTTCTCGCGGCGCTCGATGCGTCGGGCCAAACGGTCTATGTCGCGCTCCATGCCAATCATCCGCGCGAGCTGACCGATGCGGCGCGCGCCGCGATCGACCGGCTGATCGCGGCCGGGGTCGTCATGGTCAGCCAATCGGTGCTGCTCAAGGGCGTGAACGACGATCCCGACGTGCTGGCGGCGCTCATGCGTCGCTTCGTCGAATTCCGGGTGAAGCCCTATTATCTGCATCATCCCGATCTCGCCCTGGGTACGAGCCATTTCCGGCTGTCGATCGCGGAGGGACGGGCGATCGTCTCGGTGCTTCGCGGCAAGGTTTCGGGCCTCTGCATGCCGCATTACATTCTCGACATTCCGGGCGGACACGGCAAGGTTCCGCTCGCGGAGAGCCCGGCGACGGCGGCCGGGGAGGGCTGCTATTCGATCGAGGATCGGCTCGGCCGGCTTCATGCCTATCGCGACGGCTGACGCTCTTCAGCCGCCGGTGGCCGCGTTCGGGGAGTCCGAGGCGACGGCATGCCGCTCGAAGCGCTCGACGAAACGCTCGTAGAGATCCGAAAAGGCTTCGAGATCCTCCTGGTTCCAGTCCGACAGGACCTGGCCGATCACCTCGTGCTTCACCTCGTTCATGCGGTCGAGCCAGGCGACGCCCTCGGCGGTCAGCGCGACCAGGGTGCGGCGCGCATCCTCCTGGGAGGCCTCGCGGCGGAGCACGCCGCGCTTGACGAGATCGGCCACCACGCGGCTGACGCGCGAATGGTCGAGCCGCATCTGTTCGGCGAGCGCGCCGACCGTGACTTCCTGGCTGCGCGAAAGCCGGCGGACGAGCGACAGCATGTCGAGATGCGAAAGCTCGAGGCCCGCGCCGACACGGCTGATCGCCAGCCGGCCGATATAGCGGCGGCCGATCAGCAGCCGCATGCGGCCCATCGTGCCGGCGATCCGGATGATCTCTTCGTCCCGCTTGCGCGGAGGGCTCTTGGTCTCGGTCTCGCTTGTCATGGTTCCTCATAACAGATCGCCCCGGGGAAAGGAAATAAATTCGTGCTTTTATCACAATTATGCCGTTGACATATTCGTGACTTAGGCACATGAATAGCGAAGCCGATCCGACAGAGAGCCGTTTCCATGGATGCCCGTGTGCAACCCGCCGCCGAAGCCGCCGCGGCCTTCACTTCTCTCGTTCCCGATCCACGCCGCCGGCTGATGGCCTTTTCATTCCTGATGGCGGGTGTGTTCATGGCGACGCTCGACAATCAGATCGTGTCGACGGCGTTGCCGACGATCGTCGGCGAGTTCGGCGAGCTCGAACGCTTCGCCTGGGTCGGATCGGCCTATCTGCTCGCCGCCAGCGCGGTCATGCCGGTCTATGGCAAGCTGGGGGATCTTTTCGGCCGCAAATATGTGATGATGGCGGCGATCTTCCTGTTCACGATCGGATCGCTGGTCTGCGGCCTGGCCGGATCGATGAACCAGCTCATCGCCGCGCGCGTGCTCCAGGGTCTCGGCGGCGGCGGCATCATGGTCTCGATCTTCTCGATCAATGCCGATCTTTTCGAGCCGCGGGTGCGCGCCCGCTACCAGAGCTATTCGAGCCTGATGCTGATGGCGGCCGGTGCCGTCGGTCCGACGCTCGGCGGCGTGCTGTCCGATCTCTTCGGCTGGCGCTCGATCTTCCTGGTCAACCTGCCGGTCGGCATCGTGGTCATGACAGGGCTGGCGCTGATCCTGCCCTACCGCAAGCCGGTGCGAAAACCGAAGATCGATTTCGCCGGCGCGATCCTGCTGGCCGGCGCCGTCGCGAGCCTGGTGCTCTGGGCGGACGGCCGCCAGTTGTTCGGCTCGCTGCTGTCGACCGGCGGCATCGCGGTCATCGCCATCGGCATCGCCTGCGCGGTCGCCTGGATATTCGTCGAGCGGCGCGTGCCGGAGCCGATCGTCCCGCTGCCGCTCTTCGCCAATCCGACCTTCAGCCTGTTGCTCGTCGTCTCGCTGACGAGCGGCGCGGTGGGCATCGGTTCGGTCAATTATGTCGCGCTCTTCCTACAGACCACGACCGGTCTGTCGCCCTCCCATGCCGGGCTTCTCTTCATGGCGCTGACAGGCGGTATCGCCGCCGGTTCGCTGACCGCCGGCCGGCTGATCTCGATGACAGGACGCTACAAGATCTTCGCGATGATCAGCACGACCGGTTCGACGGTGACCTTCCTGATCTATGCGCAGCTCCATCCCGGAACCCCGATCCCCGTGATCGCGGCCCTGATGGTTCTGCAAGGGCTGAGCGTCGGCTTCGGCCAGCAGGTGCCGGTCGTGGGCGTGCAGAATGCATCCGATCCCCGCGATGTCGGGGCCGCGACCGGCGCGGTGACACTGACGCGCATGGCGGGCGCCTCGATCGCGATCAGCATCTACGGCGCCGTGCTTTCAGGCTTTGTCAAGGCTCAGGACGTGGCGATACCGGGCATCGGCAATATCGACGAACTGACCCCGGCGGCGCTTGCCGCCCTGCCGCCGCGATCGCGGGAGATGGTGGCGGCGATCTACGCCAACGCTTTCCATCCCGTTTTCCTCAGCATGGCGGGGCTCATCGCGATCGGTCTCGTCGCGGCCATAAGCCTGAAAAATACCCGGCTGCCGACGATCCGGGCATAGGGCATGCCGTTTCCACGGGAAACAGCATGCCCCAGATGTTCAGTCCCGAAGCAGGAGCAGGTCGCTCGGCGAGAAATAGGCCTTGATGGTCTGACCGGGCATGGGCGGTGGCAGGGAGGGATTGTTGAACGTGTCGAAGGACAGCGACTGGCCGTCGATATCGATCCGCGTCCGGATCACCGAACCGAGGAAATTCACCGAGTCGACCGTGCCGGAAAGCGCGATATTGCGGGTAGCGGAGGCATCGAGGGCAAGCGCCTCGGGCCTGAGCGCCAATGTGATCCTGTCGCCCGCCCGTGCCGGGCCGAGAGCTTCGGGCAGTGTGACGGTTGCGTCGCCGACCGTCGCTGTATTGGCGGCCGGATCGGCGACCGTGGCGTCAAGGGTCGACAGCGTGCCGACGAAATTCGCCGCGAATTTCGTCGTGGGCTTGTTGTAGATCTCGAAGGGCGTGCCGATCTGGTCGGCCTTGCCCTGGTTCATCACGACGATCCGGTCCGAAATCGACAGCGCCTCTTCCTGGTCGTGGGTGACGAAGACGGTGGTGATGCCGAGCTGGCGCTGGATGGCGCGGATTTCCTCGCGCAGCGACACGCGGATCTTGGCATCGAGCGCCGAGAGCGGTTCATCGAGCAGCAGCACCTGCGGTTTCGGCGCGAGCGCCCGGGCGAGCGCCACGCGCTGCTGCTGGCCGCCCGACATCTGGTAGGGAAAGCGGTCGGCGAGGTGGTCCAGCTTGATGAGACCGAGCATTTCCCTCACCCGCGCCTCGATCTCGGCCTTGGGTTTGCCGGCGATCTTGAGGCCGAAGGCGACATTGTCGAAGACATTCATATTGGGAAACAGCGCATAGGCCTGGAACACCATGCCGATATTGCGCTGGTTGGGGCGGAGCGTGTTCTGGTCCCTGCCGTCGATGGTGATCGCGCCGCCGCTCGGCGTCTCGAAACCGGCGATCATGCGCAGCACCGTCGTCTTGCCGCAGCCGGAGGGGCCGAGAAAGGAAACGAACTCGCCTTTCTCGATCGACATGTTGAAATCGTGCACGACCCGCACCGGGCCGAAGGACTTCTGGATATGGGTCAGCGTCAGAAAGCTCATGAAGGTCCTCAGGTCTTGCGCGGCGCGCTCTTCTGGAAGCGCGAAACGAGTTGGATCAGGCCCAGGCAGCCCCAGGTGATGGCGAAGGCGATCACCGCGAGCGCCGCAGGCTCATAGGCGCGGTTGGCGCCGAGAAGCTGCATGAAGGGGCCGAAGGCCGGGCGGTTGAGCAGGGCGGCCATGGTGAATTCGCCGATGACGATGGCGAAGGTCACGAAGGCGCCGGACAAGACGGCGACCAGCACATTGGGCAGGATGACGCGGAAGAGAATGGTGGCCCAGCCGGCGCCCAGACTCTGGGCGGCCTCGGTCAGCGTCGTCACGTCGATGGTCCTGAGACCGGTATCGACCGCGCGATACATATAGGGCAGGGAGAGCGTCGCATAGCCGAACATCAGGAGGATATTGGTGCCGAGCGTGGTGCCGGTGAGGGGCAGCCAGCTCGACGTGTTGTAAAGGCGGATATAGCCGAAGACGACGACGATGGCCGGAATCACCAGCGGCAGAAGCGTGACGAACTCGATATAGGGGCGCAGGCCGGGCAGCTTGAGCCGGACCCAGTAGGCGGTGGGCACCACCAGCAGCACGCCGAAGATGATGGTCACGAGCGCCATGACGATGGAATAGGTGAAGGTCTCCTGGAAGCGCGGATCGTTGAGCACTTTCGCATAGGCGTCGAAGGACAGAACCCCGCGCCGCATCATCAGCGAGAAGCGGGTCATGCCGAGCAGCGGCAGGATGAAATAGAGCAGGCCGAAAATGAGCGCGGCCCAGGCGAAGGCCTTCTTCATTTGAGCCACCTTTCGCTACGGGCGCGCAGCCAGATATAGACCATGTTGGCGATGCCGGTGACGACGATCATGCCGAAGGCCAGCGCATAGCCGAGATGCGGATTGCCCAGCACGTCGCCACGAATCTGGGCGAACAGCAGGATCGGCACGATCGAGAGCGACGAGCCGGTCAGCGCGATCGCGGTCGCCACCGCGCCGAAGGCGTTGGCGAAGAGCAGGGCGAATGTGCCGAGCAGGGAAGGCAGCAGGATCGGGAAGGCGACCATGCGCCAATATTGCGTGCCGGTCGCGCCGAGGATTTCCGCCGCCTCGCGCCACTCTTTCTTCAATCCGTCGAGCGCCGGCGTGATGATCAGGATCATCAGCGNNATCTGGAAGAAGAGATAGGTGATGGTCAGGCCCCAGAAGGAGAGCAGGTTGAAGCCGAGCGCGCGGAGATTGATGCCGAGCTGGGTGTTGAGGAACACCGTCACCATGCCGACGGGACCCAGTGTGGCCAGGAAGGCGAAGGCCAGCGGCACGCCGGCGAAATTCGAGGCGACGCCGGAGAAGGTGAGCAGCGGGCCGCGGATCCATTGCGGCAGTCCGCCCAGCACCACGGCGGCCGCCACGGCGAAGCCGATCCCGCAGCCGAGCAGCGCCGAGGCGACGGAAATGCGGATCGAGATCCAGTAGGCCGCCATGATCGACGGCGTGAACAGACCGGCGATGTTTTCGAAGGTGAAGCCGCCGTCGGGGGTCTGGAAGGCGCCGACGACGATCTTCATCGTCGGCATGAACAGGAAGAGAAGCACGAAGGCGGCAAAGGGCAGGACGCCGAGCCAATGCAGCGGCAGCCGGCGCGGAGCCGAAGGCGGGCTTGCGCCCGGATTGGATGACGACATGGTTTATGTCCCGCGTTGGCGCGCTTGTGTTTTCCGGAAGGAGCTCCCGGCGAGACGCGTCCGGCTCCACGATCCGGCGCGGTTCCGGATGGATGCCCGGTCCGCGCTTTCCCGGACTTTGCGCTTTGAATACGGTCAAGACGGCCCGCTCCGGCCTCGCGGGCCGGAGCGGGCATGCGAAGCCGTTTACTGCACGTTGGCGCCGACCACGGAATCCCAGGCGCCGGTCACGGCGGCCTTGTTGTCGTCCACTTCCTGAAGGGTCGGGAAGTAGGCCTTCTCATAGGATGCCGGCGGCGGCAGCTTGTCGATCAGGTCCTGGGGAACCTTGCCGGCCTTGACCATGGCGTTGAACCGGGCCGGGTGGCAATAGCCCTTCAGCC
>JAGRLJ010000219.1 GCA_020441805.1 Rhizobiaceae bacterium
TTCGTCTCCGATCTGGAGACCGGCATGATCCACGCCTTCGATGCCGGGTCGGGCGACGATCTCGGCACCTTCGACCACGGCGCCGACGGACGTGCCGACTTCCTCGATGTCTGGACCCAGCAGCAGGAAGCGCTCAATCCCGTTTCCTTCGATCCGGCTACCGAAGCCCAGGTCAGGCAATGCGGAAACAGGTTCACTCGGGATCCATCCTGCTGGAACATCGCCGATTTCCGCCGCCGTGTCTGGGGCCTGAAAATCCGTACCGACGCGGATGGCAGCGTCCGCCTCTTCTATTCGGTCTGGGGATCGGATGCTTATGGAAATCCCGACTGGGCGCAGTCCGGCGACGACCGTCGCAACTCCGTTTGGTCGATCGGCCTCGCGGAGGACGGCTCGTTCGACCTGGGAAGCGTGCGCCGCGAGTTCTTCATGCCGGGATTCTGGCCCGACACGGCGAATTTCGGCGACAAGGCCGACAACAGCAATCCGGTCTCCGACATTACCTTTCCGGAATGCTCGGCGCAGAACGTCATGCTCGTGGCCGAGCGCGGCGGCATGCGCAATCTCGGGTTGGACAAAGACGAGCCTTTCGCAAATCCCTACGAGTCGCGCGTGCTGCGCTACGAATTGAGCCGGGACGGCACTTGGAGACCGAAAGGGCGCTACGACGTCGGCTTCCACGATCGCAGCATCAATGACGGCGAGCCTTTCCTGTTCGCCAACGCATCGGGCGGCGTCGATTTCGGATACAAGATGGATACGAACGGGGTTGCCGACCCGACAAAACCGTCGCAATCGGTATGGGTGACCGGTGACGCGCTTTGTTCGTCCCTCGGTCTTTGCAGCGACAGCACGAACGGCGTCGGCGCGGACAAGAGTGAGGTCCACGGTCTCCAGGGAATGCCCGTCGACGGCTTTGTCAAGACCGAGGACGGTCTCAGGCCGGTCGCGGCCGACCGGAGCGCGCTGTTCCTCTCCTACATGATCGATACCGATATCAATATCGACGAGAATGGCGACCCGGTCCCCGAGGAGCTCTCCCGCAACGATGCGACCAAGATCGGCGATGTGGCGATCTACCAGGCTTGCGAGGCGCCCGAGCCCGCCGCCGACGTGCCGCCGGATGGCGTCTACGAAGAGCCGCCGGAGGATTGGCCCGTGCATAGCCGCGCCGCCAGCCACAACAAATGGGCGTCGTCGAGCCATCGCGTTCGCTCGTCCTGGCACTATCGCAACGGTTCCTGGCACGATGCGCGCCGTTCATGGCACTGGCGCGACGGATCCTGGCACCAGCGGGATCGCAGCTGGCACCGCCGCAACGGCTCGTGGCACGACCGCGAACGTTCCTGGCACTACAAGAGCCGTTCCTTCCATTCCAAGCGTCAGAGCTGGGGAGACCATGAGAAGGGTCGTTCCTTCCACAACAGGCAAAGGAGCTGGGACGACGGCCACCGCAAGGATCGCAGCTATCATGTCAAGGGCCGAACCTGGGACAGCAGCCACCGCAAGGACCGCAGCTTCCATGTGAAGGGCCGGACCTGGGATAACAGCCATCGGAAAGACCGCAGCTTCCACAATCGCGGGCGCAGTTGGAACCAGAACGAGGAACCGGCTCACAAGCGGCGGGATTCGCAGCATGTGAAGGGCCGCAGCTTCAACGCCGAGCCAATCCACACCCGCGCGCGCTCTCAACTCAAGGAGCCGATCCATACCAAGGCAAGGAGCGCAGACAAGGGCGAGAAGGTCCATAACCGCCGCGTCAGCAAGGCTGTGGAGGAGAACAAGAAACCCAAGCACGCGTTGAACCGGAGCCGGCAGGAGAATAAGGAGAAAGTTCACAACCGTCGCGTCAGCCAGACGGTGGAGGAAAACAAGAAGCCCAAGCACGTATTGAGCCGGAGCCGGCAGGAGAACAAGGAGAAGGTTCACAACCGGGCGGAAAGCCGTGCCGCCAACAAGAAGGAAGAGCCCAGGCATTCTCGTGCCCGCAGCGCCCAGGCCAACCGGGAGAATGCGCATAACCGCAACGAAAGTCGCGCCGTCCAGCGTAACGACCAGCCGAAGCACCTGCGCCGGGCAAGCCAGGCTGATAACCAGCCGAAGCGCGAAAACACCAACCGGCACAGCAAGCGCGACAGCAATGCCGCCAACAGGACCAATGACGCCGCGCCGGCCCATCGTCGCAGGCTGAGCCAGCAGCAGGGAGAATAATGGTGGGTTTGAATGACGTGTGGCGCACCACCATGTGCCGGATCGTGCGCAACTGCGGTCCGGCCGGAATTGCCATCCTGCTTGCCGCATTCGTCGGCCCGGCCTCGGCAGCCGAGACCGTAATTCATTACAACAAGGATTATGTCGATGAGGCGATGGCGCCTCCGTCCTTCGACGTGTCGGACAAGATGGCCGTGCTGGCCGCCGTTCTCAACGGGCTGCCCGACAAGGTGAAGGTCTACCCGACCGAGAACTATTTCTATTTCTGGTTCCACCACAAGGGCATTAAATATGCCGGCAACCTGCGCTTCGACGTTGCCGACCGCGATGCCGGGATCGTACATTTCAACTACTTCAAGGACTTCACGGATTGGCAACGCGATGAAAACGGCTATTCCGCCGACCTCGGAAAGGCCGACGGAATCGTGCTGACCAAGGCGGCGGATCTCGCCTACGATCTCGAATTTCGTGGCAGGAAGGTGCGTTTCGAACTGAACGACGTCGGCGCCTCCAAGCCGCCCGCCGACGCGCTGCGGCCGAACGAGACCTATATCGGTCCCGTCTTCGACGAGTCGGCGATCCGTTTCTTCCTCGTCTTCGACAACGACCAGAAGATTTTTCTCTATCTGCTCGACGAGACCCAGCCGGTTGCGGATCAGTTCGACATATCGGAGGTGTCGGACAGGATCACCATCGGCAAGCGCACGGGCTTCGCCTTCTATGACGACCGCTTCGCCCATCGGAAGATCCTCGCCGGAATCAGCCAGCTCAACACATCCGTCAACAACTACCTCGACGGACCGTTCGACCAGTTGCCTGACAATTTCCTGCGGGGCGACGTGCTTCAGAAGGCCATTCTGGCGGAAAGCCCCGAAAGTGCCGGCAAGATCGATCGGTTCGGCAACTCGCCCGACGGAGAGACGCGCTATCTGATCGCGCCTTATATGCAGTATGGCGATGTCAGCGAACTCGGCGCTGTCTCGGATTGCGCGAAGAAGGAGGAACCGCCCGTCTACTACAGTTGCTTCTCCTATGTCGGGAGCAATGAAACCGAAGATGCGCCACCCGGGGACAGCACCGATCCAGACAGGGTGGAAAGCGATGTCCCGGATATAAAGCAACCTGCCAAGTGACTATCGCATCATTAGGCCGTCGACTCATAAACTCCGGCACCGGTTCCTCGACCAGCATATATCGCTGCTGAAGCCACCACTCGTCGTTGTCTCCGACGAGCACGGCTCCGTGCTGACGGGCCTCAACCATATGACGGAATTTTGCCGGCGCCAGGGTTTCTGCGAGGCCGCCGCCCGCCCTTACGGGCTCTTCGCCAGGGGACCCAGCAGGACGTCGCCGAACAGCGGCTGGTAGCACTTGCGGATCATCGGGTCTTCCTTGAAGGACAGGGCATATTGACCGATCTGGTGGAAATAGGTGATGCGCGCCCGCACGATGCTTTCCGCCGGGCCGTAGCCCATCGCATCGAAGGAGCGGACGAGCAGCGCGATCCTGAGTTCGTCGATCGCGGTCACCTCCCTGTCGAGTTCCCTGGAGGTACGCGCCCAGTCGCGGACGGCGAGATCGAGCTTGGGGCTGAACGGCTTCTCATCGACCCAGACATGGACGATATCGCTGAAGAACTGCACGCCGTCGACGACCTCGAGGTCCCGCATCGCCTGGAACGGCGCGCAGTTCGAGCGCCGCCATTCCTCCAGGAGGTCGTTGTGGAGGTCTTTCAGGCTCGAAAAATGAAAGTAGAAGCTGCCACGCGTCACCTTGAGCTGGCGGGCGAGCCGGTCGATCTTCACCTCGGCGATGCCACGCTTCTCGAGGACCTTGCGCGCGGCGGCGACCCAGTCGTCGCGCGTGAGCGTTCGCCGGGGGCCTGGCGCGGCCTCGTCCGGTTTCGCGGCGTTGCCGGATGACTGCTTCGGTCTCGTCAAGGCTCTTTCCGCTTTCCTGTCCCGGCCGGCGGCGGGCACCGGCCGATTTCGCTCGAAATCCTCCCCGCCGGCCGATCAGGGAAGCGCGCCGATACGCTCCAGCATCAGCGCGAAGAACGGATCCGGATCGATACGGCGCAGCACATTGCAGTTCCGCTTCTGCCCCGTGACGTGCCACCAGTCAACGACGGTCATTCCGATCGTGACCGGCGAGGCGATATCGACCGTGACATAGCATTGTTTCTGCTCGAATATCTCCGGCGCCAGCAGATAGCCCGTCACGCAGGCGTCGTGGATCGGCCTGGCCTCGGTCGGGAATTTATGCGCACCGTACTGGCGATAGAAGTCGGCGAGATTCGCCGCCTCGATCGCCGCGCGGCTGCCGGTCGCCCGCAGCCTGCCCAGCCATTCCGGCGTCATCTGCGCCGTGTAGGTGCAGTCGATCCCGGCCATGGTGACCGGCGCGCCCGAGGCGAATACCTTGTGGGCGGCGTGGGGATCGACGAAGATGTTGAACTCGGCGGCCGGAGTCGCGTTGCCGCCCTCGAAGAAGCCCCCGCCCATCAACACCACCTCGCGGATCCGCGGGATGATGCGCGGCTCCATGGTCATCGCCATGGCGAGGTTGGTCATCGGTCCCAGCGTGCAGACCGTGATGTCCCCCTCCGGCGCCTCCATGATCGCGCGCACCATATAGTTCACCGCATGCTCGTCCTGGAGCCGGGTCGCGGGTTCGGGCAGGTCGGCGCCATCCAGGCCCGTCTCGCCATGCACATATTCGGCGGTCATCAGCGGACGGACCATCGGCGCCGGGCAGCCGGCGAATACCGGAATATCCGGCCGGCCGGCGAGTTCGACCACCTTGAGCGCGTTGACGGCCGTGAGCGCCAGCGGAACGTTTCCGCCCACGGCGGTGACCCCCACCACCTCCAGCTCATCGGGAGAGCCGAGCGCGAACAGGATGGCGAAGGCGTCGTCCTGCCCGGGATCGGTGTCGATTATGATCTTGCGAGGGGTCATGGCTGTGGATTTCCCATAATTGACGAATGCCTATTGCCGATATCGACTCTATGTGTAGAAATACAGTACTGTATCGTATGTTCAAGACAGGAGTTTGGCGATGAACCCGAACGATCGCGGCGATTTTTCCGAGATTCCGATTCTGGATGTCTCTC
Organism: Rhizobiaceae bacterium; assembly: GCA_020441805.1. Lineage (GTDB taxonomy): Bacteria > Pseudomonadota > Alphaproteobacteria > Rhizobiales > Rhizobiaceae > Rhizobium_E. Next base: position 5,327 of record JAGRLJ010000219.1, read on the forward strand.
CGCTCTACGGCGATGACGAGGCCGCGATCCGGGCAACGGCGGCCACGCTTCGAACCTATCTCGAAACCATCGGGTTCCTCTATGTCGTCGGCCATCCGATCCCGCGCGCCGATGTCGAGGCGGTCCGGGAGGCGTCGAAGCGCTTCTTCGCGCTGCCGGACGAAAAGAAGCTCACGCTCAAGATCGACAAGAACTTCCGCGGCTTCCTGCCATTCGCCGGCTCCACCATCGTGACCTCGTCGGTCGCCACGGTCAGCAAGCCGAACCAGAGCGAATCCATCTTCTTCATGCATGAAGTGGAAGCCGACGATCCCAAGGCGCTGGCCGACAAGCCGCTACAGGGACCGAACCAGTGGCCGGAGGAGACCGAACTGCCGGGCTTCCGCGCGACGATCGAGCGCTATGTCGACGCAATGAGCACGCTGGCCCGCAAGATGGTCCGCGCCATTGCCATTTCGCTCGGCCTGCCGGCCGACAGCCTCAACCGCTATTTCGACGATCCGACCACCTTCCTGCGCCTGCTGCACTATCCGACCCAGCCGCAGGAAGAAGGCCTGTTCGGTTCCGCGCCGCATACCGATTACGGCTTCATCACGCTTCTCGCGCAGGACGATGTCGGTGGCCTCGAGGTCAAGAACAAGGCCGGCGACTGGGTTCCGGCGCCGCCGATCCCCGACTCCTTCGTGATGAATGTCGGCGATATCCTGGCGCGCTGGTCCAACGACGTATTCGTGTCGACGCCGCATCGCGTCATCAACCGCACCGGCCGCGAGCGCTATTCGCAGCCTTTCTTCTTCGATCCGTCGATGGACGAGACGATCGAGGCGCTTCCGGTCTGCGTGCCGGCGGGCGCAAGCGCCAAATATCCGCCCGTCCTCTATGGCGATTACCTCATGGAGCGGATCGACAAGAACTATCACTACCGCAAGAAGCAGGCGGCGGAGGCCGCCGCGGCGCGGGGCTGAGCCACCGGACCGTCGGGAGCATCGCTTGGGACCGCCAGTCGAACCGGTCGTATCCGTTGACAAGCCGCCTGCGCGCGCCGATGTGGTGATCGCGGGCGGCGGCATCATCGGCTTGAGCACGGCGCTCTTCCTCGCGCGCCGCGGCCTTTCGGTCGTGGTGTGCGAGAAGGGCCAGTTCGTCGGCGAGCAATCGAGCCGGAACTGGGGCTGGGTCCGCCGCATGGGCCGCGATCCGCGCGAATTGCCGCTGATCGTCGAGGCGATGCGCCTCTGGGAGGGAATGGCCGATCTGGTCGGCGCGGATGTCGGTTTCCGCCGGACGGGCATACTCTATCTCTGCGACGACGACGACGATGCCGCCCATCACGAGAACTGGCTGAAACGGGCGGGCGATTTCGCCTTCGACACCCGGATCGTACGCGGCCGGGAACTCGCGGATCTGCTTCCGGGCGCGGCGCGCTCCTACCATGCCGCGCTCTATACGGCGAGCGACGGACGCGCCGAGCCGCAGAAGGCGGCGTCCGCGATCGGGCGCGCCGCGAACGCGGCCGGCGCCACGCTCGTCGGCCGCTGCGCGGTCCTCGGCGTGGAAACCGCCAATGGCCGGATCAGCGGCGTCGTCACCGAGCATGGCCGCATCGACTGTTCCAGCGTCGTCGTCGCCGGCGGCGTCTGGTCGACCAGGCTCCTCCGCACCCTCGGCCTGAAGCTGCCGCAGCTCGGCGTCCGCGCGTCGGTGCTGCGCACGGCTCCCGTCTCCGGCGGGCCGGACGGCGCCGCCTGGGGCCGGCAGTTCGCCTATCGCAAACGGCTCGACGGCGGCTACACCATCGCCGACGGCAGCCTGAACCGGCACGATGTCGGCGCCGACAGCTTCCGATATTTCGTCGATTTCCTTCCGATCATGCTCAAGGAGTGGCGCAGCTTCAGCCTCGGGCTTTCCGCCGGATGGCCGGAGGACAGTGCGGGCTCGACGCTATTCGAACGGATCCGGACCCTCGATCCTGCGCCGGTGGAAGACCGGCTCTCCGCCACCTATGCCGCCTTGCAGCAGGCATTTCCGATCTTCCGGGGCGTGCCGGTGGAACAGCGCTGGGCGGGAATGATCGATGCGACCCCGGATGCGGTCCCGGTCATCTCCCCGGTGAAGTCGCTGCCGGGCCTGATCGTTTCCACGGGATTTTCGGGACACGGCTTCGGCATCGGACCGGGCGCGGGACGCCTGACGGCCGATCTGGTCACCGGCGAGCGGCCGGCGGTGGACCCGGCCGCGTTCCGCTATGAGCGGTTCATCGACGGTACCAGGCCGAAACCGACAACAGGTGTTTGAAGATGGCGCATGGGTCGCATAAAGTTTCCCACCGGCATGCCGGAGGGGAATCCGCCAGGAGTGACGGCAGGAGCCGGCTCGTGGCGGTCGGGAGTGAGAACAACAGACGAGAGGAACGAAAGACATGAGAACATATCTGCGAATGGCCGGCCTCGGCGCATTGCTCGCGCTCGCCGGCGTCCCGGCATTCTCGGCGGAGATCAAGCCGTCGCCGGAAGTCGAGAGCACCGGCAAGCTTTCGATCGCCAACACGCTCGACTTCGCCCCGTTCGAATATCTCGATGCGGACGGCAAGCAAACCGGCATCATCATCGAACTCGCGGGCGAGGTCGCCAAGCTGGTGAACGCCGAGCTCGACGTGCAGCGCACGCCGTTTCCCTCGATGATCCCCGGCCTCGCCGCCGGCCGGTTCAAGATCGCCTGGGAAACCTTTTCCGCCAAGCCCGACCGGCTGAAGCAGGTCGATTTCGTCATGTTCATCAAGGCTGGCATCGCTGCCTCCACCACGCCCGACAAGAAGGACAGCTTCAGCGGCGACATGCCGCTCTGCGGCAAGCGCATCGGCGTTTCCGCCGGCAGCGTTTCGGACTTCCTCGTCGACACGATGAGCAAGGAATGCGTGGAAAAGGGCAAGGACGCGATCGAGAAATCGGTGTTCAATTCCTCGACCGACATCGTCCAGGCCGTCCTTTCGGATCGTGTCGACGCCCGGATGGACGATGCGACCTCGTCGAGCTATTTCGAGGTGACGAGCAAGGGCCAGCTCGTCGTGCTGCCCACGCTCTACGACGTCGCGCCGCTCGGCATGGCGATCGCCAAGGACGACCCCGCCACCGCCGACATGATGGTCGCAGCCCTTGCCGAACTCTTCAAGAACGGCAAATATCAGGAGATCCTCGACAAGTACGGCATGGGCGCCTATGCGATCAAGGAGCCCTATTTCGTCAACAGCATGGAATCGCTGCGCGCGGAGTGACCCACCCGGGACCGGGCCGGCAACGGCCCGCGCGGCGCGCGCCGGAAGGATGAAGGATGCCGCCGCATCGGGCGACGTGGCGGCATTCATCGGCATCCCGACAGCGGACGACCAGCCTCGAAAGATCCAAGGATATCGAAATGAGCATGGCAGACCCTCCTCCGGCCAGCGTCGACGCCGCGATCGCGGACCAGGTCGCTCGGCTGAAAGTCGTTCCCCAGCGACAATACGGCATCTGGATCGGAACGCTGCTCGCGCTCGTGCTGGCCGCGCTGATCATCCGGGCCTTCGCGATCAATCCGGCCTTCGCCTGGGACACCGCCTTCCACTACATGTTCCACGCGCCGATCCTGCGCGGCCTCGGCACGACGCTGCTGCTGACTGTGCTGATCATGGCCTTCGCCATCGTCATCGGCACGGTCATCGCCATCATGCGCGTGTCTCCCAGCCCGATCCTGCGCGCCTTCGCCGGGGTCTATGTCTGGTTCTTCCGCGGCGTGCCGGCGCTGATCCAGCTGATCTTCTGGTTCAACCTGTCGCTTCTGGTGCGCGAAATCTCGCTGATCCTGCCTTTCGCCGGCACGATCTTCTCGATGCGCACCAACGATCTCATGACGCCATTCCTGTCGGCGGTGGTGGCCTTGTCGCTCTGCGAGGCGGGCTACATGGCCGAGATCATCCGGGCCGGCATCAAGTCCGTGCCCAGCGGCCAGGCCGAGGCCGCCAGCGCGCTCGGCATGCCCTATCGCATGATCCTCAAGCGCATCACCCTGCCCCAGGCCATGCGCTTCGTCGTGCCGCCGACCGGCAACGAGGCGATCAACCTGCTCAAGATGACGTCTCTCGTCACCTTCATCGCGGTCGATGACCTGTTCTATTCGGCGCAAAGCATCTATGCGCGCACCTTCGAAACCATCCCGCTTCTGATCGTCGTGGCTTTCTGGTATCTGGCGGTCGTCAGCATCATGTCCGTCGGGCAGTATTTCCTCGAGCGGCATTTCGGGCGCAGCGACAAGCGCGACGATTCGATGCTGCTTGCAATCATCCGCAATGTCGTCGGAAGGCGGAGGACGCAAAACCATGGCTGATTCGAAAGCCGACAACCGTGCCCGGTTCCACGTTCCGGCAGACTCGATGGTCTTCGCACGTGGCGTGCGCAAGTCCTATGGCAGCCTGGAGGTGCTGAAAGGCGTGGACGCGGATGTCGCCACCGGTTCCGTGACCTGCATCATCGGCCCGTCCGGCTCCGGCAAGAGCACCTTCCTGCGCTGCATCAACCATCTCGAGAAGCTGAGCGGCGGGCTCCTGCTGGTGGACGGGGAATTCGTCGGCTACGATCTCGTCGACAACAATCTCTACGAGGTGAAGGACAGCCTGCTCTGCCAGCGCCGCGCCGAGATCGGCATGCTGTTCCAGTCCTTCAACCTGTTCTCGCACATGACGGTCATGGAGAACATGATCGAGGCGCCGACGCAGGTCCGCCGCATGCCTGCCGAACAGGCGCGCGCCGAGGCTGCCGTCCTGCTCGCCCGCGTGGGACTATCGGACAAGCACGACCGCTACCCTCGGGAGCTCTCGGGCGGCCAGCAGCAGCGTGTCGCGATCGCCCGCGCCATGGCGATGAAGCCCAAGGTGCTGCTGTTCGACGAACCGACATCGGCGCTCGACCCCGAACTGGTCGGCGAGGTGCTGAGCGTCATGCGCGACCTCGCCCAGACCGGCATGACCATGGTCGTCGTCACCCATGAGATCGGCTTCGCCCGCGAGATCGGCGACCAGCTGATCTTCATGGACGAGGGTGTGATCGTGGAACGCGGCGAGCCGAGGGCGATGATCGCCGATCCACAATCGCCCCGCACGCGCGAGTTCCTGTCCCGCGTGCTCTGATCTGGCCCTTCACACCCGACGGCGAATGGCATCGACAAACAAGAGGATATTAACCATCCCTGGAAAGCTTTCGCTCACCCTACCGGCCCGCCCACGCTAGCATCGGGGAATCGGAACGGAGGAACGGACGATGGCGTCGGAGGCAATCGTGTTCTGGCTGTGCGGCCTGGGCGTGATCGGCGGATGCCTGATCCGCATGGCGGCGGAGCTCCACGGGGTGGGCCTGTTCTAGGGGCGGGTCCCGACGCGCCACCCGGATGTGATGCGATTCACCCGCGACGTGATTTCCCACGTGCGAATCCCCCGGCAACCCTGCCTGCCATATACCGGATGAGAGGCGCCATGCCGGCGAGGCCAGGACCGGCGAAAGCCGACACGGACTATTGCCGCATGCCCGAGATCCGCCCGTTCGACCCTCGAACCGACCTCGCCGAACCGGACGACGATGATGCGGGGGCTATGCGTCACCGCTTTCCGCGCGATAGAACCGACGAATCGAATTGCCGGCAAAGAGTGATCACGCCATGGACAATCCCAAGCCCCCGCGCCGCCGCGACCTGACGAGCGGGCCGATTCCCTCGACGCTTCTGATCTTCGCGCTGCCGGTGCTCGGCTCCAACATCCTGCAATCGCTGAACGGCTCGATCAATTCCGTCTTCGTCGGCCGGTTCCTGGGCGAGACGGCGCTGGCGGCGACCTCCAACGCCAACCTCGTGCTTTTCCTGGTGCTCGGCACCATGTTCGGCATCGGCATGGCGGCGATGATCCTCGTCGCCCAGGCGGTGGGCGCGCGCGACGTGGCAGAAGCACGGCGGATCGTCGGCACCAGCGCCGCCTTCTTCTTCCTGCTGTCCCTGGTGTTCGCCATCGGCGGCTGGATCTTCGTCGACGACATCCTCGGCCTGCTTGCGACACCCGCCGACGCCCTGCCCCTCGCACGGCAATATCTCCGGATCATCTTCATCGCGGTGCCGGCGATGAACCTCCTGTCCTTCGTGATGTCCATCCTGCGCGGCGCCGGCGATTCCCGCACGCCCTTCGCCTTCATGGCGGTGGCCGTGGTGCTCGACATCGCGCTCAATCCGCTGCTGATCGCCGGCATCGGGCCCTTTCCGGCGCTCGGCATCGCCGGCTCGGCGCTCTCGACGCTGATCGGCCAGACGGTGAGCGTGGTGGCGATCCTCCTCCTGCTCCATCTCCGCCGGCATCCGCTTCTTCTCTCCGGGCCGGATCTCGCGCTTCTCCTGCCCGATCTCCGGCTTCTCAGGATCGTCATCGTCAAGGGCATCCCGATGGGTTTGCAGATGATCGTCATTTCCGTCTCGGCGCTGATGCTGATGTGGCTGGTCAACGACCATGGCTCGCAGACCGCCGCCGCCTATGGCGTGGCCGCCCAGCTCTGGACCTATGTCCAGATGCCGGCGCTGGCGATCGGCGCCTCGGTCTCCTCCATGGCGGCGCAGAATGTCGGCGCGCGCCGATGGGACCGCATCGGCCGGATCACGCTGGCCGGGGTCACGTTCAACCTGCTGCTGACCGGCGCGCTGGTGGCGTTGCTCTATGTCTTCGACCGGTCGATGCTGGGGCTCTTCCTCAACGACAGCCCCGAGGCCATCGAGACCGCGGTCCATATCAACAATCTCGCCTCGTGGTCCTTCATCCTGTTCGGCGTGACGATCGTGCTGTTCGCGACCGTCCGGGCGACGGGCGCGGTAATGCCGCCGCTTTTCATTCTGGTCGTGACCCTGCTGGCGATCCGCACCGGCTTCGCCTTCCTCGGACAGGGTGCGTTCGGCGCCGACGCCATCTGGTGGAGCTTTCCGGTCGGATCGGGATGCTCGCTCGCGCTGGCCCTGCTCTACTATCGCTTCGGCCGCTGGCGGACCCTGCACATGATCGAGGAGGAGCGCCCTCCCGCCGGCGAGCCGCCGGATACGGGGCTGGGCATGCCGCGCCAGCGAGCCATGATCACGGATCGCGAAGCCTGATCATTCCACGATCGTGCAATATTCCGTGCTCGGCTCCTCGCCATCAGGCTCGAAATGCAGGACGACAACCGGTTTCCTGTCGGCAAGGCGCGTCGTGTTGTAGGCGGTGATGCCGATATCGGCGAAGGGGCCGGACTTCCAGGTAATCACATTCGTCGCCTTGTCATAGGCGAACTCGCCGGCGCGGAGCGTGGCGCCGCGCAGGACATAGGCCGCGCCGTCGAGAATATCGAACTCGCTCGTCGGCGTCTTGCCATCGAGACAGGCATAATGGCCGGGAATCAGCACCGGGCGGAGCTGATGAGTCGCGGGCAGGTCGAAAGCATGTGCCATGGATGAGGCTAGGACCGGGAGGAGCGGTCCGGCCATGAAAATCGCCAGCCGACGACGACCCGAACGGTAACCTCGGACGTCATCCTCGGGCCTTGCGAGAATCTGATGAGCATTCTTCCGGGTCATTCACGTCGCATCCTCGTTCCGCGTCCCGGATCCTCGGCACAAGGCCGAGGATGACGAAGGAGTGGTGGTCAAGCCGCCTTCTTCTCTTTGTAGGGGTCGAAGCGGCTGTAGAAGGTCTCGCCCTTGGCCGCCATGTCCCTGAGCAGCGGCGTCGGCGCGAAATGGTCGCCATATTTGGCGGCGAGCCTTTCGCACAGCGCGACGAAATTCTTCACACCCATGCCATCGATATAGCTCAGCGTGCCGCCGGTATAGGGCGCGAAGCCGAAGCCGAGGATCGAGCCGACATCGGCCTCGCGCGGATCGGTGACGATGCCCTCCTCGACCGTTCGGGCGGCTTCGAGCGCGATAGTACCGAGAAGGCGCTCCTTGAGCTCGGCGAAATCCACCTCTTCCGGCTTCTTCTGCGGGTAGAGATCCTTGAGGCCCGGCCAGAGCGATTTCTTGGCGGGCTTCGGCGGGTAGTCGTAAAAGCCCTTGCTATTCTTGCGGCCCAGGCGGCCGAGCTCGGTGACCATCCTGTCGACCAGCGCCATGTGCTGCTTCTTGACCGAGGCTTCGCCGAGATCGGCGATCGAGGCCTTCATGATCTTGTGGGACAGGTCGATCGCCACCTCGTCGTTGAGCGAGAGCGGGCCGACCGGCATGCCGGCGAATTTCGCCGCATTCTCGATCATCACCGCCGGCACGCCCTCGGCCAGCATGTCATAGGCCTCGTCGATATAGCGGAAGACGCAGCGGTTGACATAGAAGCCGCGCGTGTCGTTGACGACGATCGGCGTCTTGCGGATGGCGGCGGCATAGTCGAGCGCCACCGCGATCGCCCTGTCCTCGGTCTTCTCGCCGAGGATCACCTCGACCAGCATCATCCTGTCGACCGGCGAGAAGAAATGCACGCCGATGAACTGGCCGGGCCGCTTCGAATTCTCGGCAAGGCCGGAGATTGGCAGTGTCGAGGTGTTGGAGGCGAAGATCGAGCTTGCCGGCAACACGGCTTCGACCTGCTCGATCACCGCCTTCTTGACGGCGCGGTCCTCGAAAACGGCTTCGATGACGATGTCGGCATCGGCGATCTGATTGTAGTCCGATGTTGCCGTGATCAGCGACAGCAGCTTGTCGCCCTCCTCCTGCGTGGTTCTGCCCTTGGCGATACCGCCCTTTACCAGACCCTCGGAATGCGCCTTGCCCTTGTCGGCGGCGGCCTGGTCACGGTCGATCAGCACGACCGGGATGCCGGCCCGCGCCGTCACATAGGCGATACCCGCGCCCATGAAGCCGGCGCCGACCACGCCGACCTTGCGGAACTTTGCCGGCTCGATGCCGGCCGGACGGCGGGCGCCCTTGCCGAGCTCCTGCATGGAAACGAAAAGCGAGCGTACCATCATCTGCGCTTCGGTCGTTTGCAGGATCTGGGTAAAATAGCGCTGCTCGACCTTCAGCGCCGTGTCGAAGGGCAATTGCAGGCCCTCATAGACGCATTTCAGGATCGCATAAGCGCCCGGATAGTTCATGTTGGTCTCGCGGCGCAGGATGGCATTCGCCGCCGAGAAAAGCTGCACGCCCTGCGGCGACCAGACCGTTCCGCCCGGCGCCTTGAAGCCTTTCCGGTCCCAGGGCGCGACCGGATCGACGCCCTTCCTCAGCAGTTCCCGGGCAGCGGAGATCAGGTTTTCGGGTTCCACCACCTCGGCGAGCAGGCCGAGCGCCTTGGCGCGCGAGGCGGAGAGCTCCTGGCCCGTCGTCATGATCTGGAGCGCGTCCTGCGTGTTGATCAGGCGCGGCAGGCGCTGGGTGCCGCCGGCGCCGGGGAAGATGCCGATCTTCACTTCCGGCAGCGCGATCTTGGTGGATTTGCCATTCGACGCCACGCGGGCATGGCAGGCCATGGCGA
>JAGRLJ010000220.1 GCA_020441805.1 Rhizobiaceae bacterium
ATCATCTCCTTGCGGCGCGGGCTTTGCGCGGTGAGGCGGATCTGGCCGCCGGGATTGGCCGCGGCCTCGAACACGACGACGTCGTGACCGCGCTCGGCGGCGACCCGGGCGGCCTCCATGCCCGCCGGCCCGGTGCCGACGATCACGACCTTCTTGCGCGCCGCCGCCTTTTCGATGACCTGCGGCATCGTCTCCTCGCGGCCGGTCGCCGCATTGTGAATACAGAAGGCGAGACCGCCCTGATAGATGCGGTCGAGACAGTAATTCGCGCCGACGCAGGGGCGGATGTCGTCCTCGCGCTTCTCGACGATCTTCCGGACGATATGCGGGTCGGTCATGTGGGCGCGGGTCATGCCGATCATGTCGACCTTGCCGGCGGCGATCGCATGCCGCGCCGTGGCGACATCCTGGATCTTGGCGGCGTGGAAGGTCGGGAACGCGGTTGCCGCACGGATTTCACCGGCGAAATCCAGATGCGGCGCGCTCGCCATGCCCTGGATCGGGATCACGTCGGTCAGGCCCGGATCGGTATCGATATGGCCGCGGATGACGTTGAGATAGTCGATCAGGCCGCTTTCCTTGAGACGGCGGGAGATTTCGAGCCCTTCCTGCCCGGTGGTGCCGCCGGGCAGCCGTTCGTCCGCCGTGTAGCGCACGCCGAGGATGAAATCGTCGCCCACGCGTTTCCGCATGGCCGAGAATACGTCGAGACAGAAGCGCATGCGGTTTTCGAGCGAGCCGCCATAGGGACCGTCGAGTTCGTTGGTGAGGGGCGAGTTGAACTGGTCGATTAGGTGACCGTAGGCTTCGAGCTCGACGCCGTCCATGCCGCCGGCTTTCATGCGTTCGGCTGCATCGGCGAAATCCTCGATGATGCGCTCGATGTCCCAGTCTTCCAGTTTCTTGGGGAAGGCGCGATGCGCCGCCTCGCGGTGATGGGAAGGCGCGAGAACGGGGAGCCAGTCGCCCTTGTCCCAGCGCGTGCGACGGCCGAGATGAGTGAGCTGGATCATGATCGCGGCGCCTTCCTCGTGCACGGCGTCGGTCATGTCCCGGATCCAAGGCACGATCTCGTCCTTGTAGGCGAGGAGATTGTTGAAGACCGGCGGGCTGTCCTTGGACACCGCCGCCGACCCGGCCGTCATCGTCATCGCGACCCCGCCTTTCGCCCGCTCGACCGTATAGGCGCGGTAGCGGCCCTTGGGCATTCCGTCCTCGGGATAGGCCGGCTCGTGGGAGGTGACGATGATGCGGTTGCGAAGCGTCAGATGCTTGAGCTTGTACGGCTGGAGTAGGGGATCGTTCGACATCTGCTGGCCTCCGGTTCAGGCGATGGTGAGTGCGGACGCTAGTCCGGAATGTACATAAGCGTCAAGATTAATCGACAGTAATGTACATTCCTCTTGTTCGTATTGTCGCGCTTTGATAGATCTCGGGCATGGAACAGGTCTCGAACGACAGCGGCTGGCGCGGATCGCCCGGGGGATGGCTCGACGCCGCCTATGAGATGCTGCTGGAATCCGGGGTGGACTCGGTGAAGATCCTGCCGCTCGCGAAGAAGCTCCATCTTTCGCGGACATCATTCTACTGGTTCTTCAAGGACCGGGAGGCGCTGCTCGCGGGTCTCGTCGGCCGGTGGCGCGACAAGAATACGGGCGGCCTGATCGGACAGTCCGAGGCCTATGCGGAGACCGTCGCCGAGGCGATGCTGAACGTCTTCGACTGCTGGCTCGACACGTCCCTGTTCGATTCCCAGTTCGAATTCGCAATCCGAAGCTGGGCCTTGCAATCCGCTGAGATCCTCGCGGAAGTCCAGGATGCGGATCAGGCGCGCATCGCCGCGCTCGGCCGCATGTTCCTCCGCTTCGGCTATGACGAGATTTCCGCGGATGTGCGGGCGCGCACCATCTATCTGGTCCAGATCGGGTATATTTCGATGCAATCGCGCGAGGATGTTGCCGTCCGGATGAAGCGCATCCCGAAATATGTCGAGATTTATACGGGTCAGGCTCCGGAGCAGCGGGAGCTGGACCGGTTCTTCGCCAGGCATGGTCATGGTCCCGCATAGGGCCGGAGACGGACGGGGCGGGCGCAGTATCGATATCGGACGGGGGAAATACAATGCGGACATCCAGAGTGGTGCATATTGTTAGTTGCCATGCGGAAGGCGAGGTGGGGGATGTGATCGTCGGCGGAGTGGCCCCGCCGCCGGGCGCGACGATTTGGGATCAGGCCAGGTGGATCGAGAAGGACGAAACATTGCGCAACTTCGTCCTCAACGAACCGCGGGGCGGCGTTTTCCGCCACGTGAACCTGCTCGTGCCGCCGAAGGATCCCCGGGCGCAAATGGGATGGATCATCATGGAGCCGGCGGATACGCCGCCGATGTCCGGATCGAACTCGATCTGCGTTTCCACGGTTCTGCTCGATACTGGGATCATTCCCATGCAGGAGCCGATCACCCGCATGACGCTTGAGCCGCCCGGCGGCCTGGTCGAAGTCGAGGCGGAGTGCCGCAACGGCAAGGCCGAGCGGATCACCGTGCGCAATGTGCCGTCATTCGCGCTGGCGCTGGATGCGCGGATCGAAGTCGAGGGCTTGGGCACGCTCACCGTCGATACGGCTTATGGTGGCGACAGTTTCGTGATCGTCGATGCGGCGTCGGCCGGACTTTCGATCGAGCCGGGCATGGCCCGCGATCTCGCCGAAACCGGAATGCGGATCACCAGGGCGGCCAACGAGCAGATCGGCTTCAGGCATCCGTTGAACGACTGGAACCACATTTCCTTCTGCCAGTTCACCAATCCGGTCGAGATGCGGGATGGCGTGCTGACGGGCAAGAATGCCGTGGCGATCCGTCCCGGCAAGATCGACCGTTCGCCGACCGGAACCGGCTGCTCGGCGCGGATGGCGGTGTTGCGCGCCAAGGGGCGGATGGATGTCGGCGACCGGTTCGTGGGTATCTCGATCCTCGATACCGAATTTCATTGCTCGATCGCCGACGAACTGGACCTCAACGGCACGCCCGCCATCACCCCGATCATCTCCGGTCGGGCATGGATCGTCGGCACCAAGCAGCTGATGGTCGATCCCGCCGATCCGTTCCAGGCCGGTTACCGGCTATCCGATACATGGCCGGTTGACGGATAGCGGGCCGGAATATCTTGACCGGCATCGATATTTGATGTTCAATGAAACGAAAGGAAATAAAGTTTTCATTCAGAAAATTTGATGGAGAAAGCCATGGCACAGTCCGCGCCGGCAGCCCTTCCGATCCTCGAGCTCGACGTGATGAAGACCTTCATCGCGATCGCCGAGACCGGCAATTTCACGACGGCTGCCGAAGCGGTCTTCCGGACGCCCTCGGCGGTTTCGATGCAGATCAAGAAGCTGGAGGAAACGCTGGGCGTGCCGCTTTTTCGCAGGGACGCGCGTTCGGTCTCGCTCACCCATCATGGCGAGATGCTTCTGTCCTTCGCCAAGCGGCTGATCGCGCTCAACAACGAGGCGGTGTCCCGCTTCGTGGTTCCGGAGATGAACGGCATCGTCAAGCTCGGCGCGCCGGACGATATCGGTGAACTGGTTCTGCCGGGAATTCTCAGTCACCTTTCGGAGACATGGCCGCAGCTCGCGATCGACGTCACCATCGAATCCTCGGCGAATCTCCACCGCGCGGTGGAGGATGGCAGGCTCGATCTCGCGATCTACAATTTTCTCTATGCCGTGCGCGCCGACCCGGCCGAAAAGGTGATGAGCGAGCGGCTCGTCTGGGTCGGCCGCAAGCACGGCCAGGCGCATCTCAAGACGCCGTTGCCGATTTCCGTCTGGGATTCGGGATGCATCTGGCGGACAAGGGCGCTCGAGGAGCTGACCAGGGCCGAGATCGAGTTCCGCATCGCCTATTTCTGCGGCAGCCATATGGGCCAGACGGCCGCCATTCGCGCCGATATCGCCATCGCGCCCCTGGCGCGATTCCTGGTGCGCGACGATATGGTGGTGCTCGGCGAGCGGGACGGCCTGCCCGATCTCGGCAGCTACGATATCGGGCTTGCGGTGCGCAAGGGCGCTTCCCAGCCGGCGCTCGCGGTAGCGGACTATATCCGTTCGGCGCTTGGCGACTATGCCAGCCAGCAACCGACGGCCGTGGCGGCCTGAAGGTTTCCGGATCTGAAGCGTGCTGGCCGGCACGCTTCGAATATCCGTCTCAGCCTCGTTCGCGCCGCCGCCGCCGGCCTCCGCCATCCTCGCCGCCGGGCGTGATGACCTTGCGCTCCGGCAGCGCCACGATCCTGGCGAGTTCCGGGAAGGAGTCGACCTTGTTCGGCATCGCCATGGCATTGACGAAGATCTGCTGGAAATGCGGCTCGAGCGCGGTTTCGATCTTCTCGATCTTCTTGACGGTCGCCTCGATCTCGCGGCGGTGGTCCCGGTTGAGAAGGGCCATCAGCGCACCGGTGCCGGCGGCATTGCCGACGGCCTTGACCTCGTCGAGATCGCAATCGGGGATCAGGCCGAGCACCATGGCATATTTCGGATCGATGAACGAACCGAAGGCACCGGCAAAGCGGATCATATCGACCTTCTCGACACCCTGCTTTTCCATCAGGAGCTTGATGCCGGCATAGAGCGCCGCCTTGGCGAGCTGGATCGCGCGGATGTCGTTCTGGGTCACCGTGATGCGCGGTTCGCCGTCGCGCAGCAGGTAGGAGAAGGTGCGGCCGTTCGGGATGATGCGCGGGCTTCTCTCCGCCATCGTTCCATCGACGACGCCGTCCTCCGAAATGATGCCGGCGAGGTACATTTCGGCGACGACCTCGATGATCGCCGAGCCGCAGATTCCGGTCACGCCGACGCCCGCCGCGGCGTCCTCGAATCCGTCCTCGTCCGACCACTTGTCGACGCCGATCACGCGGTATCTCGGCTCCAGCGTCACGGGATCGATCCGCACGCGCTCGATCGCGCCGGGCGCGGCGCGCTGGCCGGAGGAGATCTCGGCGCCCTCGAAGGCCGGTCCCGTCGGCGACGAGGCCGCGACGACGCGATGGCTGTTGCCCAGCACGATCTCGGCATTGGTGCCGACATCGACGAGCAGCATCATCTTGTCCTGCCTGTGCGGTCCCTCGGAGAGGGTCGCTCCCGCCGCGTCGGCGCCGACATGGCCGGCGATGCAGGGCAGGGTATAGAGCCGCGCGCCGCGACCGGCCTCGATGCCGATATCGGCCGCCCAGTATTGCAGCGCGCCGGAGACGGCGAGCGCGAAGGGCGCCTGACCGAGCTCGGTCGGGTCGATGCCGAGGAAGAGGTGGTGCATGATCGGATTGGCGACGAAAACCATGTCGTGGATGTCGCGGCGGTCGACGCCGCCTTCGTCGCAGACCTTGCCGATCAGGCCGTTGATCGCCTCGCGCACGGCATTGGTCATCGCCGCGCGCCCATCGGGATTCATCATCACATAGGAAACGCGGCTCATCAGATCCTCGCCGAAGCGGATCTGCGGGTTGGAGGTGCCGGAGGACCCGACGATGCGGCCCGACAGCAGCGAGACGAGATGCATGG
>JAGRLJ010000221.1:0-4806 GCA_020441805.1 Rhizobiaceae bacterium
CCGACCTTGTTCTTCTTCTCGTCGGCGATGATCCCGTCGAAGACAGCCGTCGCCCTGTCGATCACCGACATATCTGTAAAGGCACGCCTGAAGACCGCGACACCCGGGCCGCGCGCGAAGACGTCACAGATCTCGGCGAGCACCGCCTTGCGGCCTTCGGGTGTTCCGGTCGCGGCCAGCACGTCGGCGGCGTCGTAGATCACCACATTCTTCTCGACGGCCGATGCATGCGGATAGTCGGAAAGGCTCGCGGTCCGGCCGACGGTCGCGGCGAATTCCTCGATGTCGCAGGCAGCTTCCGTGTACCAGACGCGGTCGGTGCGCTGGGTGACGGGATTGTCGGTCTTCATGGCATATCCTCCCGGAGGTTCATGGACCGCATCATAGGCGGCGGTTGCGGTGGCCGCGAGATATGATATCCATCAAAAATCCATCAGATTTCGACGGCACCGCAACATGGCGCATGACTTCCTCGTCAAGGATATCGCCCTTCAGGCCGGTCTCAGCACGGCGACCGTCGATCGCGTCGTCAACCGGCGCGGCGGGGTGCGCAAACAAACCGCCGCGCGCGTGGAGGCGGCAATCGGCGAGCTGCGCGAGCAGGAGAAAGCATCCCGGCTGACAGGCCGCATGCATGTCTTCGACATCGTGATGGAGGCCCCCGACCGGTTTACCCGCGCCGTGCGCCAGGCCTTCGAAAACCAGACGGGCGCCTTCCGGCCGATGAGCCTGCGCCTTCGATTCCATTTCAGCGAGCAGATGCGCGACGCCGACCTTTCCCGGCTGATGGCGCGTATCCGCCATCGCGGCAGCGACGGCATCGTGCTGAAGGCGCCGGACACGCCGGCGATCCGGAAAGCGATGGCGGACATGGCGGTCGATTCCGTGCCGGTGGTGACGCTCGTGACCGACCTGCCGGGGTCCGGGCGGCTGGCCTATGCCGGCTCGGACAACCGGGTGGCGGGAGAGACGGCGGCCTATCTGATCGGCTCGCGGCTCGGCGAAGTCCCCGCCGCCGTGCTCGCCACGCTGTCCTCGAATCGCTTTCGCGGCGAGGAGGAGCGCGAGGCTGCTTTCCGCGCCATGCTCCACGCCCGCCATCCCCATCTGCGTGTCGTCACGATCAGCGAAGGTTTCGGCAAGGACTGGACCACCGGTGCCCAGGTGCGCGCGGCCCTGGCCGACGCCGGCGACATCCGCGCGGTCTATTCGATCGGCGGCGGCAACCGATCGATCGTCGATGCCTTCGAGGCAGCGGGACGGCCCCTTCCCGTTCACGTCGCGCACGATCTCGACGAGGACAATCTCGCCCTGCTCCGGGCGGAGAAACTCTCCTACGTGCTGCACCACAATCTCGAGGCCGATGCCGCGCAGGCGCTGGGCGCGCTGATCGACGCGCGCGGCGCCGAGGCCAAAACGAAAAGACCAGCGCTGTCCGCGCTGGTCATCATAACGCCCTTCAACATCCCGGAATAGCCCGGGACGGCAAGCCGCTCCGGGCGGTTATTTCCTGACCACGACCTCGTAGATCTCGCCGTCCTCCCCGGCCCAGCCGCCGCCCAGCGCCTGGCAGAGCAGGATGTAATTGACGTTGAGCTGGAACTGCGAAGCGGCGAGTTGGAGTTGAGCGCCGTAGAGCGCCGCCTGCGCATCGAGCACATCCTTGAACTCGGTCGTGCCGGCATTGTTGAGTTCGCGGGCGAGCTGCTCGGCGCGGGTCAGTTCGTTGACCGCCGTGGCAAGGCGCGAGTAACGCACCTGCTCCTGGCGGAGCGCGACCATGGCGTCCTCGACCTGGCGCACCGCGTCGATGACGGTCTGTCGGTAGGAGAGATATTGCAGCCGCGCGCTCGACTTCGACAGATCGACGCTGGCCTTGAGCGTGCCGCGGTCGAAGATCGGCAGGTTGATCGAAGGCCCGAAGGACCAGTTGGCGACTCGCCCGGCATTGACACTGCGCGACAGGCCGACATTGCCCGACAACGTCAAAGACGGCCAGAGATCGGCTTCCGCCACGCCGATATCGGCGACAGCCGCCGCCAGCAGGCGCTCCTGCTGGCGAATATCGGGGCGATTGCGCAGCAGGTCGGCGGGGACGCCTTCCTTGAAACGCTCGCGCGGCAGCCGAACGGACTTGTAGCGGGTGAACAGGCCGTCCAGTTCGGCCGGCGTCTTGCCCAACAGGGTCGCGATCTGGTTGATGGACTGCTCGCGCGCCTGCTCCAGCGCCGGGATATCGGCCGAGGTCAGGGCCGCGTTCGCCTTGGCGCGGGTCGAATCGAGCGTGCTCGCCGAACCGGCCTCGACCTTGGCGATGGTGATCTGCGACGTCTCGTTCTGGACGGACAGCGCGCGCTTCGCGATCTCCGCCTGCCGGCCGTAGCCCTGGGCGCTGACATAGGCGTTCGCGACGGCCGCGATGATGTCGAGCCGGGCCGCGTAGAGCGCTTCCCGCTCCGCCGCGATTCGCTCCTGCTCGCGCTCCTTCGTGCTCTTCCAGGCCATGGGGTTGATGTTCCACGACCCGGTCAGGCCCTTCGATACGCTCGACGAATTGTTCGTCGTCCATTTGCGCTCGGTCACGGGAACGGTGAGACCCGTGGTCGGATCGAGCCGCAGTCCGGCCTGCCGGGTCTGCTTGGAGCGCGTTCCCGATACCGTCGCCGCGGCGACGGCGGCGACTTGCGGCAGATAGGCGCTGTTGGCGATTCGGGCCGTCAGCTTGGCGGCGACGACGCGCTCGCGCGCTGCCTCGATCGAGAGATTGTTCGCAAGCGCCTCGTCGATCAGGCTGTTGAGGTTGCGGTCGCCGAAATTCGCCCACCACCTGGTCTCGGGATTGATGGTGTCCCCCCGGCGGCCGGTGCGATTCTTGTAATTCTCCGTCAGCGCCACATCCGGGCCCGGATTGAATTTCTCGGTCGAGCAGGAAGCGAGCGCCGTGCCCGCTGCGAGGAGGAAAATGACGTTTCTCATGGACGAACGAACTCGATGAATAAGATGGGACCCGTGGCCGTCATAGCCGTCAGGCCGGGCTGTGTGCCGGCAATGCGCAATACGAAGGGGACATGCGACCGCCGCAATAGGACAGTATCCCCCTGCCCGCATCGAAGCATAGACATAACCCGGCGCGGAAACACAAGTGTCTTAACAAAAATTTACGGAGTGGGACGAAAAGGTCACGCACAGGGCCACGCGCCAAAGTGGTGGCCAGGCCGGTCGATCAGCGGCGCCGGGGGTTGCGCGCCTTGCCCTGTCCCCGGCACATATTTCCCGGAGAACGCGACGGCTGGATCTTCGAGACCCTTGCCGGCGCATCGGCCGGCAAGGCCGTTTCACGGGCGCCGGCCCCCGGCCGGCGCGGCGTCAGGAATGCAACCTCGGCGGATTGTGAACCGCGAGCCTGCGGATCGCGGCATTCACCTCCTCGGGAGTCGCGAAAAGCTGTTCGTCGAGATTCATCACATGAAACTTCACGGCGATGAATTTGACTTTCCCGTTTTCGGGGACGGTGATCCCCACCGGCTCGCCGGCATATTCGATAACCTGTTTATCCATTACAAATTCCCACGCTCCGGCGTGAAGCCGGCGCGTCATTAACTGACTCAAAGAAGCTATTCGGCGCTCAATACACAGCGCACAGACACGCCGCCATTCGCAGGCCGCGCCACATAAGACGGCCCGTCCGCGCGCTTTGGGATACTGGGCGGTTCAAAGAACGCATTCTGCTCCCTCCGTCGTAGATGGCGATCATCGATCCGTCGCCGATCCAAGGTGTCGTGCGGCGACTTCGGGACATATGGTTGCGAAACCCGACATTTCAATGGCAGGCCCGAGAGGGAGCGGGAAATTACACGCTCCGCAAAATCAACCCATTGAAGGAAAAGGAATTTTCCGAAACCATGCGCGATTGCCCCTCATCCGGGCGGCCCACCGCATGTTGCGCGGAATCACCACCCTTCCAAAATCTTCCGGCAGGATGGGATCTGCCTTAATTTATCCTGTTTTAGACGATCTCGGATGTTGTCACGGATTGAAATTTGGTGTTCCTCTGACCCGTCCAGATCCCGTCTCCGGACGCGGTCCCGATTGGCTTCGGAAAACGGTTTTCCAGAGAATTTCCAAAGAGATCCGGCGCGACCGGGAACGGTTGCGCCGGGTCGCAAGACTTGCATGGTGTGAATGCAGGCCATGAACGAAGGGGCCGCGAACCGCCCGCCCGGGGAACTCCCGGCCAGGCCGGAATTCAAAATCCGGCCGCGCGGGAACCGGAAGCGGCGCCTGCGCGTTCAGGACGACGTTCATATCCGGTACAGACACGTGCCGCTACGATTTCGACAATTGGGAATACTGTCGCAGAACGGACGACAAATGAGCATGACCACGCATTTCTCCAAGGACATCACGATCGCCGGAAAGAAAATCCTTCTCTACGGCATGAATTTCGCTCCGGAGATAACGGGCGTAGGAAAATATACCGGCGAGATCGGCGACTACCTGACTGGTCAGGGTGCCGAGGTTACTGTCGTCACCACTCCACCGCACTATCCGGGCTGGAGTGTTCGCGACGGCTATTCGAACAGCTATTCCAGCGAGCGCAAGAAGGACATGAAGATCTTTCGGGTGCCGCTTTTCCTCAAGGAGAATATGGGCGGCATCTGGCGTCTCGTCGCCCCGCTCAGCTTCGCCGCCACATCCGCGCCCGTCGTGCTGTGGCAGATCCTGCGGCACCGGCCGCAATTCGTGATCTGCGTCGAGCCGACGCTGTTCGCCGCGCCGCTGGCGATTGCCGCCGCCAAGGCGGTG
>JAGRLJ010000221.1:4942-15992 GCA_020441805.1 Rhizobiaceae bacterium
ACGATTTCCGAACGCATGTCGGCCCGCCTCGCGCAGAAGACCGGCAAGCCCGAGCAGGTGGCGATCGTCCGCAACTGGGTGGATCTCGAACATATCTATCCGCTCGGCCGGAAATCCGCCTATCGCCAGGAACTCGGCTATGCGGACGACGATTTCGTTGTCCTCTATTCGGGCAATATCGGCGCCAAGCAGGGCCTGGACACGCTGCTCGACGCGGCCGCCATGCTCGTACAGCAGCAGAAGATCAAGTTCGTGATCGCCGGCGAAGGCCCGGCCAAGCGCGGGCTGGTGGAAAAATACGGGCATCTCGGCAATGTGAGCTTCCTGCCGTTCCAGCCTTACGAGAAGTTCAACGAATTCATGAATCTCGCCAGCCTGCATGCGCTGCCGCAGGAACGGGGCGCGGCCGATCTGGTGCTGCCCTCGAAGCTGGGCGGCATGCTGGCCTCCGGCGCGCCCGTCGTGGTGACCGCCGACGAGGGCACCGAGCTCGCCAATTTCCTCGGCGATAGCGCCATCATCACGCCGCCGGGCGATGCCGAGGCCCTTTCGCGGGCGATCGAACAGGCATCCAAGGGCGACCGCGAGGATTGGAAGGACAGGCGCGCCGATCTCTCACGCATGCTTTCGAAACAGGACGGCTGCATTTCCTTCATCAACGCCGTCACCGGATGAGCGCTTCGCCCGGTTCCGCTCCCTCCCAGCAAGGCGCCTTTCGGCGCCTTGTCAATTTGGGCATGCTGATCGGCGGCTTCGGACTCGGTCAGGGGTCGATCTTTCTCGTCCAGACCTGGCTCGTCGCGACCGGCGAGACTGGCCTTCTCGCCCTTTTCGGCACTCATTTCTCCTTCGCGATCCTCGGCATCGTGGCCGTGGAGGCCGGATCGCTGACGATTCTCTCCGCCGAGATCGCCCGCCAGCTTCATGCCGGTGGATCGAGAACGGGGGTCTGGCGCGTCTATTGGGAGACCACGGCGTTCCGCCTGAGCGTGGCGCTGGTGCTGCTGCTCGCCGGCGGCGGCGCGCTCCAGTTCTGGCCTCTGCCCGACTTCTCCCGCGCCTATCTCGTCTGGTCGCTTCCGGCGCTTTTCCTCTGGGCCTTCAATGCCGCCGGCTTTCTCGACGGTTTGCAGAAAAGCGGCATTTCGGGCCTCACCGGCTCGATCGCCTATATATCCTCCGCGGCCACGCTCTTCATGGCCCGCGACCTGACGCCGGCCGAGGCCGGCGCCTGGACCGGCGCGGCCTTCTCGCTCGGCTATCTGCTCACCATTCTCGCGCAGTTCATCGCGCTTGCCGCCTCCGGCTGGCGCCCGGCCTGGGCCAAGCCGAGCGCGCAGGGCGTCCGCCGCGCCTTCATCGAGGAAGGCTCGATGCTGGCGGGCCTTCTGCCCGGCCAGCTCTATTTCCGCGCCCAGCTCGCGATCGCGGCGCTGTTCCTCGGCAACAACGCGACGGCGATCCTCGTCTATTCGAAACAGATCGTCGGCGCCGCGAGCCAGGTCGCCGGCTTCGCCCGCCGGATCGAGTTCCCACGGCTCGTCCAGGCGGTGGCCGGCAACCCGGCGCTCGACGCGCGGGCAACCCTGCGCATTCAACGCCCCAGCCTCGCCATCGCGGCGGCATTCACCATGCTCATCGTCGCGACCGCACTTGTCGTCATACGGCTTGCGAACGGCTTTGCCGTGGAAGCCTGGGCCTTTCTCGCGATCTTTGCCGTGACGGTGCTCTCCGAATCGGTCGGGCAGGCGCTGGTGCAGGGCCTTTTCGCGGCAAGTCGCTACCATGCGGCGGCGGCGGCGCGCATCCTGGCCGTCGCTTTCGCGGTGGTTTTCGGCTACCTCTTCGTCGGCATGGTTGGAGTCCACGTCTTCGTGCTCTCCGATCTTCTCTCGCATGCGATCGTGATCACGCTCTCGCTCCGCTGGCTCAGGAAGGCGGCCCATGGCGCTACAGGCAAGCACGACTGAATCCCTTCCCGCGCGGACGGGCTTTCTCGCCGGGCTCGATCATTTCGGCCTGTTCCTCGCCGGCTTCATCCTGCTCTACGGCATGACATCGCTCGCGCTCGAATATGGAGCCGGAATGGTCGGCTTCGCCAAGACGCCCTACCTGAATGCCGGCGTCTACCTCTATGCGCTGCTGTTCGCCAGCTTCACCTTCATCCTCAATCGCACGACGATCGGGGCGGCAGCGCCGCATCCTGTGGCGATCCTCGTACTGCTGGCGCTCGCCGTATCGGCGATCATCGGCATCGCCAACGGCAATGCCACGCAATATATCGTCGCCTGGACGCTCTATCTCCTCACGGCCGTGCTGATGTTCCAGATATTCCGGTACCGGCGCGGAGGCTCGGGCAATGTCGTCGGCGCGCTCTATTCCGCGCCCTTCCTGATCCTGGCGCTGGCCTTCACGGCGCTCTCGGTCTTCGCCAAGGACAACCACTACCAATATGTGCTGTTCGAGGTCATCGCGCTCTACGGCATGCTGATCCGCCGCAGCCTGTTCGAAAAGGCGGCGGGCGCCCTCCTCTATATCCTGATCCATCTCGGCTCGAATGACGGCTTCGTCCAGGTGGAGATCAACCGCGCCTCCATCCTCGCCGTCGGCGCCGTCGGTCTCCTGTTCCTGCTCTACCGCAAATATCTGGTCACGGCCTTCTTCCTGATCTTCGTCGCGCTCGGCATTATCGGCTTTGCGCTGTCGCTCGACGACGAGACGGTCGAAACCCTGCCGCGCAACATCAAGGAGGCGATTCTCCTGATGAAAGGCGACGACCTCTATCATCATGTGTCGTCCTATCAGCGCGTCTACGAGGGGCGGAAGGTGATGGAGGACTACCAGGCGGCCACCGATGCCGAATGGCTGTTCGGCAAGGGCCTCGGCCGGACCGTGGATATGAGCGGCGCCGCCGACAAGACGCCGGGCCAGCATGCACTGCTCGGCGTGCTCGAGGTACACAATATCCACTTCCTGCATTACGCCGTCCTGCATAAATTCGGCATGTTCGGGCTCGCCGTGCTCGCCCTGCTCGTCGGCGTCATGCTCTGGATGTTCGCGGCGGACCTCGCGACCGGTCGGCTCGACGACATCCGTTTCTTCTTCCACGCCTATCTCGTCTACAATCTGATGTTCGCCATGCCGGCATCGAATTTCCTGATCGCCAATCCGCTCTGGCCGGCATTTCTCGGCATGTTGTGCTGGATCCGCGCATCCGACCGCCTTCCGCCGGCGGCTCGGCCGGTTTTGACTTGAGCGGGTTTCTCTGCCATGCCGGTCGAGCCTTATTTCACGCACAATCTCCGTCTTGAAGCTGCGGTCGTCAGCAGGCACGACCTTGGGAAAAATCGATGAAGTTCATGATCGTCAACGCTTTCGGCCGCTCCAACCGGGGTGACTCGGTGCTGCTTGACGAATGCATCCACGAGATCCGTGCGCGTTTTCCGGATGCCGAGATCGCGGGCGCCGTCTTCGAGGGCATCGAGGCCGCGCGCGCCGTCCATCCCACCGTCGCCTGGTCGGAGCGGATCGGCAACGCACCCGCTGGCGCCGCCGGCCGCCTCAAGGCGATCCTCTATCTTCTCGCGGCCTGGTTCAGCGCCTGGCTCCCCCTTCTCGGCCGGCTGTTGCCGGAGCGGCAGCGCCGGACGCTCGACGCCATCAGGCAGAGCGATGTCGTGATCTCCGCGCCCGGCGGCTATATCCACGACACGAATTTCGCCTATTTCATCGCGCTCCTGCATATCCATCTCGGCACGATCATGGGCAAGACGGTCGTCCTCGCGCCCCAGAGCGTCGGTCCGATCGCCCGGCCGATTTCGCGTGCCGTCGCCCGTCATGTGCTTGGCAAGGTGCCCTATCTCTGCGCGCGCGAGAGCTACAGCTGGGACTTCCTCGCACTGGATCTCAAACTGCCCGAGAAGAACGTCTACCGCACCGGCGACAGTGCCTTCTGGAATAGCCATGTCGAGGACGATCCCGCGCCGATCGATGCGATCTTCGACGGGCTGGGCATTGCCCAGGACACGCCGGTCTTCGGCATGACCGTCGTCAAGTGGTCTTTCCCGAAATCCAGGACGCCGGCGGAAGAACTCGACCGCTACACCGACGCCATGGCGCGCGCAGCCGAGCATATGTCGGAAACCTACGGCCTCCAGCCGGTGATCTTCAACCAGGTCTCGGAGGACCTGCCGGCATCGCTCGACGTGCAGCGAAAGGCCCGATGCAGGGTGATCGTCGACGAGACGAGCCGGGAGCCCGACATTCTCCGCGCCATGATCGCCCGATCCAGGGTTTTCCTCGGCACGCGCTTCCATTCCTGCATCTTCGCGATGATGGCGGGGCGGCCGACCTTCGCGATCGCCTATCTGCCGAAGACCGAATATATCATGAACGACCTCAAGCTCCCGCATCGGCATACGCCGATCGACGCGATCGATTTTCCCTATCTGATCAAGAGGATATCGGAGGATCACGAGAATTTGAATCAGGCAGAGGCGGAAATCCGCGATGCCGTGTCGGTCTACCGGCGCAATTTCACCCGGCTACAGGACATTCTCGGCCTGATCGGAGCGAAGCGATGATCCGCCGCGTCGCGCTCGCGCTGCCGACGATCTCGCCGCTCGGCGGCGGCGTGGCCGAAGCCGCGCGGCTGCAAGTCAAGGCGCTGTCGGCCGCCGGCTTCGAGGAGATCAGCGTCCATACGCTCGACGACAGGATGGACAAGGTCGATCCGAAGCAATGGGAGAAGGCGAAGCTCCACCGGCATCGCTTCATCGGGCCGATGAATTACAGCTTCGCGCCGGCCATGCTCGCCTCCCTCCTGAAGGCCCGGCCCGACATCGTCCATGTCCATGGCGTCTGGCAGTTTCATTGCGCCGCCGTACAGGCCTGGGCCACCATGACGGGCAAGCCCTATGTCGTCTCTCCGCACGGCATGCTGGAACCCTGGATCCGGGCGCGTTCGCCGGGCCTCAAGCGCGCCGTCTCGGCGCTTTACCAGAACCGCTTCCTGCGCGAGGCTTCGGGCTTCCACCTGCTGACGGAGAAGGAAGGCGCCGATGTCGCCGAATTCCTGGCAGGCCAGCCCGCGCCGGTGATCCCGAATTTCGCCGAGCCCTTTGTCGACGATGGCGGCCGGCCGGCCTGGTGGCAGGCCGGATACGAGACACGCGACATCTATCTCTTCCTCGGCCGCCTGCATGAGAAAAAGGGCGTGATGGAACTGATGGCGGCCTGGGACCGGCTTTCTGCCGAGGATCGGCGCTTCCGCGACCGCGCGCTGCTGGTCTTCTGCGGCTGGAACGACGGTATCGCCGGCTTCGAGGCGCGGGTCGCCGAACTGAGCAGCCAATTCGGCAATGTTCTGTTCGTGGGGCCCCAATACGGGCCGGACAAGAAGCGCTCCATGGGAGCGGCGAAATTCTTCCTGCTGCCATCGAAGAGCGAGGGCCTGCCGATGGCGATCCTCGAAGCCTGGGCCGCCGGCGTCCCCGCCATCATGTCCCCCGAATGCAATCTCGATATCGGTTTCGAGCGCGGCGCGGCCTTGCGGACCGGGTTCACGGCGGACACGATCCATCCGTCGCTGAAGGAGGCCCATGCCCTCGGCGGCGATGCATGGTCGAATGCCTCGCAGCGCGCGAAGGCCCTGGTCGCCGAACGATATTCCGAGGAAAGCGTCCGAACCGGCCTCGTGTCGCTCTACGATCAGGCCGCGCAATGGAGATTGAGACGATGAGCCTTCTCGACGCCGGAAAATCCAATGTCCGCGAGGGCGGCCCGAGCTTCTCGTTGCGGCATCGCCTGTTCCGCGCGGTCTGGAACCTGACATGGGCGGCAGCCGGAAGCTGGACGCCGGTACCGCTGCACGGATGGCGGCGCTTCCTGCTCAATGCGTTCGGCGCCCGGCTCGCCCCGAAGGCGCGAATCTATCCCCGGGCAACCGTCTGGTATCCGCCAAACCTCGCAATGGCCGATCACGCCGTCGTCGGGCCGGGCGCTATTCTCTACAATATGGGGCCGATGACGATCGGTCCCTATGCCATCGTCTCGCAGCGCGCCCATCTCTGCGGCGGCACGCATGATGTCGACGATCCGCATTTCCAGCTCCAGCCGAAACCGATCGCGGTCGAGGCCAAGGCCTGGATCGCCGCCGAAGCCTTTGTCGGGCCGGGCGTGACGGTCGGCGAAGGCGCGGTGCTGGGCGCGCGCGGGGTCGCGGCGAGGAATCTCGACGCCTGGGGCATCTATGCCGGAAATCCCGCCCGCAAGCTCAGGGAGCGCAAGCGCTTCTAGCCAAAAGCATTGACGGGCAGCGCCAGGATCGCGAGATAGCTTGCCGCCACCAGCGCGAGCAAGGACATTGACGCCGCGAGGATGACGCGGCCGCCGGCCGCCGCCACCGACCTCACATCGACCGAGAGCCCGAGGCCGGCCATGGCGACGATGGTGAGCCCCGTCGCCAGGAGCGGCGGCACGCCCTCGACGCTTACGGGCAGGAGGCCCAGGGACCGCACCGCCGCCAGGGCGATAAAGCCGACGATGAACCAGGGCAGGAACACCACGCGCCGCGACGGCTCGCAGGCGCCACGGCGACGTTCGAGCAGGCCGAGCACCAGGACGACCGGCCCGAGCATCAGGACCCGCAGGAGCTTGACTAGCGTGCCGGCCTGCATGGCGACCAGTCCGCCCGGCGCCGCCGCCGCCAGCACCTGCGGCACGGCATAGACGGTCAGGCCCGCCATCGCGCCATATTGCGGAATGCTGAGGCCGAGCCAGGCCTGGGCCATCGGCAGGCCGACGACGACGGCGATGCCGAGCACGGCGGTGAAGGCGAGCGCGGCCGCGACCTCCTCGCGCCGCGCCTCGATGACGGGCGCCACGGCGACGATTGCCGAATTGCCGCAGATCGAATTGCCGCAGGCGATCAAGAGCGACAGCCGCGGCGACAGGCCCATCAGGCGGCCGATGACGAAGCCCGCGACGATCGATCCCGCGACGATGGCCAGCACGACGGCGACGACGAGAAGGCCGGCGGCGCCAATCGCGCCAATATCGACCGTCGCGCCCAGAAGAACGATCGCGACTTCGAGCAATGTCTTCGCGCCGAAATCGATGCCGCATTGCTGCGCGACGCTGATGCCCCGGACGCTCCTGACGGCGATGCCGATCAGGATCGCCAGCACGAGCGGTTCCACCGAGGCCACGCCGAAAACGACATGAAGCGCACCGGCCACCGCGCAGGCGGCCACGGCGACCGCGAGGCAAAGGGAAAGACCCGGAAAGAGTTTCACCGCGTGCTGGAAGGACATGAGGTTTGACGCCAATTTCGAATATCCGGAATATCTCAGCTGCGGAAATCGACTTCCATCGAATAATGTCCTACGTTTCATTCGATAAAATAGAATGATTTGCCCATGACGCTCGAACAGCTCGCGATCTTCATCGCCGTCGCGGAACGCGAACACCTGACCCGCGCGGCCGACGCGATCCATCTCACGCCATCCGCCGTCAGCGCCGCGATCCGCAATCTCGAACAGCGCTACGGCGTCGAGCTCTTCCACCGGGTCGGGCGGCGAATCGAGCTCACCGCCGCGGGACGGCTGTTTCTCGTGGAGGCCCAGGCGACGGTCTCTCGCGCGCGCGGAGCCGAGCTCGCGCTTTCGGAACTCGGCGGGCTGATGCGCGGCACGCTTTCCGTCCATGCCAGCCAGACCATCGCCAGCTACTGGCTGCCGCCGCGACTGATGGAATTTCGCGCGGCCTATCCCGGCATCGCGCTCACGCTGACGCTCGGCAATACCCGGACGGTGGCCAATGCCGTCGTCAGCGGCGAGGCCGACCTCGGTTTCGTGGAGGGAGAAATCGACGAGCCGGCGCTCGCGGCATCGGCGGTGGACGCGGACGAATTGACCGTGGTGGTCGGTCCCGCCCATCCCTGGGCCGGCAATATGCCGCCCGGCCCGCCCGCCATCGCGGACGCCGACTGGATCATGCGCGAAGAGGGATCCGGCACCCGATCGGTCTTCGAGGCCGCGCTGCTGCGCATGGGCGTGGCGCCGGAAAAGCTGTCCGTCGCGCTGGTCCTGCCCTCCAACGAGGCGATCCTGTCGGCCTTGGGCGACGGCCGGTGCGCGGCGGCGATTTCACGCCTGGCGGCGCGAAGCCATATCGATGCCGGCCATCTCGTCGCGGTCGACCTGCCGCTCGGCGGCCGCACCTTCCTCTCGCTGCATCACAAGGAACGTCACCGCAGCCGGGCAGCGCTCGAACTGGCCAGGCTCTGCGGCGCGCGATAGGCCGCCCCACCTGGCGTCAGCCGCGCGAAAAACGCTTCTGAAAGTCGGCACGGGAACCGGCGTCGGCATAGCGCGACAGCTTGCGGAAATCGGTGCTGGTCAGCACGAAACCCGCGAGCCCGCTGCGGATCTCCGGCTCGGCGTCCAGCAGGTCGACGACCAGTTGCGGCGTCGCCTTTCCCCAGGGCACCGTCAGAATGAAGGCGTCGACGAGCGGGCTTGCGGCGCGCGCGTCGGCCGCCGTCGACAGGGGAGCGAGGTCCAGAATGACATGATCGTACTGGGATGCGAGCGTCCGGAAAAAGGCCCGGGCCCGATCAGAGGAGAACAGCGCGGAAGGCTCCACCATCCTATCGCCCGCCGTGACCATCGGTAGGAGCGAAACATTGGTCCGCGAATCGTTGAGGATACATTCGTCGAGCGGTTTGTCCTGTAGCAAGGCCTCGACAATGCCCTGCCGCGCATCCGCCGCGAGCCATCGGCTCAGCCGCGCCTCGCGGCCATCCGCATCGACCAGCACGACGCTGCGGCCGAGGCTTGCGAGGTGGGCCGCCAGGTTGGCCGCAGGAATCATCGTGTTCTCGCCGGGCATGACGGCGGTGAGCGCCGTCACGCGGCCCTTCGAATCGCGTTCGGCGGGCGCGGCATTGACGGTGACGCCGACCGCCCGAATCGTTTCACCGAAGGCGGAATAGGGTTCGATCACGACGTGCCGGGCGGCGTCGGGCAGCGCGTCCCTCCCGATCGTGACCTGCGGTCCGGAGGCTGGCGCGCGACGCGGAAGATAGCCGAGAAAGCGAATGCCGGTCCGGCGCGACAGTTGATCGCCGTCCCGCACGCCCCGATCCGTCAGCTCCCGGAGGCCTGCCAGCGCGCAGCCGGCGACGGCGCCGAGAATCAATCCCACCGCAGCCATGAAGGCGGTGCGTGGTGCGCTGGGCGCCGCAGGCAGCCGGGCATCGGACAGGATGACGACATCGAGTCCGGGCAGCGCGCGCGACAGCATGGCCTCGCGCAGCCGCGCCTGAAGCATTTCCTTTTCCGACCCGGTCGCGCGGTCGATCTCGGATTGCAGGGCGGCGCGAAGGCGCGAATTGGCGAGATCGTTTTCCTGCGCGATCTTCTGCCGGAAGGCTTCGGCGAAAGCTTGCGCGACCTTCCGCGCGACAACCGGATCCGGATGGGTATAGGAGATCGCGGCCACATAGGTGCGCCCGACGCGCAGGACCTTCACGCCGGCGGCCAGCCGCGCGGCCACCGCCTCGTCGGACAGGGTTTCGGCCGGGCTCCGGCTCCTTCCGGTCACGCGCGCGACGACCTCCGCCAGCCGGGATTTGCCGGGCCGAGCGAAGGCCTCGTCCTCCGCCAGTTCCAGCCTGTCGGCGACCATCCGTGCGACCGAGGCGGAACGCGCGAGTTCAAGCTGGGACAGGAACTGGCCTTCTTCCTCCGGCGTAGAGGTCTCGATGCCCTGGCGCAGCGGATCGACGGCCGGGCCGGAGCGAACCATGACCGTCGCCGAGGTGGAATAGACGGGAACCCGACTCAGCGCGAAGACAGAACCGAGCACGAGCCCGACAAGCGACAGAGCCGCTACGACGAACCAGCGCCGGCGGCCGATCGCCAGCAACTGTTCGAGCACGTGAATGTCCGGATTGGGCATGGACTGGGAGGTCAAGGGGCACCCGCTGTTCGAGAATACGCGCGTGCACGGGTATAGAGAGAGGTTGCGGCGCAATCAAGTTCGCCGCCGCGACCCGTCGGGGTGCTTCCCGATGCGGCCCCATCATCCCTCGCCAAAACAAAAAGGCCCGAATCCGAGGAACCGGGCCTTCAATCATGACTGGCGAATGGATCAGCCGTTGACGGCGTCCTTGAGGCCTTTGCCAGCGGTGAATTTCGGAACGTTGCGGGCCGGAATGTTGACCTTCTCGCCCGTGGAAACATTGCGGCCGACGGATGCTTCGCGGCGGCTCACGGAGAAATTGCCGAAACCGACGAGGCGAACGTCGCCGCCCTTCTTGAGTTCGTCCTGAACGGTGTCGAACACGGCGTCAACGGCGGAGGCCGCATCGCTCTTGCTGAGTCCTGCCTTCTCGGCGACTGCGGCCACGAGTTCACTCTTGTTCATGTTTCCACCCCTTTCTAGCTGGTATGAAACGACTCGGTTTGTTCTTGGGGCAGTTAATGTCTAAGCCTGCCCGACCGCAACCCTGATACAGAACTTTCCCGAGAAATCCAGTGTGTTTACGCGAATTTCCATAAAGAATTGGCCGGTCCTGGGACCGGCCAATCACCATTTTTGATCGTTCGCCAGGGACTGTTACACCCGTGCCACGCCGAAGCGCTCAGTGAGCGATGGAGAGCCCCGCATCGTCGACCGCGCCCGCCTTGGCCGCTGTCGGCTCGAAGGATTCGTTCCATTCGATGGCGACCGGTTGCCGCGTCAAGGCGTGCTCAAGCACTTCGCTCATCCGAGACACCGGAACGATCTCCATCTCGTTCTTCACATTGTCCGGGATGTCCGCCAGATCCTTGGCGTTGTCCTGCGGGATCAGCACCTTCTTGATGCCGCCGCGCAGGGCCGCGAGCAGCTTCTCCTTGAGGCCCCCGATCGGCGACACGCGGCCGCGCAGGGTGATTTCACCCGTCATCGCGACATCGTGGCGGACCGGAATGCCGGTCATCACCGAGACGATGGCCGTGACCATGCCGATACCGGCGGACGGGCCGTCCTTGGGAGTGGCGCC
>JAGRLJ010000221.1:16078-16482 GCA_020441805.1 Rhizobiaceae bacterium
GCCGAAATCGATTCCTTCATCACATCCTTCAGGTTGCCGGTCACCGTCATGCGGCCCTTGCCGGGCATCATCAGGGCTTCGACCATCAGCAACTCGCCGCCGACCTCGGTCCAGGCGAGACCGTTGACCACGCCGACCTGGTCATCCTTGTCCGCCTCGTCGTGGCGGAAACGGGGAACGCCGAGATACCGGTCGAGGTTGTCCTTGGTGATCTCGACCTTGAGCACCTTGTCGCGCAGGATCTGCGTCACCGCCTTGCGGGCGAGCTTGTTGAGCTCGCGCTCGAAGTTGCGGACGCCGGCTTCCCGCGTATAGGTGCGGATCGTCTCCAGCAGCGCCTCGTCGGTGATGGAGAATTCCTTTTCCTGTAGCGCATGGTCGCGCATCGCCTTCGACAGGAGATG
>JAGRLJ010000222.1:0-2011 GCA_020441805.1 Rhizobiaceae bacterium
CGGCCTTTTCCTTCATCATCGCGATCGCCTGCGCATAGCTCACGCAGGCGACGTCGGGCTTGCCGCAGGTCTCGGTGAGGAAGGTGTCGAGCGCGTTCCAGTAGGCGCCGCCGTTCATTTCCACGAAATGGAAGCCGAGTTGGAGCGGCACGCGGCCGCCGTCATATTGCCGTTCGAAGGCCTGCCGGAAAGCGTCGAGGGTGCGGGCCTCGAATTGCGCGGCGCGGGCGGGCGCGTTCAGGCCGCCTGAATGGCGGACGAACAGATTGTAATCCATGCCGATGACCAGTCGCTCGTCCGGACCTTCCGGGATGCGCGGCAGCGCGAAGCGCAGGAGGCCGCCGTCATCTTCCACCCGCGCCGGCCCCTTGGAGATCAGGCTCGCATCATAGGTGAATCCCCTGGCCTTGAGCGCGGCGGTCAGTCCGGGACCGGTCGAGAGATAGGGCGCGCGAAAGCCCTTGATGCCGTTCCTGACGAAGTCCGCCCAGCCGGCGGGTTCGAGCACGCCGAAATCGTTGTTCTTCCAGGCATTCAGAAGCACCGAGTCGAAGTCGCGAAATTCCTGGCTCCATTGCACCTTGGTCCATTTGCCGCCGTCGAAATGGCCGCAGGCATGCGAGCCGATATCGTGGCCTTCGAGATGCGCCTGCCAGATATGGCCGAGCCGCGCCTGGATCTCCGGGACGCTCTGCGCCCAGCCGGTCGCGGAGCGGCCGGCCTTCTGCCCCGGCGCCCTGTAGGCGTGCCGGTCGGCGGGATTGACCAGATAGGTGCAGGACAGGAAATAGGTGAAATGCGCGCCGGTCTTCTTCGCAAGCTTGCGCGATCGGGCCCACAACGCATTGTCATGCGCGCCGTCGAAGGAGATGATGACCAGTTGCCTGGGCTTTTCCCCGTCCGCCATCGCGGCGAGCGGGAGAAGCGAAAGGGCGGCGGCGAGGATCGGGCGCATGAACATTCCGGGATGGTTGGCGGGGCGCCATCCATCCCGGAGGAATGCGGAGATTTCGTGATCGATATCAAATCCGGCCGCAAAAGGCGTCGAGCCCCGCAAGCTCCACCGCCTTGCCGTCGAAGGGCGGATTGAAGCCGGGAAAGGCCAGTGCCTCAAGCCCCTTGAACCGGGAGGGCAGCACGAAATGCGCCTTGCTCCGGGTCAGGTTGAAGACGAACAGATAGGTGGCCTCGCCCTTGCTCCGCGTGAAGGCCAGCAGGTCCTGGTTCGTCGCCAGGAATTCGATGTCGCCGTCGATCAGCGCGTCATGCGCCTTGCGGAAGGCCAGCATCTGGCGATAGTGCGACAGGACCGAGCCGGCCTCACCGTCCTGCCGGTTGACCGCCAGCGCCAGATGCGCCGTCGGTACGGGCAGCCATGGCTTGACCGTGGAGAAACCGGCGAAAGGCTGTTCCGCCTCCCACACCATCGGCGTGCGGCATCCGTCCCGGCCCTTGAAGGCCGGCCAGAAGCGTATGCCATAGGGGTCGCGCAGGTCCTCGAAGGCGAGATCGGCTTCCGTGAGGCCCAGTTCCTCACCCTGATAGAGGCAGATCGAGCCGCGCAGCGCGCCGAGAACGCTGATGGCGAGCCTGGCGATACGCGCCGGATCGTCTCCCTCCCCGGCGAAGCGGCTGACATGGCGCATCACGTCATGGTTCGAAAAAGCCCAGCAGATCCAGCCGTCCTCGATGCTTTTCTCGACCGCCTCCACGCATGTGCGGATATGCGTCGCCGAGAAATCCGGTGACAGCAGGTCGAAGGTATAACACATGTTGAGCTTGTCGCCGCCCTCGGTATAGGCGGCCACGGTCGAGAGCGAGCGGTAGCCGTCGCCGACTTCGCCGACAGTGGCGCGCGCGTCATATTGATCGAGAAGCGCGCGGAAACGCTTGAGGAAAGCGAGATTCTCCGGCTGGGTCTTGTCATGGAGATGGTGCTGGAAACTGTAGGGATTGGTTTCCGGCGCGTCCGCCGTGCCCCCGGCAAGGCTCTTGTCGAGGGGCGGATTGT
>JAGRLJ010000222.1:2124-4972 GCA_020441805.1 Rhizobiaceae bacterium
GTCCTGGACCTCCCGGTTGTGGAAGTTGAGATCCGGCTGCGAGGTCAGGAAGTTGTGCATGTAATACTGGCGCCGCACCCCGTCCCACTCCCAGGCCGGGCCGCCGAAGATCGAAAGCCAGTTGTTGGGCGCCGTGCCATCCGGCTTGGGATCGGCCCAGACATACCAGTCGGCCCTGGCATTGTCGCGGCTCGACCGGCTTTCCTTGAACCAGGGATGCTGGTCGGATGTATGCGAGATCACCTGGTCGATCATCACCTTGAGCCCCAGCCGGTGCGCCCTGTCGATCAGGGCGTCGAAATCGGCCAGCGTGCCGAACATCGGATCCACGTCGCAATAATCCGAAACGTCGTATCCCATGTCGGCCATGGGCGACGTGAAGAAGGGCGAGAGCCAGATGGCGTCCACGCCGAGCGAGGCAATATGGTCGAGGCGGCGGGCGACGCCCGAGAGGTCGCCGCTGCCGTCCCCCGTCGAATCCTGATAGGACCGTGGATAGACTTGGTAAATGACCGCGCCGCGCCACCAGTTGCCGTCCCTCGCTGCGGCCTTCTTCTTCGCGGTCATGCATCTCTCCTTCAATGGTCTTTCCCCTTTACCGGCTGGGCATGATTCCGTAAACGGGTGCGGCTTGCCGAATACCGCCCCGGAGTCTCCATGCCGACCTTCCTGTCCATCGGCGAATGCATGATCGAGCTTGCCAGCCTCGGCGGCGGCCTCATGCGCAAGGGTTTCGCCGGCGATACGTTCAACACGGCCTGGTATGCGCATGCCTTTCGTCCCGACGGATGGACGGTCGATTACTTCACCGCGCTCGGCAACGACACGGCCTCCGGCGAGATGCTGGCCTTCATGGAAGCGGCAGGGATCGGCACCCGGCATATCCGGCGGCTGCCGGGCAAGACGCCGGGGCTGTACATGATCCATCTCGACGGCGGCGAGAGGAGTTTCAGCTACTGGCGCGGCAATTCGGCCGCGCGCCGGCTCGCCGACGATCGCACAGCGCTCGGCGCGGCGATCGACGAAGCGGATATCGTCTATTATTCCGGCATCACATTGGCGATCCTGCCCGATGACGGGCGGGCCGCCCTGATCGACCTCGCCCGCGCGGCGCGGCGGCGCGGCAAGCTGGTCGCCTTCGATCCCAATATCCGGCCGAGGCTCTGGGCCGGCGCGAAGGAGATGCGGGCGGCGATCTCCGCCGCCGCCGGCGCGGCGTCCCTCGTGCTGCCCGGCTTCGACGACGAGGCCGCGCATTTCGGGGACAGGTCCGTGCAGCATACGATCGAGCGCTACCGGGATCTCGGCGCCGACGACGTGGTGGTCAAGGACGGCGCGAAGGGCGCAACGCTCGCCATCGGCGACGACATGATCCATATCCCGGCGCAGCGCGCGGAAGCGGTGGTCGATACGACCTCGGCCGGCGACAGTTTCAACGGCGGCTATCTGGCAATGCGCGCGGCGGGCGAGGATGCGCAGAGCGCCGCACGCTTCGCCGCACGCCTGGCATCGGCGGTGATCGGCCATCCCGGCGCCCTGATCCCGCGCGCGACGCTGGGCCTCTGAAACCGCCGCGCCGTCACAAGCCTGTAACACGCACATCGCAAAAGCGTCGGCGACGAAGGCTCCAGCCGAATCGGGGCCTGGATGCGGAGCGAACCATCGCATGGCGAAGATCACGATTGTCAGCGATGCATGGCATCCGCAGGTCAACGGCGTCGTCCGTTCCCTGGAAAACACCGTCGATGAGATGCGACGGATGGGCCATGAGGTCATGCTGGTCACGCCGGACCGCTTCCGGAACCTGCCCCTGCCCTCCTATCCCGAAATCCGGGTGGCGCTGACGCGATATCGCACCGTCTCGCGCGCGATCGACCGGTTCCAGCCCTCCTTCGTGCATATCGCCACGGAAGGGCCGCTGGGCTTCCATGCCCGCCGCTGGTGCCTTGCGCGGAAGATGCCCTTTTCCACCAGCTACCACACGCGGTTTCCCGAATATGTCTCGGCCCGGCTGCCGCTGCCGCAAGGCCTGCTCTACCGCATCGTCCGGCGGTTTCACAATGCGGGCAATGTCTGCATGGTCGCAACGCCGAGTCTCGAACGGGAGCTGGCCATGCGCGGCTTCCGCAACCTGATGCGATGGACGCGCGGCATCGACCACGAACTCTATGCACCGCGACCCCGGGAGGCGACGCCGTTCGGCCTGCCCCGGCCCCTCTTCATGCAGGTCGGCCGGGTCGCGGTGGAAAAGAACATTCCCGCCTTCCTCAATCTCGACCTTCCGGGCTCCAAGGTCGTGATCGGCGACGGCCCCGATCGCGAAAAGCTCGAACGCGCCCATCCGGATGTCCTCTTCACCGGTCCGAAATTCGGACAGGACCTCGCGGAGGCCTATGCCCAGGCCGACGTCTTCGTCTTTCCCTCGAGGACCGACACGTTCGGCAACGTCATCCTCGAAGCGCTGGCCTCGGGCGTGCCGGTCGCGGCCTATCCGGTGACAGGTCCCGCCGATATCCTCGACGGCCATCCGGAAGCCGGAGCCCTGGACCAGGACCTGCGGAAGGCCTGCCTGAAAGCGCTCGACGCATCCCGGAGCGGCGCCCGGGCGCTCGCTGAAAGCTATAGCTGGGAAGCCGCGACCCGGCAGTTTCTCGGCAATGTCATGCTGGCGAACGGCATCGCGGCGGCGGAATAGCCGGGATTGAAGAAAGCGGGCCACGGCGTCATAGTTAGCCAGAACTGGCTAAAGGGATAGCCATGCCGATCGTCAACATGCTGGATGCCAAGACCGATCTCTCCAAACTCGCCGCCGCCGTGGAAAGCGACGCCGGGCGGGATGTCGAGATCA
>JAGRLJ010000022.1:0-11859 GCA_020441805.1 Rhizobiaceae bacterium
CCGCCGTGATGAACCGCCTGTTCCATGCCTACCAGCCCTATAAGGGCGAGATCGGCGGCCGCGTCAACGGCGTGCTGCTCGCCAACGAGGCGGGCGAGGCCGTGGCCTACGCGCTCTTCAACCTCGAGGATCGCGGCCCGATGATCATCGATCCGGGCGAGAAGGTCTATATGGGCATGATCGTCGGCATCCACTCGCGCGACAACGACCTCGAAGTCAACGTGCTCAAGGGCAAGAAGCTGACCAACATCCGCGCCGCCGGCAAGGACGAGGCCGTCAAGCTCACCCCGCCGATCCGCTTCACGCTGGAACGCGCGCTCTCCTGGATCCAGGACGACGAGCTGGTCGAGGTGACGCCGAAATCGATCCGGCTCCGCAAGATGTATCTCGACGCCAATGACCGCAAGCGTCTGGAAAAACAGCGCGCCGCCGGCGCCGCCTGACCGGTTTCCCCTCCCCAGGAGAAGCAGACAATCCCGGCAGCGATGCCGGGATTGTCATGTCACGGGACGGCTCCCTGCTCCGGAAGCTGTTGAAAACCCCGTTTGCCCGGCTCGCATGGGTTCGTCGCGACTCCGCCATCCATTAACCTCTGATTCGGAACTTGCGCCTTGCCGGCATGGTTAACATTGCGTTAAACTTGCGGCGGACCCCTTGTCCTGAGTTTGCGTTGGGTGGATTGACGTTATGACAACGTTGTCGATTGAGGTGAGGCGAGCCGACCCGCGGGATGCCCGTGCGATCGCGGCGGTGCATCGCAGCGCATGGATCGCCGCCTATGCCGGGATGATCCCCCACAGGCCGCTCGTGAACATGATCGAGCGCCGCCGCGAGGACTGGTGGCGCCGCGCCGCGCGCGGGCCGTCGACGGTCCTGGTGCTGGACGTCGCTGGAAAGATCGCCGGCTATGCGACGATCGGCCTGAACCGCGTCCGCGCGCTCAAGCAGGAGGGCGAGATCTACGAACTCTACCTGCTGCCCGAATATCAGGGCATCGGGCTCGGAAGCTATCTCTTCCGCGAATGCCGCGGCATCCTCCGGGAGCTGCATATGAGCGGCCTGGTCGTCTGGTGCCTTGAGGACAACGAGCATGCCGTGACCTTCTACCGCGCCATGGGCGGCATGGACGTCGCCGAGGGCATGGAGGATTTCGGCGAGACCTCGCTCAAGAAGCTCGGCTTCGTCTGGCGGGACTGATCCTCATTTCGTTTCCCGCGCATCGGGGAAGTTATAGACCGGCTCGCTGATCCGGTCGCCCACCTTGCCGTGGAAGACCGGCTTTTCCCGGCCGCAGGGAAAATCCGGCGCCTGTTCGTCGGCGAGCTTCCGCGCCATTTCATTGGCATCCCTGTTGGCCAGCGCATCGACATAGGCGGTCACGCAACCGGTCATGTCCTCGGGCTGCCCGACCCGCGAGACGACGAGAACCTGGCCGTAGAGCGACGGGTCCGGATCGGAGGTCCTGGGATCGACATTCTCCAGCGTATAGCGAAGGATGGTGGCGCGCGGGATGCCCTTGCCATCCAGCCGCCATTCGATCTTGCCGCCGATATGATTGAAGACTTCGAAGGTCTCGCCGGCCCCGTCCAGGATCTCCCGGCTGAGATAACCGAAATAGGTGCTCTGGCGGACGTCATATTCGTTGAAATAGAAGGCGTAACCCTTGTAGCCCGGACATTTCATCGCGGCATTGCCCATGTCGGCATCCTCCTCGGACGGCTTGAGCAGGGTCTCGCATGTGTCGAGCTTGGTGTCGGTATAGACGCTCTCGGCCGCCAATGCCGGCAACCACGCAGCGGCCAGGAAAAGGGCGAGGGCGGCTGGAACGGCGGGGCGGATCATGACGGCTCCTTTTTCCGGAGACGCACGGCGCCCGCGATTCATTCGCTATCGTGCATCCTCGCCGCGAAAGATCATCGGATCGCCGGCCTTCGGCCCGCGCGCGCCATGATATTCGGCGCTGTCCTCGCCGCAGCGGAACGAGGGCGCGACGCTATCGGCAACCTCGCGCGCGAGCATATTGGCATCCTTGTTGGCGAGCGCATCGACGAAGCCGACAAGGCAGCCTTCCGCGTCGTCCGGCTGGCCGACACGGGAAATGGCGAGGACCTGCCCCTGGTTTTCGGCATCGCCGACGAAGAAGCGCTGGATCGCCGCATAGGGCCTGCCGCCCGCGTCCACCCGCCACTCGATCTTGGGATTCATATGGTTGAACTGGCCGAAGGATTCGAAGGCATGCTCGACAAGCGACGGCTTGATATAGCCGTAATGCAGGCTTTGCCGGAGGTCTCCCTCCTTGAAGATCACCGCATAATCGCCGAGGCCCGGGCAGCGGGCACTCATGAAATCGCCGCCCGGCTCGTCGGGATCGGGCGCGACCAGCGTCTTGCATGCCGCGAGCACGAGATCGGTATAGACGCTTTCCCCGGCATCCGCGGCATGGAGCGGCATCGCCGCGAAAACCGGGAGGAGAAGCGAAATGGCGAACCGGTTCATGGTCGTCGTCCTTTCGCGAATATCGGCGTCCCGCCGGGGCGCCAGCACGATCGGTCCGGCATCGGGGCGGGATTTCACCTTCCCGTTTACCGAAGCCCGAGAAATTAGTCGAGAATCCGCATCCTCGCAGATGCAGCAATATTGTCAGCTTCGCCGATTCCCTCTATTCCCGGCACATATCCCACACGGAGGCCCCAATGCGCATCGACGCCATCAAGATCGGCAAGAACCCGCCCGAAGACGTGAACGTGATCGTGGAGGTCCCGGTTGGCGGCCATCCGATCAAGTATGAGATGGACAAGGACGCCGGCGCGCTCGTCGTGGACCGCTTCCTTTATACGCCGATGACCTATCCGGGGAATTACGGCTTCGTGCCGCATACGCTCTCGGAAGACGGCGACCCCGTCGATGTCCTGATCTGCAATACCCGCCCGCTGGTGCCCGGCTGCATCATCGCCGTCCGGCCGATCGGCGTCATGGTCATGGAGGATGACGGCGGCAAGGACGAGAAGATCATCGCCGTTCCGGTGCAGAAGCTGACGCGCCGCTACGACAAGGTCATGAATTATACCGACCTGCCGGAAATCACGCTCAAGCAGATCGAGCATTTCTTCGAGCATTACAAGGATCTCGAACCCGGCAAGTGGGTCAAGATCGGCGGCTGGCAGAATGTCGACGTGGCCAGGAAGCTGATCGTCGAGGCCATCGAGCGCTACGACGCTACGAAATAATCTTCAGGGAAGCGAGCTTTTCGGCGAAAACCTCCGGATCGGCCGCGATCCGGAGGTTTTTCATGCGTGAGGTTTCCCCCGAGACGATCGCGATCGAGGTCTTGGGGACCCGAAATGCCTTGGAAAGGAGCGCGATCAGCGCCTTGTTGGCCTTGCCGTCCTCGGGCGGCGCGGAGACGCGCGCGCGCAGCAGCAGCGGCGCGCCGTTCGGCCCGCGCTCCAGTCCGTCGATCGCATCGCGGCCGCCATTCGGCGTCAGCCGCACCGCAAGCCTCGATTCGCCGGACGAGCCGCTTCTCGCCACGCTCACATGGCCAGCGGATAGAGGTAGTAGATGACGATCTGCTGGATCAGGTAGATGATCAGGACCACGACGATCGGCGAGATATCGACGCCGCCGAGATCCGGCATGAAACGGCGGATCGGCCGCAGCACCGGTTCCGTCATCTGGTAAAGCGCCCGGCCGATCATATTGACGAACTGGTTGCGCGTATTGATGACGTTGAAGGCATAAAGCCAGGAGAAGATCGCATTGGCGATCAGAATCCAGATATAGATGTTCAGCGCGAACATCAGCGTGTTGAGAATAGGGATCATCCGGGTCTCCGTCGGGCGTTGACAGAGATGTAATCATTGGTTCTTTATCGGGCAAGAGCGGCGTTCCGCACATGTCGGCTATGATTAACGGCCCGGCCGGGCATTTTTTCCTTCCAGGGCATTTCCAGCCGAAGCGGGCAGCGGTCCCGCGTCCGGAGATGCGGCGAGCAGGCAGAGCAGCATCATGCAGATCAATTCGGCGGAAGACCGTTTCGCCGCCTTCCGGCACCGCTCCTATTCCCTTTTCTTCACGGCGCGCTTTCTCGCGGCCTTCGCGATCCAGATCATCTCGGTGGCGGTCGGCTGGCAGATGTACGACGTCACCAGGAGCACCTTCTATCTCGGCCTGATCGGCCTCGTGCAGTTCCTGCCCTCGCTGCTGCTCATCCTGGTGACGGGCAGCGTCACCGATCGCTACAACCGCCGCGCCATCGTCTCCATCTGCCTGACGGTGAGCGCGCTCTGCGCCGCGGCCCTGCTCGCGCTCACCGTCACCGGCACCTTTTCGCCGATCCCCGTCTTCGCGGTCCTGATCGTCTTCGGCGTCGAACGCGCCTTCATGGGTCCGGCGGTGCAATCGCTGGCGCCCAACCTCGTGCCGGAAAAGGATCTCGCCAATTCCTTCGCCTGGAACGCCTCGTCCTGGCAGACAGCCTCGATCGTCGGGCCGGTGGCGGGCGGCCTGCTCTACGGGCTCGGCCCGGTCGTCGCCTATTCCGTCGCGCTCGCCTTCATGGTGGCGGGCGCGCTTCTCGTCTTCATGATCCCCAAGCCGGCGCAGCGGAAGCCGGGAGAGCCCACGAGCTGGTCCTACATCCTGGCCGGCTTCGGCTTCATCGGCTCGGAAA
Organism: Rhizobiaceae bacterium; assembly: GCA_020441805.1. Classification (GTDB taxonomy): domain Bacteria; phylum Pseudomonadota; class Alphaproteobacteria; order Rhizobiales; family Rhizobiaceae; genus Rhizobium_E. Next base: position 4,673 of record JAGRLJ010000022.1, read on the forward strand.
AGGTGGTGCTCGGCGCGATCTCGCTCGACCTTTTCGCGGTCCTGCTCGGCGGCGCCGTGGCGCTGATGCCGGTCTTCGCCTCCGACATCCTGGTGCTGGGGCCGCTGGGGCTCGGCCTGCTGCGCGCCGCGCCGGGCCTGGGCGCCATCGCCATGGCGATCGTCCTGGCGACCTTTCCCATCCGCCACGATTCGGGGATCAAGATGTTCGCCGGCGTCGCCGTCTTCGGGCTGGGCACCCTGCTGTTCGGCCTATCGCAGACCGCGTGGCTGTCGATCCTGGCGCTGGCCGTCATGGGCGCCGGCGACATGATCTCGGTCTATGTCCGCGAAACGCTGATCGCACTCTGGACGCCCGACGAGGTGCGCGGCCGCGTCAATGCGGTCAATTCGGTCTTCATCGGCGCCTCCAACGAGCTTGGCGAGTTCCGCGCCGGCATGATGGCGCATTTCGTCGGCACGGTTCCGGCCGTGGTGATCGGCGGCATAGGCTCCCTGATCGTCTCCATCGCCTGGGCTGCCCTCTTCCCGCAACTGCGCCGGATCGACACGCTGGAGGCGCCGGACAGGCGGCGGGTCGCGCATTGAGCCGGTCGTAAGAGATACCGCCCCGTTTCTACACGCTCACGAATCGCGGCCGGAACACGATGTCGAGCATGCCGGACATCCAGTTGCGCAGCGGGGCATCGTGCAGGAAGCGGCCTTCGATATGCTTGTCGCCGGTCTGGGCGCCGGGCAATTCGAAGCGGTGGGCGCCACGCACGACCCAGCGCTGCATCATCACCCGCGTCAGCTCGCCATGGAACTGGATGCCCCAGGCATTTTCGCCGTAGCGGATCGCCTGGTTTTCATAGACCTCGCCACGGGCGAGCCGGACCGCGCCATCCGGCAGGTCGAAACCCTCGCGGTGGAAATGATAGACCATCCCCGGCCATTCGATAAGCTGCCGGCCTTCCTCGGTCGGCTCGATCGGATACCATCCGATCTCGGTCAGGCCCTTGTGGTGGCCGAAGACCTGGCCGCCGAGGGTCTTCACCAGCATCTGCGCGCCGAGGCAGATGCCGAGGAACGGCCGGTTCTCCGTCAGCGGCACATTGATCCAGTCGATCTCGTACCGGACGAAATCGTCGGTGTCGTTGGCGCTCATCGGACCGCCGAAAATCACGACGCCGGAATGGTTTTCAAGTGTCTCCGGAAGCCGCTGGCCGAGCGCCGGCCGTCGGACGTCGAGGCACAGACCCCGCTCCTCGAGCATCTGGCCCACCCGGCCGGGCGTCGAGCTCTCCTGATGGAGCACGATCAGGACAGGCCGATCGTCCTGCGGCGTCATTCCAGGCGTTTGCAGCATGGCCCTTCGTTATTCGCCCTTTGCCAGTCGCTCCGCGTCCTGTCGCTTCTCGATGCGGACACGGCCCGACACGCCGATCAGTTCGGCAATCCGCCACACCAGGTGATCCTCGAGCTCGTTTCTCTTGCCATCGGCATGCACGATCTGCCAGAGCAGGCCGATGAACTCCGTTTTTTGCCGTTCATCAAGAGCGCGATTGATCCGCGATGTAAAGCGGAAAAGGTCGATCGCGCTTTCCTCCTGTCGCCGGGCAGTCTCCAGCATCTCCTCATATTCGCCCTTCGAGAGATTGAAATAGGCGCGGATCTCCGTTTCCAGAACCCGGTTCTCCCGCTCTTCGACCACGCCGTCGGCATGGATGACATGCAGGGCCAGCGCCACGATCGCCACAGCGGTCTCGTCGGGCTCGTGTTTCGGTGATTCGACGCCCAGGGCGTTGAGGAATGACTTCAGCTTCTCGAACATCGTGCCTTTCCAGTTCCGGCGCCACCCGATTTCAGAACAGCTTGAAGCCCTGCCTGCCTTCGACGGCGGCGGCGGGCTTGACGCCGGGATCGTCCGGCGGCCGTCCGAAGAAGGGCAGATCGGGCGATGCCGCTTCTTCCGTCGCATCGTCGGGCTTCTGTTGCTCCACGGGCTGGGCGATCTCGATCGCTGCCTCCGCGGCGTCATCCCGGCGCTCCGGTTCCGTTGCGGAATCCTCCGAAACCCGATCGGGTTCCATCTCGCTCGCCGCGACGGCCGGAAGCGCGCGGAACGCCTCCTCGGCCCGGTTGGCCGACTGGTCCTCGATCGTCCCCTGGGCCGGACCGAAAGCCTGCTTCCATTCGAAGGCATCGAGCCGGCCGGAAACGGGCGATACCGGCAGCCAATGCGCCGAGACCTGTCCGTCGGCCACCCATTCCGGATCGCGCGGCGCGCGCAGCGCCTGGGCGAGCCAGTGCCGCACCCTGCCCTGGTCGCCGCTCTCGGCATCCTCGATATCGGCCATCAGCATATAGACGCTTTCGCGCTCGTCGATCTTCGCGGCCGCTTCCGCCTTCATGCGCGCGACCGCGAAATCCCGCGCATCGAGCGATGCCCAGGCCGCAGCGTAAGCGCCCTCATAGCTGTCCGGGCGCAGCGATTCGAGCCGGACGGCGCGCTTGAGCTTTTCCTGCGCGGTCGCGCCACCGATGGAAAGACAGGTGGTGACCAGCTCCATATGCGGCGCCAGCTTGAAGGTCGATTCGAGGACCGACAGCGCCTTCTTCACATTGCCCTCCCGGGCCAGGGCCTTGGCCGACACCACGGCCGCCGGCACGAGGTCCGGCACCAGTTTGAGCGCGGCATGGGCATCGTCGCGCGCGCCCTTCGGATCGGCGTCGAGCCGGGAAAGCGCGCGGCCCGTCAACAGCACGGCCTTGCGGCGGTCGTGGACCTTTCGGTCCATGCCCGCCAGCACCCGCTGTCCTTCGAGAAGCCGGATCGCATCGTCGAACCGTCCGGCCTGGGCGCGATATTCCAGCGTCGCCTCGGCCGCCCAGGGCAGGTGCGGTCCTTTCTCGACGGCCTTTTCGGCATAGTGCCGCGCCGCCTCATGGGCGCCGACACGCAGCGCCTCCAGATAAAGGCCGCGCAGGCCGAGCTCCCGGGTTTCCGGATCCTCGGCCATTTCCTCGAATTTCTTGCGCGCGTCCTCGGCCTTGCCCTCGATCAGGCTCGCCTGCGCTTCGAGAAGATGGACGAGCGGCTCGGAATCGCTCGAGATCAGGCCCTTGGTGCGATCGAGCATCTTGCGCGCCAGCGGCGCATCGCCCGAACCGACGGCGATCAGGCCGGTCGACAGGGCCTGGTAGCCCCGGTCGCGCTTGCGGGCGCGGAAATAGCGCGTCACCGATTGCGGCGAGGTCCAGACCGTCCGGACCAGCCACCAGGCGAGCATCACCGCCACGACGAGAAGGGTAACAAGCACGGCGGCGACCATCAGCGTCATGGAGACGCGCTGGCCCTGCCAGATGATATAGAGCTCGCCGGGGCGGTCGGCCAGCCAGGAGAAGCCGAAGCCAAGCGCCAGGATGACGAGCAGGAAGACGACGATTCGGATCATGAAACTCTTTGCCCCTCAGCCATCGGTCTTGGTGGCGGATACCGCCCTTGTCAGCGCCGTCCCCACGAGCTGCTCGACGCGGATGCGGGCGTCGAGCGACCTCTTATAGGTCTCGGACGCCGTCTTGCCGGGATCCGGCAGCTTGTCCCATTCGGCGGCGGCGCCGGCGAGGTCGCCATTGGCAAGGCGCGTCTCCATGCGCGCGACGATGGCGTCCGGCCCCTCGCCCTCCACATCGCCGACCGGCCGGACCTGGATGGCGGAGAACGCGCTCGACAGCAGGCGGTCTGTGAGGCTCTGGCTCGGATCGTCGGCCCGCGTGGCGCCGAGGATCGCATCGGCGACCTTGGGGAATTCCGCGACCAGCATGGCCCGCGAGGGAACGCCGGCGGACGCGAAGGTCCGGAGCTCCTTCACCGCGGGGTCGTCGGGCTTTATGCCCTCCAGCGTGTCGAGCTCGGTCGTGAAGGACCCGCCGCGATCGATCGCCGCCTTGAGGCTCGCCGAAGCGATCGCCACCGCCACCTCGACATCGTCGCGCGGCTGGTCGAGCTTCTTCTCGATCGCCTCGATCCGCATTTCGAGGGCGGCGCGCGCCGTCTCCGACTGGCTCTTGAGCGCGGCACCCGCGGCATCGGCCGCCTGCACCTGCTCGGACAGCGCCGAGATGCGCGCGTCGGCGTCGGCGGAAAGGCCGTTGGCCTCCGGTACCTTGGCGACCTTTGCCTCGAGCGCGGCAAGCTTGGTTTCCAGCGGCGCGAAATCGACCTTCGGCGTTGCCGCGGCCTGTTCGGCGAGCTTCGCCTTGAGCTGCCCGATCTCCGACGCCATCAGGTTCAGCGAGGCCTCGGCCTTCTCGTTCGAGCCGAGAGAGGGCAGGAGGCCCCAATATTGCAAGCCCGCCGCGCCGCCGACCGCGATGAGGCCGCCCAGCAGGCCGGCGGCGACCAGGCCGAGGCTGCCCGGACCCCGTGACGCCGGCTGCGGTGACGGCGGCGTCTCGCGCGCCTCCGAAGCGGCCGTGGACGTGCTGGCATCGGGGATGCCGGAATAGCTCCTGGAGGACGATTCGGGGGAGGGCGATTCGGAGGATGCCGTCTCGTCGGCGGGTTCCGCCGTCACATTGTCCTCGGCTCCGTCGGAATCGGCCGCCGGCATTTCCTTCACCTCTTCCGCGCCGAGGTCGATCGTGACCGGGTCGGGTCTGGGCCTGGAATTGCGGCTCTGGTCTTCCGGTTCCATATCATGCCTTTCTTCTGGTCTGGCCTCGCAGCATGCCCGAGCTTAGCCGCCCCGCGCCGTGCCGCAAGGCCTTTCTGTCCTATAGAAGATCGATCAGCTCGTCCTCGTCGGGATTGTCGCTCACGACCGCGCTGTTGGCGAGCTCTTCCGGCACCGCTTCGGCGACAGTACGGCTGAGACACAGGAAGAGCGTCCTGCGGATCGCCTCGCGGCTGACATCGAATATGCCGAGACCGAAAAACGCAAGCGCCGCCTCGCGCGAATAGAGCATGACGGCATCGGCCTTCCGCTCGACCAGCAAAGCCTGCTGCTGCTCGATCGTATAGGCGACGGGCTCCATCCGGTAGGTCTCGGCGACGACGCAATCCATGCCGCTCTCCGCCAGCGCCTTCTCGAAGCGACCCATCCGCTTCTCTCCGGCGAGATAGAGCAGCGGCAACCGGGGAGAGCCGGATCGGGCATGCCGGTCGAGAACCAGATTCGCGAGATCGACGCCGCCGCCGCCGGAAGCGACGACATCGGTGAAACCTGCCTCGCGCGCCGCCCGCGCCGTCGCCTTGCCGACCGCGAAGACCCGTGTGGCGAGATGCGGCGAAAGCGCCGGCCCGAGCGCGGACAGACCCCGGACCGTCTCGGCGGAGGTCATGGCGAGCGCGTCATGCGGCGTCGCAAGCGCCGCCGCCGCCGCAGCGATATCGTGGACCGGTGCGAAGAGCGGGAAGCTCACCGCGTCATGACCGAGTTGCTCGAGCTTCACGATCGTTCCGCCGGACCGGTTCTCCGGTCGAGTGATCAGCACCCGCATCGCTCAGCTCCAGCTTTCGAAGAAGCCGGTTCCGGCCATGTCGCGCAGCGTGTGGCCGGCCCTGAGGCCGATCGCGCCCGCGTCGCCGACATCTCCATCGTCGGCGATGGAATGATGGGTCTGTCCGTCCGGTGTCAGGATCATGCCCGAGAAGCGGATCCGGCCGCCGTCGAGGCATGCATAGCCGGCGATGGGCGTTCGGCAGGAACCGTCGAGAACCGCGAGAAAGGCGCGCTCGCACTCCACCGCCGCATAGGTCGGACCGTGATTGACCGCCGCCAGCAATTCCCTGGCGCGATCGTTGCCGGATCGCGCCTCGATGCAGATCGCGCCCTGCGCCGGCGCCGGCGGAAAGACCGAGGGGTCGAGGATCGCCGTTACGATCTCCGGCTTGCCGAGCCGCTTGAGACCGGCATAGGCGAGCAGGGTGGCGTCGGCATCGCCCTCGGCAAGCTTGCGCAGCCGGGTATCGACCTGGCCGCGGAAGATCTTGACCCGGAGATCGGGCCGGAGCTTGCGCACCAGCGCCTGGCGCCTGAGCGAGGCCGTGCCGACCATGGCGCCCTCCGGCAGGTCCGCGAGGTCCGGGGCAACGGGGCTGAGAAAGGCGTCGCGAACATCCTCACGCGGCAGATAGGCCATGATTTCGAGGCCTTCCGGCAGGCGCGTCGCCATGTCCTTGGACGAATGAACCGCAAGGTCGAGCTCGCCGGACAGGAGCTGCGTCTCGATCTCGGCCGTGAACAGGCCCTTGCCGCCGATCTCCGACAGCGGCCGGTCGATGACCCGGTCGCCCCGCGTCGACAGCACGACGATCTCGAAAGCGTCCTCGGGCAGGCCATGCGCCGCCATCAGCCTGTCGCGGGCCTCATGCGCCTGCGCCAGCGCCAGCGGGCTGCCACGGGTGCCGATCCGGTAAGCTTTTGTTTGCATCGCAGGCGCTCTCTCGTGTAATCGGCTCTCACCTAACCATTAATGGCTCCGTCCGCAATCTGACAAAAGGCGCAAGCTTGGCAGGCAGTCGCATCCTCGGCATCGAAACAAGCTGCGACGAGACGGCCGCCGCCGTCGTCGAGCGCCGCGCCGACGGCACCGGCGTCATCCTCGCCGATGTCGTGCTGTCGCAGCTCGAGGATCATGCGGCCTATGGCGGCGTCGTGCCCGAAATCGCCGCCCGCGCCCATGCCGAGGCGCTCGACCGGCTGATCGCGGAAGCGCTCCGGCGCTCCGGCACGGCGCTGGCCGATATCGACGCCGTCGCCGCGACCTCGGGCCCGGGCCTGATCGGCGGCCTGATCGTCGGCCTCTTGACCGGCAAGGCGATCGCCATGGCGACGGACAAGCCGCTCTATGCGGTCAACCATTTGGAGGGTCACGCGCTGACGGCAAGGCTGACGGACGGGCTCGGCTTTCCCTATCTTCTCCTGCTCGTCTCCGGCGGCCATACCCAGCTCGTTCTCGTCAAGGGCGTCGGCGACTATGCGCGCTGGGGCACCACCATCGACGACGCGCTGGGCGAGGCCTTCGACAAGACCGCCAAGCTGCTCGGCCTGCCCTATCCCGGCGGCCCGGCCGTCGAGCGCGCGGCGCTGTCGGGCGATCCGAAACGCTTCGCCTTTCCGCGGCCGATGATCGGCGAGGCGCGACTCGATTTCTCCTTTTCCGGGCTCAAGACGGCGGTGCGGCAGGCAGCCGAGAAGGTCG
>JAGRLJ010000022.1:11943-19200 GCA_020441805.1 Rhizobiaceae bacterium
CTCGCGCGGTTTCGCGAACGCTTTCCCGAAAGAGAGGAGCCGGCGCTGGTCGTGGCCGGCGGCGTGGCCGCCAATCGCACCCTGCGCGCGACCCTCCAGGCGATTTGCGACGCCAATGGCTTCCGCTTCCTGGCGCCGCCGCCGAACCTCTGCACGGACAATGCGGCGATGATCGCCTGGGCCGGGCTCGAACGCATGGCGGCGGGCCTGCCGCCCGACGACCTGACCGTCGCGCCGCGTTCGCGCTGGCCGCTCGACAGCGAGGCGACGGCCGTGATCGGCAGCGGCAAGCGGGGAGCCAAGGCATGACTGGTCGGGAAAAGATCGTGGTCGTCGGCTCCGGCGCCTTCGGCACGGCGCTCGCCGCCGTCGCGGCGCTGTCCGGCAAGGCCGACGTGACGCTGCTCTGCCGCCGGCAGGCGCAGATGGAGGCGCTGAGCGCCACTCGCATCAACGAGAAAGGCCTGCCGGGCATCGTCCTGCCGGACAACCTCGCCTTCGCGATCGACGGCGCGGTGCTGGAAGCGGCGACCATCGTGCTTTTCGTCATGCCGAGCCAGGAACAGGCCAACGCCGCGCGCGGTCTTGCGGTGCATCTCCACCGGCGCCAGTCGATCGTCACCTGCGCGAAGGGCATCGACAAATCCTCGGCGCGGCTGCTGACCGACATGCTGGCGGAAGCGCTGCCCGGCCATTCGATCTCGATCCTGTCGGGTCCCGGCTTCGCCGCCGATATCGCCCGCGGCCTGCCCACGGCAATGGTCGTGGCCTCGCCGGAATTCGAGGAGGCCCAACGTATCGCGCGCGCCGTCTCCGGCCCGTCCTTCCGGCTCTATCCCTCCACGGACCGGATCGGCGTCCAGCTCGGCGGCGCGCTCAAGAACGTGCTCGCCATCGCCTGCGGCATCGTCGAGGGCGCCGGTCTGGGCGATTCGGCGCGCGCGGCGCTGATCGCGCGCGGCCTGGCCGAAATGTCGCGTTTCGTCGAGGCGCATGGCGGCGCGCCGGAGACGGTGGCGGGCCTTTCCGGCCTCGGCGACCTCGTGCTGACCGCGACCAGCCACCAGTCGCGCAACCTCCGATTCGGCATCGAGACCGGCCGCACCGGCAGCGCGACGCTGCCGTCCGGCGAGCTGGTCGAGGGCGCGCATGCGGCGGCCATCGCCGACCGCATCGCCGCCGCGAAGGGTATCGACATGCCGATCACCCATGCCGTCGCCGAGATCATCGAAGGCCGCCTCGACGTCCGCGCCGCGATGGCCGGCCTGATGTCGCGCCCCATCACCACCGAATGAAGCTTCATCGCCTGAGAGGAAACGCCATGCTTTTCGCCTTCATCTGCCGGGACAAGCCCGGCTCGCAGCAATTGCGGCTGGATACCCGACCGCCGCATGTCGAATGGCTGAACGGCATCAATGCGGAGGGCAGGCTTGCCTTCGCCGGCCCTTTCCTCGACGCGGACGGCAAGTCCGACGGCAGCCTGGTGGTCGTCAAGGCGGAGACGGTCGAGGAAGCCCGGGCGCTGGCCGAGGCCGATCCCTATGCCAGGGCCGGCCTCTTCGCCTCGGTCGAGATCCGGCCATGGAACTGGGTCTTCAACAAGCCGGAGGAATGAGATGGCTTACTGGCTCTTCAAGTCAGAACCCGACGCCTTTTCCTGGGACCAGCTCAAATCGAAGGGCGAGAAGGGGCAGGAATGGGACGGCGTGCGCAACTATGCCGCCCGCAACAACATGCGCGCCATGAAGATCGGCGACAAGGGCTTCTTCTATCATTCCAACGAGGGCCGCGAGATCGTCGGCATCGCCGAGGTCTCGGCGCTCGCCCATCCCGATTCGACCGCCGACAACCCGACCTGGGAATGCGTCGACATCCGCGCGGTGGCCGACATTCCGAAGCCGATCGATCTCGACGCGATCAAGGCCGATCCCAGGCTGGCCGAGATGATCCTGGTCAAGAATTCCCGGCTCTCCGTCCAGCCGGTCACCGACGAGGAATATATCTATATCTGCAAGCTCTGCGGGCTGGACGACCCGCCGCGATCGCCGTGAAGACCGACCCCGAGCGGTTCGTCCTCGACAACACGGCGGTGATAGCGCCGCCGCATGTGCCGGAAATCCTCCTCCGCCTCGCCGACGAGGCGCATGCGCTCTGGCTGAAGACGGAGGAGGAGCTGGAGGAAATCGGCCTGCCGCCGCCCTTCTGGGCCTTTGCCTGGGCCGGCGGACAGGGGCTGGCGCGCTACCTGCTCGACCATCCGGATACCGTCGCCGGCCGGCGTGTCCTCGATTTCGCATCCGGCTCCGGGCTGGTGGCGATCGCGGCGGCGAAGGCCGGCGCGCGATCGGTTCTGGCGACGGATATCGATCCGTGGACGCAAACCGCGATCCGGCTCAATAGCCGGCTAAACGATGCCGAAATCGGCTTCACGGGACACGATATGATCGGACATCCGGTCGAGGCGGATGTGCTCCTGGCCGGCGACGTCTTCTACGACAAGAGCTTCGCCGATGCGCTCATTCCCTGGTTCACGTCGGTTGTCGCCGCCGGCGGGACGGTCATCGTCGGCGATCCCGGCCGCGCCTATTGCCCCCGGCACCTGATGGCGCCGCTCGCCACCTATGCGGTGCCCGTGACCCGGGCGCTGGAGGATGCCGAGGTGAAACGGACGACGGTGTGGCGGTTTGTCGGACCGGCTTCTTGACCTGGATCCGGCGATCCGTTCAAACGGATGCGCATCCTGCTCTTTGCGGCATCTCGTCCCGCGGGCCGGGGAGGCGAACCGGAAACCGTTCAAGCAACAACGGAGACAGCCGTGGATTTCATGTCGATCAACTATCTCTCCGTCGCCATCGCCACCGTCGCGGCCTATCTCATGGGCGCGGTCTACTACATGGTGCTCGGCAAGGCATGGATGAAGGCGGCGCGGCTGGATCCGGCGGCGATGACCATGCGCTATTCGCCCTTCGTCATTTCCTTCGTCGCCGAATTCGTCCTGGCGCTGGTGCTTTATGTCGTGCTGGACGACATCACCTTCGCCGGCAGCTTCTCGGAGGAATTCGACCTCGCCTCCAGCGTCATCTGGTCGGTGATCTTCTGGGCCGGCTTCATCGCCACGACCTTCACGGTCAATCACCGCTACCAGGGCCTCGGCTGGAGCCTGACGATCATCGACGCGGTCCACTGGCTGCTGGTCTTTCTCGTCATGGGGGCGATTCTCGGCTGGTTCGGCCTGCCGGAGACCGGCCTGCTTAACGGGTCGCTAAGCATTTGACCGCACAGTCGGCGCATGAACGAAATCCTCATCTTCGCCGACGAGCGCGTGCTGGCGGAACGGCAGTCCTGGCTCGGCGCGCTCGGCGACGAGCGCCGGCTCTCGGCGCTCACCCTCGACGCCTATGAGCGCGACACGCGCCAGTTCCTGCTCTTCCTCGCCGCCCATGCCGGCGGGCCGGTGAAGCTCGCCGACCTGCGCGAGCTGCGGCCCGCCGATCTCCGCGCCTTCCTCGCCAGCCGCCGAAAGAACGGCGCCGGGGCGCGCACGCTCGGGCGCGGCCTTGCGGGGCTGCGGTCCTTTCTCCGCCATCTCGAAAAGAAGGATCTCGTCAACGCCGCCGGCGCCCGCGCCGTGCGCTCGCCCAAACAGGGCCGCAGCCTGCCGAAGCCGCTCTCGGCCCCGCAGGCCGTCCGCGTGGCGTCGGACGAAGGCCAGCTCGCCGAGGAACCCTGGATCGCCGCCCGCAACGCCGCCGTGCTCAGCCTGCTCTACGGCTCGGGGCTGCGCATCTCGGAAGCGCTCGCGCTGACGACGACGGACATTCCGGCGGGCGCGCGCATTTTGAGGATCACCGGCAAGGGCGGCAAGACCCGGATCGTCCCGCTGCTCGACGCCAGCCTGGAGGCGATCCAGGCCTATCTCCGGCTCTGCCCCCATGTCTCCGGCCCGGACGCCCCCCTCTTCCGGGGCGCGCGCGGCGGTCCGCTTCAGCCCGCCATCATCCAGCGCGAGATGCGGACGATGCGCGCGGCGCTGGGCCTGCCGGAGACGGCGACGCCGCATGCGCTGCGCCATTCTTTCGCCACGCATCTCCTGTCCGCTGGCGGCGACCTGCGGGCCATACAGGAACTGCTCGGCCATTCGAGCCTCTCCACCACGCAGGTCTATACCGGCGTGGATGCCGCGCGGCTGCTCGACATCTACGACCGCGCCCATCCGCGCGCCGGTTAACCATGACTGTTAAGTCTTTGTGAGCCGCCCGCCTTTAGCCTGCGGCGCGATCAAAATTCCGGGAAAGCTCCATGTCCATCGCCGCGCTGAAAACCAGGAACCGTTTCGAATGGCGCGCGGTCGCGCCCGACCCCGTCGCCGGCCTTCTCGCATGGCTCGCGGCCGCCGTTCCGTTCCTTCTCATCCTCATGCTGGCCGCGGCCTTGTTCCAGCCGGTCCCGGCGCGAGCCGCCGCGGAGGAAGATCCCGCCTGCGGCGGCAAGGATCTGGTGGCTGGGCTTCAGGCCGACAATCCGGCGGAATATGCGAAGCTCAAGGCCGAGGGCGACAAGATCCGCAATTCCGGCGCCCGGCTCTGGAAGCTGGAAAAGCCCGGCCAGAAGCCGAACTGGCTGCTCGGCACCATGCATCTTTCCGATCCACGCGTGACCGACCTGCCGGCGGAGGCGCAATCCGCCTTCGACGGCGCGGCCGTGGTGGTGCTGGAATCCGACGAGATCCTCGATCAGCAGAAGGCGGCCGCCAAGCTGCTCGCCCGGCCGGACCTGATGTTCTTTTCCGGCAAGGAAAGCATCGTCGATCACCTCACGCCCGACGAGCGGAAGCTGCTCGAAGCCGGCCTGATGGCGCGCGGCATGCCACTCGCCGCGGTGGCCAGGATGAAGCCCTGGATCCTGACCTCCATGGTGGCGCTGCCGACCTGCGAACTCTCCCGCAAGGCCAGGGGCATGGCCTTCCTCGACATGAAGCTCGCCAGGGACGGGCTGGCCGCCGGCAAGGAAGTCAAGGGTGTCGAGACTCTGGCGGAGCAGATGGACATCGTGGCGAGCCTGCCGATGTCGTTTCACGTGAAATCGCTGATCGGCACGGTCAAGTATCCGCAATATACCGCCGACATGATGGAAACGACGCTCCAGCTCTACCTGAAGGGCGAGATCGGCCTTGTCTTTCCGGCCGGCGCCTATTTCGCGCCCGAAAAGGACATGAACGATTTCAAGGACATGGCGCTTTTCGAGGAAAAGCTGATCACCATGCGCAACCATCATATGGCCGATCGCGGCGAGCCGATCCTCGCGCGCGGCAATGTCTTCATGGCCGTGGGCGCCCTTCACCTGGTCGGCGATGAAGGGCTGGTGGAGCTCCTGCGGAAAAAGGGCTACACGGTCACGGCCGTGAAGTGAGAAGCATGGCGACCTGCCTCAGGCGGCGGATTTGAGCCGCCCGCTGGTCATCCGCTGCATGATGTCGGTTTTCCAGTAGAACATATGCACCAGCGCGGCGGCGACATGCAGGCCGACCAGAATCCAGAGCGCGAGCTTCATCGGCCCGCCATGGATGAAGCCGGCAAGGCCGACGCCGAAATAGAATTTGGCGATGCCGGCGGCGGGCATGGCGAGGAGCAGGAGATAAAGCGCGCCATGGGTCGCCGCCGCGGCCACGCGGAGCGGCGCGGGCTCGGAAACCGGCGCCGCCGGCGCCCCCTGCACGAGGCGGAGGACGATCCGCAGCAGCGTGAGGCCGAGGACGGCAAAGCCGATATAGATATGGATATTGGCCGATGTCCATTCGGCCGGCGTCGGCGTCTTGCCGCCACCGAGCAGATCGGCCACGCGCTCGATCTGGCCGGGCAGGAGAAGGCTGTAGAGGACGAGGGCGGCGGTGAGCCAGTGCAGCGCCCGCTGGGGCAGGCTGTAGACGAGGGGTTTCATATCGTTGCCTTTCAAGGGTCATGAACCTGCGCGCCGGGACGGAGAAAAACAGGAATGCGCCCCGCTTCGCAAGACGCATTCCTGGAATCTTTCCAATAATTAATTTCCCGCCTGACCCTTGTCAGGTCAGAGATGGATCGGCTTGAAGAATGCGGCGAGCGCCGCTTCCTTCACCGCCTCCGACATGGTCGGATGCGCGTGGGTCGTACGGCCGAGATCCTCCGCCGAACCGCCGAATTCCATAAGCACCGTCGCCTCATGGATCATCTCGCCGGCGCCGAAGCCGACGATATGCACGCCGAGCACACGGTCGGTCGCCGCATCGGTGAGAACCTTGACGAAGCCGTCGGTGGCTTCCATCGCCCGCGCCCGGCCGTTGGCCATGAAGGGAAATTTGCCGACCTTGTAGCCGACGCCGGCCTTCTTCAGTTCCTCCTCGGTCTTGCCGACGGATGCGACTTCCGGCTGGGTATAGACCACGCCGGGAATGGCGTCGTAATTCACATGGCCGTGCTGGCCGGCGATGATCTCGGCCACCGCCACGCCCTCGTCCTCGGCCTTGTGCGCCAGCATCGGACCGCGCACCACGTCGCCGATGGCATAGATGCCCGTCACACTGGTGCGGAAATTGCCGTCGATCTCGACGCGGCCGCGATTGTCGAGCGCCACGCCGGCCTCTTCCAGGCCGAGTCCCTCCGTATAGGGCTTGCGGCCGGTGGCGATCAGCACCATATCGGCCTCGATCGACTGCGCCTCGCCGCCCTTGACCGGCTCGAAGGTCACTTTCGCGCCACCTTCGGTGCGCTCGACATCGGTCACCTTCGCGCCGAGCCTGAACTCCATGCCCTGTCTCGCGAGCATGCGCTGGAACTGCTTGGAAACCTCGCCGTCCATGCCGCCGAGGATCTGGTCGAGGAACTCGATCACGGTCACCTTGGCGCCGAGCCGGTTCCAGACCGAACCGAGTTCGAGGCCGATCACGCCGCCGCCGACCACGACGAGGTGCTGCGGCACATGATCGAGCGCGATCGCGCCGGTCGAGGAGACGATGACCTTCTCGTCGATCGCGACCTCCACGCCGGGAATACCCGCGACATCCGAGCCGGTGGCGATGACGATGTTCCGGCCCTCGATCTCCTGCACCGCGCCGGAATCGCCGGTGACGGACACCTTGCCGGGGGCGAGGATCCGGCCGGCGCCATGCAGCCAGTCGATCTTGTTCTTCTTGAACAGGAAGGCGACGCCATCGACATTGGCCTTCACCACCGCATCCTTGTGGCCCATCATCTTTCCGAGGTCGAGGCCGACGCCGGAAAGCTC
>JAGRLJ010000022.1:19341-21194 GCA_020441805.1 Rhizobiaceae bacterium
AGTTGCGCCGCCTTGATCGCCGCCACATAGCCGCCCGGGCCGGTTCCGATAACGATGACATCGTAAGACATTGGATATCCCTCACTTGGCGGTCAGCGGCCGCCGCTCACATTCAAGATGGCCCCGGTTATGTAGGAGGCCTGGTCGGAAAGAAGATAGAGCACGGCGTCGGCGACTTCCCCGGCCGTCCCCGCACGCCGCATCGGAACAATGTCGGCCGATTCGCTCGCCCGGTTCGGCAAGCCGCCCGAAGCATGGATGTCGGTATCGATGATCCCGGGGCGGACGGCGTTGACCCAGATGCCCTCGGTCGCGACTTCCTTGGCGAGGCCCACGGTCAGCGTGTCGATCGCGCCCTTGCTGGCGGCGTAGTCGACATACTGGTTCGGCGAGCCGATCTGCGCGGCGGCGGAGGACATGTTGACGATAACGCCGCCCCGGCCGCCATGCGCGGTCGACATGCGCCTGACCGCCTGGCCGGCGGCATGGATGGGGCCAACGGCATTGATGGCGAACATCCGTTCGAGCCGCGCCCAGGAGAAATCCTCGACCCGTGCCGGATAGTCGACGACGCCGGCATTGTTGACGAAGCCGTCGAGCCGGCCGAAGTCGGAATCGACGGCCGCGAAAATCCCGGCGATGCCGGCTTCGGTCCCGGCGTCACCCTGGACGATCCCGGCGATCCCGCCGGCATTCCTTATATCCGTGGCGAGCGCCGTGGCGGCCGCCATGTCGGCGACATAGTTGATCATCACCCGCCAGCCGGCGGCGGCGGCCTTGCGGCAGATCGCGGCGCCGATGCCGCGACTGCCGCCGGTCACCAGAAGCACCCTGCCGCTCATGTCCGGCATCCCTTGAGGCTGAGCACGTCCCAGGGCACGACCGTCGCCTTGCCGTCACCCCAGGCGGTGGAGTCGAGAAGCGAGAGCGCCAGCCCCGGCAGCAATATATCCCGCGCGGCCGGCGCGCCGGCGACCGGCAGGAGATCGATCCGCCCCTCATTGGCGGAATAGATCACGCCCTGCCAGACCGTGCAGCGGGCGATCTCCTCCCCGGTCGTGTCGCCGTCCGGGCAATCGTGGAACAGGATGCCGCTCGGCCGATTGACCGGTTCGGTCTCCATGACGAAACCCGTGAGCTCGATTCCGGTATTCTTCACGCTGACGCGAAGCTGGTAGGAGGAGTTGGCCGCCTCGGAATCGACGGCCTCGAAACGAAGCTCATAGGCGCCGTCCCGGTCGCCGTAGATCGCATTTTCCTGGCGGCATTCGATGGCGGCCGAGGCCGAGGCCGCGCTGGCGGCGAAGAACAGAACGCTCGGAAGAACGGATCCCCTGGCCATGGTCACCCCCCGGCCCGCAACACGCCGGCGAACATCGTCACGAGGCCGATGAAAGCCACGCCCCAGGCGAGGGAACGGATATAGGCCACGCCGCCGAGATAGAGCGGAATATAGACGATCCGCGCCGCAAACCAAGTCAGCGCACCGGCATGCCCCCAGCCGGAAGGATCGCCGGCAACGGCCAGCGCCAGAACCAGCGCGACGAAACCGGGATAGGTCTCCCGGAAATTGGCGCTCATCCGTTCGCCCCGCCCCGCGAGCACGCTTTTCGCTTCCCTGGGCTTGTCGCGCGGGCCCGCATTCCAGGCGAGCCCCCTGTCGAGCGTGGACAGGTTCGCCTGGATCAGGACATGCAGGAAAAGCAGCGCGACGCTCAACGCGGCCAGCACCGGGAATGTGAGAAAGCCCGCCGCGCCCATGGGAACCTCCGATCAGAGATCCAGGACCAGGCGTTCCGGGTCCTCGAGGCTTTCCTTGACGCGCACGAGGAAGGTCACGGCCTCCTTGCCGT
>JAGRLJ010000223.1 GCA_020441805.1 Rhizobiaceae bacterium
TGTTGACATAGCGGATCGGCACCCAGTCCACGGTGCCGAGCGCGCCGTTGACCCGCCCGGCCTGTTCGGCCACCGATCGCTGCATCGCCTCGTATTCCGGCACCTCGGAGCGGGATTTCGGCGTGATTTGCAGCAGCGTGACGGCGCGCTGGTTTTCGGGATGGCGCAGGAGGAATTTCTCGAAGGCGTCGATGCGCTGGGTGATGCCTTTGGAATAGTCGAGCCGGTCGACGCCGATGATGAGCGACTTGCCGTCCAGGCTCTGCCGCATCCGGCGGGCGAACGGCGTTGCCGTCGCCCGTTGCGCCATGCCGGCGAAAGTGTCCGTCTCGATGCCGATCGGATAGGCTCTCGCCGTGAAGGTCCGGCCCGCGACATGGAAGATGTCGCCTTCGGCCGGCGTCCCGATGCCGAGCCGGGTCACGCAATCGGCGAAATTCTCGCGGTCATGGACGGTCTGGAAGCCGATCGCGTCATAGCTGGCGAGATTGCGCAGGATCGTCTCATGGACCGGCATGGCGAAGAACACGTCGGGAGCGGGCCAGGGGATGTGGAGAAAGAAGCCGATGCGGTTGGTGACGCCGAGCGCGCGGAGCTCCGAGGCGAGCGGGATCAGGTGATAGTCGTGGATCCAGATGAGATCGTCCGGCTGGATCAGCGGCAGGAGCCGGGTCGCGAAAAAACGGTTCACCCGGAAATAGCCGGTCATTTCCCTCCGGCCGTATTCCGCGAGATCGAGTCTGTAATGGCAGATCGGCCAGAGGACACGGTTGGCGAAGCCCTGGTAATATTCCTCGACATCCCGCTCCGTCAGATCGGTCAGCGCGTAGTCGATCTTGCCGATCCTCCGCATCTGCAACGCCGCAGGTTCGGTCTCGCCCATCGATTTTCCCGACCAGCCGAGCCATATCCCGCCTTGAGCGTTGAGCGCGGTCTGAAGCGCCACGGCGAGGCCACCGGCGGGCGCGGCCCCATCTTTCTCGGGAATGGGGACACGGTTGGAAACGACGATCAAACGACTCATGACGGCTCATTGTTGCGTGTTTGCACTGCAACATCAACGCGCCGGGAGGGGAAAAGGTTTCACGGAAATGGGCGCGACATCCCGTCGCGCCCATTTCACGCCGCCGGGATGCGTTCCGTCAGGTCTTGGCGATATGGAGGTCGCGCGGCAGCCCGGACAGGATTTCCGGACCGTCCTCGCGCAGGATGACGATCTCCTCGAGCCGGATGCCGAAGCGGCCCGGCAGGTAGATGCCGGGCTCGATCGAGAAGACCATGCCTGCTTCCAGCACGACGTCGGATGCCGCCGTGATATAGGGCGGTTCATGGATATCGATGCCCAGGCCATGGCCGGTGCGGTGGACGAAATAATCGCCATAGCCGGCATCGGCGATGACGCCGCGCGCGGCGGCATCGACATCGCGTGCGCGGGCGCCGGGCCGGGCGGCCTTGAGGGCCGCCTGGACCGCCTTTTCGACGATCGAATGGATCTGGCCGTAGCCCTCGGGCGGCTGCCCCACCACCGCCATCCGGGTCATGTCGGAGGGGAAGCCCTGCTTGCGGCCGCCGATATCGATGACGATCGCATCGCCTTCCCGGATCACGCGGTCGCCGGTGGCGTGGTGCGGGAAGGCGCCGTTGCCGCCGGCGCCGACGATCCAGAATTGCGGCGACGCGCCCTCGGACAAGAAATGTCCCTTGATCACGTCGGCGAGTTCAAGTTCGCTCATGCCGGGCCGGAGCGCGCCGAAAGCGGCTTGCATGGCCCGGTCGGCAATGGCCGCGTTCATCTTGAGCTTGCCGTATTCGCCCGCATCCTTGCACATGCGCAGCGCGCCCAGCGTATCGGGCGTGAAGGCGCGGCGCGTATCGGCCGGCAGCGCGTCGAGCAGCAGCAGCGCGAAATCGGCTCGCATCGTCTCGTCGAGCGCGACAAGGCCGGGTGAGGTGGCCGATATGGCTTCGAGCGCTTCCGTCAAAGCGGCGTCCGGGCCGGCGTCGTCCGCCCAGCAGTGGAAGGCGATGTCGGTCGTTTCGCGCGTGCCTTCGGCATTGAGCGCGGGCATCAGGAAGCCTTCCTTCTCCGGGCCGACCAGCAGCAGGCAGGGGCGTTCGTCGGGATGGGGATGGAAGCCGAGCACCCAGTCCATATGCGATCCGGGCGCGATGGCGACCAGCCCCGTGCCGGTCTCCTTCATACGCGCGCGAAGCGCGGCAAGGCGTCTGGCGGTCTGTTCGTTCATGTCTTCTTCCTCTCGGGCATTCGCTCTCAGACCGTCACGCCGTAGATTTCGGCGGCGCGTTCGGCGGAGAGATAGCCGTTCCTGACATCCTCCCGGACTTTGGCGGGATCGCGGTCGCGCGGATCGCCGAAGCCGCCGCCGGCGCCGGTCATGATGCGGATGACGTCGTCCTTGTCGACGCGGATGCCCGAGCCGAAGGCATAGCGTTCGGTCGTGCCGTCCGTGCGCATGACCAGTGCATGGTTGGATGAACCCTCATGGCCGCCGTCCAGCGCCCAGGGCAGGATGCGCGAGCGGGTATAGCCGAGCGTCAGGAAGGAATTGTCGCGGCGGATGCGGTAATCCATGCGGATGCCGTGGCCGCCGGTCCATTGGCCTTCGCCGCCCGGCTCGGTGTTGAGTTCCATGCGGTCCACGAAAAGGCCGTTGCGCGCCTCCGAGATTTCCGCCGGGCAATTGTAGGTCTCGCCATGCACGCCGGAGAAGATCGCGCTGTTGCCGTCGCGGCCGTTCGCGGCGCCCCAGCCGCCGATCTGCGGCTCGATAATCGTATATTGCCGGCCGGTATCGGGATGGATGCCGCCGATGAAGGTGCCGGCGATCGAGGAAAAATGCCCGGCGGGCAGCTTTTCCGGGATATGCGGGGCGAGGCAGCGCCAGACGAGGTCGTAGCCGCGAATGCCGATCTCGTAATAGAAGCCGACGGCGGCGGGCTCCCTGGCATGGAAGGTCGTGCCCTCGGTGGTGAGGACCTTGAGCGGCCGGAACGAACCTTCATTGGCGGGCGAATCCGGCGAGGTCAGCGCCTTGAAGATCACCTGCATGCTGACCAGCGTATCGTCGTAGCCGGCGTTGGAGGGGCCGGCATCCTGCTCGGGATTGTCGCGCAGGTCGATGACGAATTCGCTGTCCGAGATCGTGACCTTGACGTTGAAAAAACGCCCGTCGTCCTGTTCTTCCGTCAGTTCGAACGTGCCCTTCGGCAGGTCGGCGAGGGCGGCGAGCGCGATCTTCTCGCCATGATCCATGAAGCTTGCCATCGCCGCCTCGAAGGTGGCGATCGAATATTTCTGCGCCAGTTCCTCGAGCCGCTTCGCGCCGATCCGCACAGCGGCGATCGCCGCCCAGAGGTCGCCTTCGAGGAAGTCCGGCATGCGGGAATTGACGGTGATGATGTCGAAGATGCCGGGGATCGCCTGGCCCCTGGAGATCATCTTGATCGCCGGAAGGCGAAGCCCTTCCTGGAAGATCTCGGTTGCGTCCGCGGAGAGCGAGCCCGGCGACTTGCCGCCGACATCGGAATTGTGCGCGATATTGGCCGTCCAGGCGATGATGCGGCCGTCGGCGAAGACCGGCATGCAGACGACGAGGTCGTTGAGATGGGTGACGCCGCCGTAATAGGGGTCGTTGGTGATGAAGACGTCGCCGGGCTCGATGTCGCCCGGCCTGGAGAATTTCTCCAGCAGCACCTTCACGGATTTGTCGAGCACGCCGATGAAGCCCGGAATGCCGGCGCCCGACGAGGCGAGCTGCCCCCGGGCGTCGGTGATGCCGGTGCCCATGTCGAGAACTTCGTAGATGATCGAGCTCATCGCCGTCTTGCGCATGGCCGCGAACATCTCGTCGGCGGTCGCCTGCAAGGAATTCTGGATGATTTCGAGCGTGATCGGATCGTGTGTCGCCGTGCTCATGTCACGCCTCCCCGAGATGGATATGGATATTGCCGAAACCGTCGACGGCGGCGCGGTTGCCGGGATGGATCACGATGGTCGTGCCCGGATCCTCGATGATCGCGGGGCCGGCAAAGGCCATGCCGGGCCGGAGCTTCTCGCCGTCATAGATCGCGGCCTTGTGGATGCCTTCGAGCGTATAGTCGACATTCCGCTCGCCCTTGACGGCGTCGGCGGCATTCTCCGGCCCCAGCGGTCGCTCCTGCATGGTGAGCTTGCCGACCTCGGCCGAGGCGACGAGATGGATGCCGACCAGCTCGACCGGGGCCGTGAGGCGATAGGTATATTCGCGCTCGTAGGTCTCGTGGAAGGCGGTCTCGATGCCGGCGAGCGTCGCGTCCGTGATGTCGCCCTCGACAAGCACCTCGGTCGTATGTTCCTGGTTCTGGTAGCGGAACTTGCCGTAGCGCAGGAACTTCACCTTTTCCGCCGGCACGTTCTCGGCGCCGAATTGCGAAAGCGCGAGCGCTTCGGCCTCGGCGAACACGTCCGCGATCGCCGCCGCATTGCCCGGCCTGAGATCGGCGAGCTTGGTGACGAAATAGTCGCGCCGGAGGTCCGACATCATCATGCCCCAGGCCGAGAAGACCGAGGCGCCGGCCGGCACGACGACCTTCCTCACGCCCAGTTCCGCGCCGAGCGCCGCCGCATGCATGGCGCCGCCGCCGCCGAAGGCGACGAGCGTGAAGTCGCGCGGGTCGTGCCCCCGGTTGAGCGAGACGAGCTTGAGCGCGTTGACCATGTTGTTGTTGG
>JAGRLJ010000224.1 GCA_020441805.1 Rhizobiaceae bacterium
ATCGCGATGATGAAGGAAAAGGCCGAGGACTCGGCCTTCTGACAGGTGCCGGATTGATCACAATTCCGATTGCGCAATCTCGGTGGTGCTACTGTCAATGTAAGGCTTTTCGATAGGCGACAGTTCTTCGCCCTCTATTGCGTCCTCGAAGGCGCGCAGGCGCTTGTAGATCGATGTCATCTCGACAATATCGTTCCAGGATGTCGCGAAGAAGCGGAAGGAACTGTCGACCTGCGAGAATGCATTGGTGATCTGCTGGAAGATGCCGAAAGTGATTGTGCCTGCGACGACGGTCGGTCCGAGCGTGAAATATGGCACGAAGGTCGCGCCCTGGAGATAGGCGTATTTGGCCACATTGAAGTACATGTAGTTAAAATACAGCCGGAAGTAGTTTTTCCGTACGCCTTCGAAGAGCTCGATGAGGGTCATCGGCTCGGCACGGTCGTCATGATCCTCTCCGTAGACCAGTTCCTTGCGGTAGGCGGCTTCGACGCGTTGGTTGCGGAACTCGAGGCCGGGCAGCCGAATGCCGACGATTGCGAGCAGGATTGTGCCGAAGCTCGCCGAAATCAGAGCGACGAAGACCAGTGATCCGTCAATGTCTCCCACGAAGGGAATGTTCTTGACCTGCTTGGAGAGCGTCCAGAGCAACGGCAGAAAGGCGATCAGCGTCATAATCGAACTGATGAAACTGACTCCCAGACTCTGAAGTCCGCGTGCGAACCGCATTGTGTCGTCCTGAACGCGCTGGGAGGCGCCCTCGATCTTCCGGACCTTGCGCCAGTGATCAACGTAATAGTTGTTCATCGCCGTGCGCCAGCGGAACACATAGTGTGAGATGAAGAAGGACAGGAGAACGAGGAAAATGATGTTGACGACCAAGATACCGGTCACGGAGAACAAGGAACGATAGTACTCTTCGACGGTCACTACACGCGCTTTGGTCAGCGCCGCTTGCAGCATGTCGAAGAAGCTGCCGAACCACTCGTTGAGATAAACGTCGATCTGGACGTTAAAATACGAACTCAGGACAATCAGCGTCGAGCCCCAGACCGACCAACGGCGCCACGGATGTTCGGAATAGAGGGTCCAGATAAGTGAGAACCCGATTCCGCTCAGGATCAGGAAGCTATATATATAGAGCCTATCCGGGGTGAGAAACGGTGGCCGACCATCGGGACCGGGTGTCGATGAGGCGAAGGTAGAGAAGAAGTCGAGTGCTGGTTTCCATGTACCGAGCAGCCCGAACCACAGGGCTCCGCAGAAGACTGCCCAGAGAATGGTCGATGGGAAAAACAGCTTCGGCTGCGGAAAGAACGACTTGAACAAGCGTCGGGTCTCCTGAAGTCGCGGCCACGCGCCGCGAAACGATGATTTGGCGCGACCGTATTGCAGAAAAACCGGCGCTTCAATGGCACCGGTTCAATGTGGAGAAAATGTAAGAAATCCGTGGTTTGGCCGGATGCGGCCGCTCATTCCGCAAGCGTGAGGATCAGCGGCCCGTTGCGGGTGGCGACGATCGTATGCTCGAACTGCACCGTCAGCGCCTTCGGTTCGGCGAGCAGCGTCCAGGGGTCGTTGCCGTTCTCGGCCCAGTGGGCGCCGAGGGAGAGGAAGGGTTCGATCGTGAAGACCTGGCCTTCCTCGATGATCCGCCGTTCGGTGGCGTCGGGCCAGGTCGAGAGTTCGGCCGGTTCCTCGTGCAGCGAGCGGCCGACGCCGTGGCTCGCGAGATTCTGGATCAGCGTATAGCGGTTCTTCGCCGCGAAAGCGCCGATTGCCTCGCCGATCTTCGCATAGGGCTTGCCGGGCCTGACCTGCTGCAATCCGGTCCAGAGCGCGCGCCGGCCGTCGCGGCAGAGTTTCTCGGCCCGGCTCTTGCCCGGCGGGAGGACGAAGGAGGCGCCGGTGTCGCTGAAAAAACCGTCCTTGACCGCCGACACGTCGATATTGACGAGGTCGCCGGCTTCCAGCACGCGGGCGCCGGGAATGCCGTGGGCCACTTCCTCATTGACGCTGATGCAGGTGGCGCCGGGGAACTGGTAGCAGGTCTCCGGTGCCGATTCCGCGCCGGCCTCTTCCAGGAGCTTGCGGCCGAGATCGTCGAGCTCCTTCGTGGTCATGCCCGGCTCCATCGCCGCGGCCATGGCGTTGAGCGTCGCCGCGCAGATGCGGCCGATCTCCTTCAGCGCCTGAAGTTCCGTGTCGTTGGAGACAACCATGATATGCGTCCGGTCCTGGATGGGACGGTTCGCGAAAGAGAGCCTGCCGCCCGCCGCGAACCGCTTGAAATGTCTGCGCGCTCTATCGGATCATTTGGCCATGGCGTCAACCGGCTCGTCCGCCAGCATCTCGGCCACCATCGGCTTCACCTTGGTGCCGTAGAGCTCGATTCCGCGCATGAGCTGGTCGTGCGGCATCAGGCCCAGCGCCATCTGGAGCAGGAAGCGGTCGTTGCGGAAGATCCGGTGATGCGCGACGATTTTTTCCGCCACCCGTTCGGGATCGCCGATGAAGAGCGCGCCGCGCGGCGAGGCCGACGCCTCGAAATGCGCCCGGCCCGACGGTCCCCAGCCGCGCTCCCGGCCGATGCGGTTCATCACTGCCGTCGAAGGCTCGTAATAGGCGTCGAGTGCGGCCTGGGTCGTATCGGCGATGAAGCCGTGGACATTGATCGAGGTCCCGAGCGTCGCCGGATCGTGGCCGCCCTTGCGCGCCGCCTCGCGATAGAGGTCGAAGAGCGGTGCGAAGCGGGCCGGTTCGCCGCCGATGATGGCGAGCGCCAGAGGCAGGCCGAGATAGCCGGCGCGGGCGACGGATTGCGGCGTGCCGCCGACGGCGATCCAGACCGGCAGTTTCTCCTGCACCGAGCGCGGATAGACGCCGCGCCCGTCGATGGAGGCCCGCAGCTCGCCCGACCACGTCACCTTTTCCTGCTCGCGGATGGCGAGGAGGAGGTCCAGCTTTTCCGCGAACAGGCGGTCGTAGTCGTCCAGGCTGTAGCCGAAGAGCGGGAAGCTCTCGATGAAGGAGCCGCGCCCGGCCATGATCTCGGCCCGGCCGTTGGAAATCGCGTCGAGCGTCGCATATTGCTGATAGACGCGGACGGGGTCGTCCGAGCTCAGCACCGTGACGGCACTCGTCAGTCGGATGGACTTCGTCCTGGCGGCGGCTCCGGCGAGCAGGACGGCGGGCGCCGAGGCCAGATAGTCCGGCCGGTGATGTTCGCCGAGACCGAAGACGTCGAGCCCGACCCTGTCGGCCAGTTCGATCTCCTCCAGCAGATGCCGCGCGCGTTCGGCGGCGTCGCGGCCGCGATCGCCGGCTCCGGCATCGGGATTGACGTCGGCGAAGGTGTAAAGACCAAGTTCCATGACGGGCTCCGGATTATGCTCAGCCTGCTACATGGCAATCGCCAGGGCGGATGAAAAGACCGGATCGGGCGAACACTGCGTTCCACGGGCCACGAAATCCGCTTGCCAAGCCGTGAACGCTGTGGATTGGTCTGGTTTTTGACAGGAGAGGTCCATGTCCTTCGAACACTGGCTGGCATTCTGCGCCGCATCCGCCGTCCTGCTCGCCATTCCCGGCCCCACCATCCTTCTCGTGATTTCCTATGCGCTCGGCCATGGAAGAAAGGTCGCCTTCGCCACGGTGGCGGGCGTCACGCTTGGCGATTTTACCGCCATGACCGCCTCGATGCTGGGGCTCGGCGCGCTGCTTGCCGCCTCGGCGACCGTTTTCACCGTCCTCAAATGGGTGGGCGCCGCCTATCTGGTCTATCTCGGCCTCAAGCTCTGGCGCGCCCCGGTGGCCCAGCCGGACGAGACCGGCGACCTCGCCGCGCCGCCGAAGGAAAGGCCCGGGCGTATCTTCGCCCATACATACATGGTGACGGCGCTCAATCCGAAAAGCATCATCTTCTTCGTCGCCTTCCTGCCGCAGTTCCTCGATCCGCAGGGGCCGGTCGCGGTGCAGCTCGCGATTTTCGAAGCGACATTCCTCGTCCTCGCCACGCTCAATGCCAGCCTCTATGCGCTTCTGGCCGCCATGGCACGGCGGCAGATCCGCAGGCCGGGCGTCCAGCGCATCGTCAACCGCACCGGCGGTTCGCTGATGATCGGAGCCGGCATGCTGGCCCTGGGCTGGAAGCGGGCAACTGCCTAGCTGTTCTTGCAAGCGGCGGACCGGCGTCTCCGCGGAGTCGTTATGCGCCGACGCGACGATCGCGGAGCCATCATCGAGACGTCGCCGAGCGCGGTTGGAAAGGCTCCGGCTAGAGCTGTCTTTCGTCCGGATGGTAGAGGGCGAGCGGCCTGATCTCGTAGGCGCCGGTGCCGGGATTGGCCTCGGCGAGGTCGCGCGCGGCCGCGACGGCATCGTCCAGCGTCTCCACCTCGACCACGAAGAAGCCGAGGAACTGTTCCTTGGTTTCGGCGAAAGGCCCGTCGATCAGCAATTGCTCCTTGCCCTGCTTGCGCAGCGTCCATGCCGTGGGCGTGGCTTGCAGGCGGGCGACGGGACCTAGCTTGCCCTCGGCCGTCAGGCGTTTCTCGACCTTGTGGAGGCGCTCCATGGTGGCGGCGTCCTCTTCGTCCGACCAGCCCTGGATCGTCTTCTCGTCATTGTAGCAGAGGATGGCGTAGAGCATGGCTGGATCCCTATTCTCGCATGGCGGATGAGTGGATGACCTCTCAGCCCTGGGACATTGATTTCATGTCTTTCAAAAGCCGACAGAGCGTAAATATTTGTCCCGGAAAAGGAATGAAGCCCAGATGCTCGTAAAAAGCCTTCGCCGCGTCGTCTTTCGCGTGAACCACCATTGCCCGCACGCCAGCTATGTCGGCCGCGTTCAGGACGCGGCGTATCGCATCGACGAGAAGGGCCGCGCCAAGTCCCTTTCCCTTCCAGGAATCATCGACGGCGAGGCGCGCCAGAACGATGACGGGAACGGGAAAGCGTGGCAGTCCCTTGGCCAGTCGTTCAGGAACATCTTCATACGTCACCTCACCGACGACAAGCGTATGAAAGCCGACAACCTTGACGCCAGTCGTCGCGACATAAGTTTGAGAGCTTCCCACGCGCTGACCCTGGAGCGCATATTGCTTCAGGAAGCTATTCAGGGGCTCCGATCCGCAATCGAAGCCTGTGTGGTCGTGTTCCGGCACGAGCTTTGCCATCCGTGGCTTGCCGGTTGTCGACATCAGTCGAGTATCGTCGGCTCTCGCAGAAGCCGTTCCATTCGATCATGTCTCTGTGGAGGAGCGTCCAGCGCCGCGACAAAGGTCCGCCATTGCTCGGTATCGAGCCCGATTCGGCTCCGCTCGATCAGCAACTCCCGGGCTGTGCTAAGCGCACTGTCGATCACAAACTGGCTAATCGTGGTATGCTGCTCGCGCGCGGCTTCCTGAAGAATGCGCTTGGCGGAGGGGGATATGCGGATGTCGATCTTGTCCGAGCGCTGAGCGGTCCCTGCCATGTCGATCATCCTCTATTAAGAATAGCTTAAAGAGGCGCCATGACAATGTCAAGACAGATCTTCACCCCGCCGTCAATGTCCGCTTCACCGCGTCCTTCCAGCCCTTGAGCTTGGCGTTCCGCGTCTTTTCGTCCATCTTCGGCTCGAACTTGCGGTCGAGCGCCCATTTCCGCGCAAAGCCCTCGCGGTCGGGCCAGACGCCGGCGCGGGAGCCCGCGAGCCAGGCGGCGCCCAGCGCGGTGGTCTCCAGCACACGGGGACGGTCCACGGGCGCGTCGAGAATGTCGGCGAGGCACTGCATCGTCCAGTCCGAGGCGACCATGCCGCCATCGACCCGCAGCACGGTTTCCCGGGTTTCCTCGCTCCTCCAGTCCTTGTGCATGGCGTCGAGCAGGTCCCGGGTCTGGTAGCAGACGCTTTCGAGCGCCGCCCTGCTGATTTCCTCGGGGCCCGAATTGCGGGTCAGGCCGTAGATCGCACCGCGTGCATCGGCATCCCACCAGGGCGCGCCGAGGCCGACGAAGGCGGGTACGAGATAGACGTTCTGGCTCGGATCGGCCTTTTCGGCGAGTGCCGCCGAATCCGCCGCCGACCGGATGACACGCAGCCCGTCGCGCAGCCATTGCACAGCGGCGCCGGCAATGAAGATCGAGCCCTCGAGCGCATAGGTCGTCTTGCCGTCGAGGCGGTAGGCGATGGTGGTCAGCAGCCGGTTCTTCGACGGCACCATGTCCGTGCCGGTGTTGAGCAGCGCGAAGCAGCCGGTGCCGTAGGTCGATTTCAGCATGCCCGGCTTGAAACAGGCCTGGCCGATGGTCGCAGCGTGCTGGTCGCCGGCGATGCCGAGGATCGGGATTTCCGAGCCGAACAGCGCCTTTTCCGTCACGCCGAAGTCGCTGGCGCAATCGCGCACCTCGGGCAGGATCGTCGCCGGAATGTCGAGGATCCTCAGGAGTTCGTCATCCCAGCGGTTGTCGGCGATATTGTAGATCAGCGTGCGCGAGGCATTGGTCGCATCGGTGAGGAAGGATTTGCCGCCGGTCAGCCGCCAGAGCAGGAACGTGTCGATCGTACCGAAGCAGAGTTCGCCCCTGGCGGCCCGGGCCCGGGCGCCCTTCACCTTGGAAAGCAGCCAGGAGAGCTTGGTGCCGGAGAAATAGGGGTCGAGCAACAGGCCCGTCTTCCTGGTGAATTTCTTCTCGAGCCCCTTGATCTTCAGGGCGTCGCAGAGCCGCGCCGTGCGGCGGTCCTGCCAGACGATGGCGTTGTGGATCGGCTTGCCTGTCTCTCGGTCCCAGACCACCACCGTCTCGCGCTGGTTGGTGATGCCGATCGCGGCGATGTCGGACGCCTCGATGCCCGCCTCGCGGATCGCGGCGTTGACGACGGAGACCACGGAGTTCCATATTTCCTCGGGGTCGTGCTCGACCCAGCCGGATTGCGGAAAGATCTGGGTGAATTCCTGCTGGCCCGAACCCACCGCCCGCATGTCCTTGTCGAACACGATCGCGCGACTCGATGTCGTGCCCTGGTCGATCGCCAGCACATAACCGGTCATCGGATCCTCCCATCCATCTTCCTGATATTCGATTTTCAATATGAACTTGAAACGAAAGTCAAAGGAAAATAAACGAGCATAGATCTGTTCCTGCATCCTGCGATGCGGCCCTCCTTGCTGCTTTTTTGACCAATAGGTAAAATTTTGGCTCTTGCGATTTTCCGCGACTGCGCACAGGCTGTGGTCAAGCAATAACAACAAAGCGGACGATGATGACGATCGCATTCGGGGACAGGATCGGGTTCATCCTGAACGGAGAAGAAGTGGCGCTGGCCAGGGTGCCGCCGAGGCAGACCCTGCTCGACTGGCTTCGGCTGGAAAAGCGCCTGACCGGCAGCAAGGAGGGCTGCGCCGAGGGCGATTGCGGCGCCTGCACCGTGCTTGTCGGGCGGCTGGTCGAGGGCGCGCTTGTCTATGAGAGCGTGAATGCCTGTATTCGCTTCATGGGGTCGCTGCATGCCACCCATGTCGTTACCGTCGAGCATCTCAAGGGCAGGGACGGCAAGCTGCATCCGGTGCAGCAGGCGCTTGTCGACTGTCACGGCTCGCAATGCGGCTTCTGCACGCCCGGCTTCGTCATGTCGCTCTATGGGCTCTGGCTGACCGATTCCAATCCGGGCCGGCCGTCGATCGAGGAAGCGCTGCAAGGCAATCTCTGTCGATGCACCGGTTACGAGCCGATCGTCAACGCGGCCGAGATGGCGGCGCGGCTGCGTCCGGCCGATGTCTTCGACCCGATCGAGGCAACGCGGGAGCATGTGAGACAGAGGCTGTCGGAACTCGTCCTGTCCGGCCCCATCCGGATCGCCGACGGCGACGACGAGCTCTATGTTCCCTCCAGCACCGGCGAACTCGCCGAGATCATGGCGGCCCATCCCCATGCGACCATCGTCGCCGGTTCGACCGATGTCGGGCTTTGGGTCACCAAGCAGATGCGGCCGATCAATCCGGTGGTCTTCATCAACGGCCTCGCCGCGCTCCAGGAGGTCAGCTCCGGTCCCGAGGCGATCCGCATCGGCGCGGGCGCCACCTATTCGCAGGCGCTCGCAATTCTCGCCGCGCGCTATCCGGCGCTCGGCCGGCTGATCCCGCGCATCGGCGGCCAGCAGGTGCGCAATATGGGTACGATCGGCGGCAACGTCGCAAACGGCTCGCCGATCGGCGATACGCCGCCGGCGCTGATCGCGCTGGGGGCCGAGATCGCGCTTCGTTCGCGCGAAGGCCTGCGCAATGTGCCGCTCGAGGCATTCTTCATCGAATATGGCAGGCAGGATCGCGAGCGGCACGAATTCGTCGAGAGCATCACCGTGCCGGCATTGCCGGAGAATGCGCTTTTTTCGGTCTACAAGATCTCCAAGCGCCGCGACGAGGATATCACCGCCGTGCTCGGCGCCTTTTGTCTGCGGCTCGACGGTGGAAAAGTGCGCGAGGCGCGTCTGGCCTTCGGCGGCATGGCCGGCACGCCGAAGCGCGCCGAGAACGCCGAAGCGGCGATGGTCGGCAAGCCCTGGACCGAAGCCACCGTGCGGGGGGCGATGGGCGTGCTCGACCAGGATTTCGCTCCGCTCTCGGACTGGCGCGCGACCGCCGATTACCGCATGATGGTCGCGCGGAACCTGCTTCTGCGCTTCTTCCTCGAAAGCCAGGGCGAGACCGCCGAACTCGTCCGTCACGCCGCGGGAGGCCGGGCATGAACAAGGTCGATATCAGCCTTCGCAAGGAAGAGATCTCGGGCGGCGTGCATCGCGACCTCCGTCACGACTCCGCGCATAAGCATGTCAGCGGCGAGGCCGACTATATCGACGACATGCCCTTGCCCGAAGGGGCGCTGCATATGGCGGCCGGCCTTTCCGACCGGGCGCATGCCGATATCCTGTCGCTCGATCTCTCCGAGGTGGAGGCGATGCCGGGCGTCGTGCTGGTCATGACCCACAAGGATATTCCCGGCCACAACGATATCGGCCCGAACCATCGCGGCGACGAGCCGCTGCTTGCCGAAAAGCGCATCGAGTTCCACGGCCAGATGGTGTTCGTGGTCGTCGCCGAGACGCGAGAGATCGCCCGCGCCGCCGCCCGCAAGGCGAAGCTCGCCTATCGCGACCTGCCGCATGCGACCGACATTCTCGATGCCCGCGCGCAGGGATACCCGCTGGTCACCGATCCCCTGACGCTCAAGCGCGGCAATGCCGAGACGGCGCTGGAGGTGGCTCCACGCCGCTTGCAGGGCGCGATGCGCATCGGCGGACAGGAGCATTTCTATCTCGAAAGCCATATCGCGCTCGCTATTCCCGGCGAGGACGACGAGGTGACGGTCTGGTCGTCGACGCAGCATCCGAGCGAGGTGCAGCACATGGTCGGCGCCATCCTCGAAATCCCCTCGCATGCCGTCACTGTCAATACGCGGCGCATGGGCGGCGGCTTCGGCGGCAAGGAGACGCAGGGCAACCAGTTCGCGGCGCTTGCGGCCTTGGCCGCCAAGCGGCTGAACCGCGCCGTCAAGTTCCGTCCGGACCGGGACGAGGACATGAGCATGACCGGCAAGCGCCACGATTTTCTCGTGGAATACGATGTCGGCTTCGACGATCAGGGCCGGATCCTGGCCGTGAAGGCGAATTACGCCGCGCGCTGCGGCTTTTCCTCGGACCTTTCCGGGCCGGTCACCGACCGCGCGCTCTTCCATGCCGATAATGCCTATTACTATCCCGACGTGCTGCTGACGTCGGAGCCGATCAAGACGAATACCGTTTCCAACACCGCCTTCCGCGGCTTCGGCGGACCGCAGGGCCTTGTCGGCGCCGAGCGCATCATCGAGGAGATCGGCTATGCCGTGGGCGTCGATCCGCTCGAAATCCGCAAGCGGAATTTCTATGCGATCGAGGGCGACGAACGCTGCCTCACGCCCTATCACCAGAAGGTGGAGGACAATGTCGTCCACCGGATCGTGGAGGAACTGGAGGCGAGTTCCGACTATCAGGCGCGGCGCCGGGCGATCGTCGATTTCAACCGGACATCGAAGGTCATCCGCAAAGGCATCGCGCTGACGCCGGTGAAGTTCGGCATTTCCTTCACCTTCACGCCCTTCAACCAGGCCGGCGCGCTGGTCCATGTCTACCAGGACGGCTCGGTGCATCTCAATCATGGCGGCACCGAGATGGGGCAGGGGCTCTATACGAAGGTCGCGCAGGTGCTGGCCGACGAGTTCCAGATCGACATCGACCGCGTGAAGATCACCGCGACGACAACGGCCAAGGTGCCGAACACCTCGGCGACGGCGGCGTCCTCCGGTTCCGACCTCAACGGCATGGCCGCCTACGATGCCGCCCGGCAGATCAAGGACAGGCTCTATTCCTTCGCCGCTGAGCGCTGGCAGGTGCCGGCGGCCGACGTGCATTTCCTGCCCAACCGGGTGCGGATCGGCAGCGAGGAAGTGCCCTTCGCGAGCTTCATCAAGCAGGCCTATATGGCGCGCGTCCATCTTTCGGCCGCCGGCTTCTACAAGACGCCGAAGATCCATTGGGACCGTGGCCGCGGGCAGGGCCGCCCGTTCTTCTACTATGCCTATGGCGCCTCCGTCTCCGAGGTTTCCGTCGATACGCTGACCGGCGAATATATGGTCGACCGCGCCGATATCCTCCACGATGTCGGCAAGTCGCTCAATCCGGCGATCGACAAGGGACAGGTCGAAGGCGCCTATGTGCAGGGCATGGGCTGGCTGACGACCGAGGAGCTCTGGTGGGACGCCAGGGGGCGGCTGAGGACGCATGCGCCCTCGACCTACAAGATTCCGCTCGCCTCGGATCGCCCGCGCGAATTCAACGTCCGCCTCGCCGAATGGTCGGTCAACAGGGAGATGACGATCGGCCGCTCCAAGGCCGTGGGCGAGCCGCCCTTCATGCTCGGCGTCTCGGTGCTGGAAGCACTCTCGATGGCGGTCGCGTCGGTGGCGGATTACAGGGTCTGCCCGCGCCTTGACGCGCCCGCCACGCCCGAGCGGGTGCTGATGGCGATCGAGCGGATGCGGGCGCAGCGCGTCGAGCCATGATTTCCCGTCGGGTTCATCCGGCAGAAGGGCGAAGTTCCCGTGCGAAGGTCTGCCGCCGATGACCTTCGACGCCTTTCTCGCCCGGTCCGCGCCCATCGTCCTCGCCGACATCATCGCCACGCGCGGTTCGACCCCGCGCGAGACGGGTGCCTTCATGCTGGTCTCGGAAAGTGGCTTCTGGGGCACGATCGGCGGCGGCAATCTCGAATTCGCGGCGCTCGACCGCGCCCGCGCCATTCTCGCCGGCCGCGCGGCGGAGGGGGCGATGACCTTCACGCTGGGTCCCGATACCGGCCAATGCTGCGGCGGCGTGGTCGAGATAGGGCTCACACGGCTCGATCCTCCCGGCAAGGCGGCGCTCCGGACGCGATATCTGGAGCAGAGGCGCCGTCATCCGGATGTCTTCGTCTTCGGCGCCGGCCATGTCGGGCATGCGCTCGCGGTCGCCCTCGCGCCGCTGCCGCTCAGGGTGGTGATGGTCGAGACGCGCGCCGGCGAGATGGACGATCTGCCGCAACCGGTCGAGGCGCATCTTGTCGCCATTCCCGAAAGCGTGGTGTCGGACATCCGCCCCGGCGGCGCGGCAATCGTCCTCACGCATGACCACGCGCTCGATTTCCTCATCGCGGCGGCGGCGCTCGAACGCGGGGACCTGACCTATGTCGGTATGATCGGCTCGAAGACCAAGCGCGGCGTTTTTTCCAACTGGCTCGCCCGCGAGGGTCACGATGCGGCGCTCATGGACCGTCTCGTCCTGCCCATCGGCGGCAGCGTCCTTCGCGACAAGCGGCCGGAGGTGATCGCCGCCCTGGTCGCCGCGGAAGTTCTGACCGCGCTCCTGTGAAAACTTTTGCGCCCCTTGGTGAAATATGGTGATAATTCAGGAAAATAAGACAAGGGCTCGAGACTGGGGACTCTGATGTATGAATATGCCTTGGCCTGGGAGTGGCTGGCCTTTGCCGTGCGCTGGCTGCACGTCGTCACCGCGATTGCCTGGATCGGTTCGTCCTTCTATTTCATCGCGCTCGA
>JAGRLJ010000225.1 GCA_020441805.1 Rhizobiaceae bacterium
GTGGCTTTTTCAACGGCCTGCTAGGAGATGCCCCAACGTTGAACCGCCTTACGGATTTCATAGAGCAGCGTCGAGCGTGCTTTCAGGTTTGCAGCCTCCTGTTCCGTGTCAGCCAAGGCGTCCCAGACGCTTTCATAAATTTCTGAATTCATCGTTCTGCCTTCCATCGTTTCGATGGGTTCTTGTCCCGCTCATTCCGGAATATCTTTTTACGGGACGGCTTCAATTCAGCGTCCGTTGCAGCCCCGGCGTATCCAGCGAGAAGGCCGGGATGGCGACGTCGAAGGTTTCGCCGGAATCGGCGAGCATCTCGTAATGGCCATACATCATGCCCGACGGCGTATCGAGCGGGCAGCCGGAATTGTATTCGTAGATATCGCCGGGATCGAGCACGGGCTGCTCCCCCACCACGCCGGGGCCGGACACCTCGTCGACCTGCCCGTTCTCGTCGGTGATCTTCCAGTAGCGGTTCAGGAGCTTGATGCGCTGGCCGGAATTGTTGGCGATCACGATCCGGTAGCCCCAGACATAGCGGCTGTCCGCCGGATCCGACTGCTCGGGGAGATAATAGGGCTCGACCGTGACCTCTATTTCGCGCGTCGTCGCGTGATACATGCTGTTGCTACCGCTGTCCTTTCGCTGGCCGCATATGATGGGTTTCTAACGCTCAATCCGCCGCATGGTCAAGAATGTCGCAGATGGAGCTTGCCCTGACCTGTCAGGAGACCGGAAGCCGCGAGACGCCGCCATGCGCCGCCGACCAGGCCAGCGGATCGTCGAGGAAGGATTGCACCGATTCGAGCGTGCCGGCGTCGAACAGCGATCCGGCCCGGGCGACGTCGAGCACGTTGCGCCAGGTGGCGATATGATGCAGCGCCACGCCGCCATTGGCGAACCGCGCCTCCGCCTCCGGGAAGATGCCGTAGTAGAAGAGCGCCATGCCATGATCGACCACACCGCCGGCCGCTCGGATCGCGTCGATGAACGTGAACATCGAGCCGCCTGCGGTGGTGAGGTCCTCGATCACCAGAACCCGCGCGCCGTCCGGCATCGCGCCCTCGATCTGCGCATTGCGGCCATGGCCCTTCGGCTGCTTGCGGACATAGATCATCGGCAGGGAGAGCCGCTCGGCCAGGAAGGCGGCGAAGGGAATGCCCGCCGTCTCGCCGCCGGCCACGCAGTCGAACTGCTCGAAGCCCGCTTCCGACATCACCGTGGCCGCGGCGAAATCCATGATCGCCGAGCGGATGCGCGGAAACGAGATCAGCTTGCGGCAATCGATATAGACCGGGCTCATCATGCCGGACGCCAGCTTGTAGGGCTCCTCGGGCCGGAAATGCACCGCCCGGATCTCCCAGAGCATCCTGGCCATCAGCTCCGCCATCACGGCCTTGTCGGTGAATGCGTTGGAAAACATGGATAAGCCTCGCGCATGGGGTTTTCCTGCGCTTAGCAAGAAGGCGGTGAAGAAGAAAGTGCGGCGTGGACGTTTTGAACGCCCTTGCTATTCTGCCCGAAACATTCGGGGGAGATTTCATGAGCTTCGCATTGCGTTCCGTCCGGCTGCCCGATTTCGAGGTGCCGCATGCCCGGCCGGAGATCCCGGCGGAGATTTATGCCGCCCGCGCCGATGCGGCCTATCGGCGGGCCGGGCGCGACTGGCTCGTCGTCTATGCCGACCGCGAGCATCTCGCCAACCTGGCCTTCCTCACCGGCTTCGAGCCGCGTTTCGAGGAAGCGCTGCTTGTCCTCGGCAGAGGCGGCCGGCGCATCCTGGTGACGGGCAATGAAAGTGGCAGCTATGCCGTGCTCGCCGGCCTGCCCGGCATCGAGGTCGTGCTGTGCCAGGCATTCAGCCTGCTCGGCCAGCCGCGCGAGGCCGCGCCCAATCTGGAGGACGTGCTGGCCGCAATCGGCATCCGCCGGGGCGATACGATCGGCCTCGCCGGATGGAAATATCTCGGCCCCGAGGAATGGCGCGGCCGGCTGCCGAGCTTCCAGGCGCCCGCCTTCATCGTCGATACCTTGCGCGTGGCGGCGGGCGATCCGGCGGCGGTCGACGATGCCACGGCGTTGCTGATGCATCCGGAAACCGGCCAGCGCGCGGTCGTGGACGTGCATGAGATCGCGGCGATGGAATGGGGCGCGGCCCGCGCCTCGGCCGCCGTCTGGCGCATCGTGCAAGGCGCCCGGGACGGCGACGACGAATTCACGGCCGCCGCCCGCATGGCCTATGCCGGCGAGCCCCTGAGCTGCCATGTCATGTTCGCCTCGGCCTCGCCGGGCGGTCCGGTGATCGGCCTGAGGAGCCCGAACGGCCGCCGGCTCGTCCGGGGCGACGGCGTCACCACCGCCGTGGGATACTGGGGCGGATTGTCCTGTCGCGCCGGCCTGTTCACCGATCATGACGACGATTTCCTGGAAACCGCCAGGGCCTATTTCCGCGGGCTGGCGGAATGGTACGATGTCGCCGATATCGGCGTGACCGGCGGCGAGATCTTTGCCTGCGTCACCGAGGCGCTTGCTGAGCACGGGCTCGACCAGGCGCTCAATCCCGGCCATCTCGTGGGTCATGACGAATGGGTGAATACCCCGGTCCGGCCGGGCTCGACGGAGAGGCTCCGTTCGGGCATGCCCTTCCAGGTCGATATCATCCCGGTGCCGATGAAGGACAACCAGGCCCTGAACCACGAGGATTCCGTGGTTTTCGCCGATGCGGCCCTCCGCGCCGAACTCGCCTCCCTCTACCCGGCGGTCCATGCCCGGATCGAGGTCCGCCGGGATTTCGTCCGCGATGAGATCGGCATCGCTCTCAAGCCGTCGATCCTGCCGCTGTCGTACGCGCCGTTGGCTCTGCCGCCCTTCTGGCTGGCGTCGGACAGGATCCTGACCGTCGCGTGAACGGCAGGGCTATGAGGGCAGGCCGGCGGTGCTCGGTGCAAAGCGCGCCGTCAGCCAGTCCGCCAATGCGGCGGCCGGCCTCGGCAGGGCTTTGAAGCTGCGGGCCACCAGATAATAGGCGCCGCACGGTATCCGGATGTCGAACGGCGCCAGAAGGCGGCCGCTCTGGAGGTCTTCCGCGAAGAAGATCGGATCGGACAGCGCCGCGCCGTGGCCGCGCAGCGCCGCCTGTAGGACGAGGCCGCCATCGGCGAAAACCGGACCGCGGTCGCAATTGTCGGCCGGCGCCCCCGCCATGCGGAACCAGTCCTTCCAGTAGCTGCGATTCTCCTCGTGCAGAAGGTCGAATTGGCGAATGTCGGCCGGGCTGAGGATCGGCGCGCTTCGCTCCAGAAGGGACGGCGCCAGCACCGGAACCATGCTCGTCCGAGCGAGAAGCCGGGCCTCTGTCCGTGGCCATGCGCTTCGCGATGCGCTGTGCCGCAATGCCAGGACGGCGGCGTTGCCGCGAAACTCGACCAGCCGGGGATCGGAATCGATCCTGACCTCGATTTCGGGGTGCAGGCGGCGAAATGCGGGGAGGTTCGGCATCAGCCATAGGGTGGCGAAGCTCGGTTCGACGCTGATCGTGACGCCTGCGGAAGCCTCGCGCGCGGCGATCGCCGAAAGCGCGCCGTCGATCCGGTCGAAGGATTCGGTCAGCACCCTGAGCAAACCTTCCCCCTCCGGCGTGAGCGCGACGGCGCGATGATGGCGTTCGAACAGCGCATGGCCCAGCGCGGCTTCGAGTTCGCGGATCTGGCGGCTGATCGCCGCTTGCGAGACGAGGAGTTCCTCCGCTGCCCGCGTGAAGCTTTGAAGCCTGCCCGCGACCTCGAAGCTTCGTAGCGCCGTCAGCGGTAGTCGCCCGCGTTTCATGCATAACCTCAAGTCATGTGACGAGGTTACTATACTCGTTTGAACACGGTCCGCAATCGCCGGACAATCCGGTCATTGGAAAGGAGCGGTCCATGTTCTCCAGGGTCTTGAGCATATTGATGGACGTTGTCGCCATTCTCACGGGTCAGCCACGCGACCACCGGCTGGACCGGCCGGAGATATGAGACGACCGGACAAAAATCCGGACCGGTCGTGGACCGGCCCGGATAGCTTGCCGTTCTCGAACGATCAGGCCGCCGGCGGACCGAACTGGTTGGCGCCGGGCGTGCCCGGCTGGGCGAACCAGTAGATCAGGATCAGGCCGACGATCGGGACGAATCCGAGCAGCAGCCACCAGCCAGACTTGTCGAGATCGTGCAGCCGGCGGACGCCGACGGCGATGCTGGGAATGAGCAGGCCGAGAGAGAGGATGGCGGTCAGGAGCTGGACACCGAGCAGATAGTCGACAATGGCCAGGACGATATAGGCGATGATATAGAACAGGATGAACCACCAATATTCCGACCGCATCGCGCGACCGGAGAAGTTGGCGTATTTCTGCATGATGACGGTTTTGACTGCTGTCGCGAAATCCATTCTATCCCCCTTGATAAAGCAGCATATGCCGGCAGGCTCGCCCGCCGCGAGACTGTACCGTTGGCGAAATGACGGCGCACCGCGCCGCTTTATTCATGCTGCCGGTATGTTTTCGCCCGAGGAGAATTTATGCCAGGACTTGATTGTTGTCACATCAAATCCGCAACGCACAAATCGACGCTGCGGCGCATGCCGGCGGGAAGGAACGGCAGGGCCGGACGGCTGGCGTGAGCCGCGCCTGTCGCGCGGCGATGAAGGCCGGCGGGCGGCTTTATTGCGCCGCCTGCTGGTGCTCCTCGGGGGCGTCCTGCGGATGCGCGGGTTCCAGCTCGCCCATCCGGTTCCAGGCGTCGAGGCCGGCGATCTTGTAGGCCTCGGCGAGCGTGGGATAGTTGAACGTGTTCTCGACGAAATAGTCCACCGTTCCCTTGAGGTTCAGCACCGCCTGGCCGATATGGATGAGCTCCGTCGCCCCCTCGCCGATGATATGCACGCCGAGCAGCCGCCGCGTCTTCATCGAGAAGATCATCTTCAGCATGCCGGTGTCGAGGCCCATAATATGGCCGCGCGATGTCTCCCGGAACCGCGCGATGCCGCATTCGTAGGGAATGTGGCGTTCCTTCACCTCTTCCTCGGTCAGGCCGCAGGTCGAGATTTCCGGCACGGCATAGATGCCGTAGGGGAAGTATTGCGGCGGGTCCGAGGCCGGTGCGCCCACCGCGTGGCGGGCGGCGATGCGGCCCTGTTCCATGGCGGTGGAGGCTAGGCTGGGAAAGCCGACGATATCGCCGGCCGCATAGATGCTCGGCACATCGGTCTGGAAGGTCTCGGGATTGACCTTGATGCGGCCGCGCGCATCGGCGACCAGTCCCGTCGCCTCGAGATTGAGCGCGGCGGTGGCGCCCATCCGTCCGGCGGCGTAGAGCACCATTTCGGCGGTCAGCACCCGACCGTTCGACAGCGTGACCTTGCACCGGCCGTCCGGCTCGCGCTCGATCTTTTCGGCGGACTGGCCGAACAGCAGCTTCATGTTGCGGTCGCGGAGCTGGTATATGAAGTCGTCGACGATCTCGCGGTCGATGAAGTCGAGCATCGTCGCGCGGGGTTCCACGACGGTCACGGCGGTGTCGAGAGCGCTGTAGATCGTCGCATATTCGATGCCGATGACGCCCGCGCCGATGACGATCATGGAGCGGGGGATTTCCTTGAGCTCCAGCAATTCGTCGCTGTCGATGATCTTTTCGTGGTCGAAAGGCACGTTGGGCGGGCGGAAGGGCTTGGTGCCGATCGACAGCAGGATGGCGGTGCCCCGCACCTGGATCATCTCGCCGTCGGTCTTTTCGATTTCCAGCGTATGCGAATCGACAAAGCGCGCCAGGCCGCGGATATGGCTCACGCGGTTGCGGGAGAACTGATGTTCCAGCACCTCCACTTCGTGATCGAGGGTGATGAGGAGCCGCCGCCGCAGGTCCTCGGCGCTGATTTCCTGCTTGACGCGATAGGCGCGGCCATAGAAGCCGCGCTCGCGCCAGCCCGTGAGGTTGAGCGCCGTCTCGCGCAGAGTCTTCGACGGTATCGTGCCCGTATGGACCGAGACGCCACCGACCCGCGTGCCTTTTTCCACCACCAGCACCCGCCGCCCCAGCTTCGCCGCCTGGATCGCCGCCCGCCGGCCGGCCGGGCCGCTGCCGATGACGATGAAATCATATTGCATCATGAGATTGCCCCCGCTTTGCCCGCGTGCCCGTGGCTCGCAGTCTCATATTGATTCCGACTGGAGGCCGCTTCGATAGCGACCGATACCGGTCTATGTCCGGCAGAGCATGCTGCGCCGCATTATCAGTCCAGAACGGATCGTAAATCAACCTGAAGATTTGATGATGGATGGCGATAAACCGTCCGGCTTTTGCGGGCCTTACTCGACCAGCCTGAATTCCAGCATCAGGTTGCGCTCGACAAGCGAATGATTGTCGTCGGAGACGACGACGAGATGGGTGGAGCCGT
Organism: Rhizobiaceae bacterium; assembly: GCA_020441805.1. Lineage (GTDB taxonomy): Bacteria > Pseudomonadota > Alphaproteobacteria > Rhizobiales > Rhizobiaceae > Rhizobium_E. Next base: position 6,421 of record JAGRLJ010000225.1, read on the forward strand.
CCGCCGCCGTGAAGGCGTCGAGTCCTTCCATATTGTCGATCTGGTGCGAGAAATCCGCCTCCATGACGATGCTGCCGGAGACGGTCTTTCCCGGCGCGATGTCGTCTCCCTCGAAGCGCCGGATGCGCATGCCGATGCCGTCGCGGAGGCCGAACTTGCGTTCGAGCAGCAGGAAGCTGCCGTCCTTGAGGAAAACGCCGTCCGTCACGTCATAGGGCGCCAGCCGCTCGACATAGAAGACGCCCTTGCGCGGGCCGGACTGCACGCCGGCGATGAAGTCGCCATTCTCGTTGTAGCTCCGTTCCGCCACCCACAGGATGGCGCCCGCCAGCGGGCCGTCCGCCGGGGCCTTGAGCAGCGCCTCGATGCCGCCGTTGCCGCGCAGCTTGTAGTCGCCCTTGACAGGCCGCTCCGTCTTCAGCGGCTCCGATGTCTGGAAGCCGTCGAGCGGATAGGTGTTGATGCGATGGTCGCGCTCGTAGCTGACGAGCAGCCTGTCTCCGTCCAACGCCAACCCCTCGGCGTCGAGATTGTCCTTGTGGTCCTTGCTCCTGTGGCTGCCCGGATCCCGCATGGTGGTGATCGTGAAATCGGCGACGCCCGACAGGCGCCCCTCGGCGTCGCGCTCGAGCGTCCCGGTCGCCCAATGGCCGGTATCCATGACCGTGATGAAGCGCTTGCCGTCCGGCAGCATGCGGATGGAGGAGATCGCGCCCATCTCGCCGTTCCGGGTCGCCATCACCAGCCCGCCGAGATATTCGAGGCTGCCGAAGCGGTTGCCGGCGCCGCGCTTGAATTCGGCAAGGGGGAGCGACCTGACGGGAACAGCGATGCCGTCCCGGGCCGGCTGCCCGCCGAACGCCATGGGAAACGCCATGGCGAACAGCACGAAGGGCACGAAGGCGAGGAGCGACCATCTCTTCCTAACCGCCACTGTCGATCCTCTCGGGTTCCGGTTTGCGGGATTGTCGGCCAGGACCGGCGCGGCCGGTCCTTCGGGGAAATGCTCAGGCCCGCCGTCGGCCGCGCGGCTGGCGCCCGCCCGGCGCCGCGCCGCCGTCTTCCTCGAAGAGCGCCGCGAGCTGTTCCGTCATCGCGCCCGCCAGTTCGTCGGCGTCGATAATCGTCACCGCCTTCTTGTAATAGCGCGTCACGTCATGG
>JAGRLJ010000023.1:0-4387 GCA_020441805.1 Rhizobiaceae bacterium
CCAGATGCTGATGGAGATCATGGGCTTCCACATGCCCGGCTCCTCCTTCATCAATCCCGGCACGCCGCTGCGCGACGCGCTGACCCGGGAGGCCGCGAAACGCGCGCTCGCGATCACCGCGATGGGCAACGAATTCACCCCGGCCGGCGAGATGATCGACGAGCGCTCGATCGTCAACGGCGTGATCGGCCTGCATGCGACCGGCGGCTCGACGAACCATACGCTGCATCTGGTCGCCATGGCCCGCGCCGCCGGCATCAAGCTCACCTGGCAGGACATTTCCGATCTCTCGGACATCGTTCCCCTGCTCGCCCGCGTCTATCCGAACGGGCTCTCCGACGTGAACCATTTCAACGCGGCGGGCGGCATCGGCTTCCTGATCCGCGAACTGCTGAAAGGGGGCCTGCTGCACGACGACGTGCGCACCGTCTTCGGCCAGGGGCTTGCCGCCTATACGGTCGAGGCGAAGCTCGGCGGGAACGGTGGCGTCATCCGCATGCCGGTACCGGAGGCGAGCGGCGATCCCAAGGTCCTGGCCAGGATCGGGGAGCCGTTCCAGAAGACCGGCGGTCTCAAGATGCTGGCCGGCAATGTCGGCACGGCGGTGATCAAGATCTCGGCGGTGAAGCCGGAGCGTCACGTCATCGAGGCGCCGGCCAAGGTGTTCCACAGCCAGCAGGCGCTGAACGACGCCTTCAAGAGCGGCGCGCTTTCCGGCGATTTCATCGCCGTCGTCCGTTTCCAGGGGCCGAAGGCCAACGGCATGCCGGAACTGCATAAGCTGACCACCGTGCTCGGCATTCTCCAGGACCGGGGCCAGAAGGTGGCGCTGCTCACCGACGGCCGCATGTCCGGCGCATCCGGCAAGGTGCCGGCGGCGATCCATGTGACCCCCGAGGCCAGCGCCGGCGGGCCGATCGCCAAGATCCGCGAGGGCGACATCATCCGCCTCGACGCCACACGCGGTACGATCGACGTCATCGCGCAGGACGACTACGAGGCGCGGACTCCGATCACCATCGATCTCGACGACAACGAATTCGGCATGGGCCGCGAGCTGTTCTCGATCTTCCGCCGGATGGCAGGGCCGGCCGACCAGGGCGCGGGCGTGCTGGGCTGACATGACGCTCCGACACGCGACGAGCGACGATATCCCGGCGATCATGGTGATCGAACGCCAGCCGGGATATGAGGCCCTGGTCGGGCAATGGAGCGCCGGACAGCATCGGCAACATATCGCCGATCCGGCCTTTCTTTATCTGGTGGCCGAGGACGAGGCCACCAGGATCACCGCATTCGCCGCGCTGCATCGATCGGCGGACGGCCTTCTTCTCAATCGCTTCATCGTGAAAACGGCAGGTCTCGGTCTCGGAAGGTCTCTCCTGCCTCAGGTGCTGGACATATCCGCGCCGGCGGGAACGGGCCAGCGGGTCTGGCTGCGCGTCGCCGCGCATAATGCGCGGGCGATCGGCCTCTATCGCTCTTTCGGCTTCGAGGAGGAGGACAGACTTCCGGCCGCGGGCACTTTACCGAACGGCCAGGTGAGCGATCTCGTCGTCATGGCCTGCACGCGCTGACATGACGCTGCGACAAGCGACGAGCGACGATATCCCGGCGATCATGGCGATCGAACGCCAGCCGGGATATGAGGCCCTGGTGGGTCGATCCTCGGCGGAGTTTCATGCGCGTGCCGTCATCGACCCCGACTATGCCTATCTTGCCGGCCTCGACGCCGATGGCGCCATGGCGGGCTTTGCCATCCTTCGCGGCCTGTCCGATTTGACGGGCAATGTAACGCTGAAGCGCTTCGTCGTCGCCGCACCGGGCAAAGGCATGGGCACGGCGCTGTTGCGGGAGGTGATCGACTGGACTTTCACCAACACGTCGGCGCATCGTTTCTGGCTCGATCACATCGTCACCAACGACCGGGCGCGGCATGTCTATGAACGGTGCGGCTTCAGGCGGGAAGGCGTGATGCGGGAAGCCTATGCCATGCCCGACGACGGCGGGCGCGTCGACCTCGCGCTGATGTCGCTGCTCAGGCCCGAATGGGAACGAGACCGGAAGGTCTTCACGATGCCGGCCGCGTATCCCGGGAGATAGCTCAGATCGGGCTCAAAAACTCGGCGCCGTCTTTCCCGCCTTGCGGTAGGCCGCGATCACCGTGTTCGCCATCAGCATGGCGATGGTCATCGGACCGACGCCGCCCGGAACCGGCGTGATCGCACCGGCCACGGGCTCGCATGCCGCGTAATCGCAATCGCCGACAAGCTTGGTCTTGCCCTCGCCCTTCTCCGGCGCCGGGACGCGGTTGATGCCGACATCGATGACGGTGGCGCCGGGCTTGACCCAGTCGGCCTTGACCATTTCCGGACGGCCGACGGCGGCGACGAGGATATCGGCTCTGGCGCAGATGCCCGGCAGGTCCTTCGAGCGCGAATGCGCCGTCGTCACGGTCGCGTTCTTCGAGAGCAGGAGCTGGGCCATCGGCTTGCCGAACAGGTTCGAACGGCCGATCACCACGGCGTCGAGGCCCGAAAGGTCGTCGCCGCGAATGGTGCGGACGAGGATCAGCGCACCGGCCGGCGTGCAGGAGATCAGGCCGGTGTCGCTGTCGCCGGTGGCGAGCTTGCCGGCATTGACCACATGCAGGCCGTCGACGTCCTTTTCCGGCAGGATCGACTGGATGACGGGCTCGGAATCGAGATGCTTCGGCAGCGGAAGCTGAACCAGGACGCCATGGATCGACGGGTCGGCATTGAGCTCGGCGACGAGCTTCATCAGTTCGTCCTGCGTCGTGTTCTCGGGCAGCGTATGCTGGACAGACTTGAAGCCGCATTCCTTGGCCATCTTGGACTTGGAGCCGACATAGGCCTGGCTCGCGGGGTCCGCGCCGACAAGGATCACCGCCAGGCCGGGCTGCATGCCGGTCGAGGCCTCGAGTTCGCGCGTGGTGGACTTGATCTGGTCGATGACGGACGCGGCGACGTCCTTGCCGTTGATGATGGTAGCCAAGAGGTCCTCCTCACCCGATCAATTTGATTGCCGCGATCCTATTGCCCGCGAACCGGGGGCAACCGTCTTTCCGCGCCTCCGGAAGGCGCACTTTCACTATTGGGACGATGGCGAAAGATCAATAGCGCGTCCGGCGGCGCGCGCGGAGAAGCACGTCGAGGCGCTCCTGAAGATCGGCGATGCCATCGCGCAATTCGACGATCTCGTCGTCTTCGTCCCGAAAACGGGACGGTGGCATGCGCCGGGGCTGCGGGGCTCGCTCCTCGCGGGTCGCCAGGTTGCGGATCTCCCCGACCGAGACCGCGAGGTCGTCGGCGACGGAGCGAAAGGCCGAGACGGTTTCCCTGAGCACCGCCGACAGGGTCTCGATCTCGCCAGTCGAGGGCGCGGCGGGCGCGGGCTGCGGCGGCGCCACGGGCTGCGGCTGCTCGATGAACCGCCTGGCCGCCTGGCCGATGAGATAGACGGCCTCGGTGAATTTCCGGAATTCGGCCTCCTCGACCGCGTTATCGGTCGAGACCGGCGCCGTCGGCGGCGGATCGACCACGACGCGCGGCGGCTGGCGGGTGACCGCCGGCCTCTCGGTCTCGACGGGACGCGCCGCGCGTTCCGCGTCGGCCGGATAAGGCGACGCCTTGCGCCTGAGTATGGTTTCGATCTGGGCGGACAGCGTCAGGTCCCGGTCGCGCTCGGTCGGCCGCGCCTCGCTGGCGGAAAGGCGGGCCTCGAGTTCCTTCAACCTCGCCTCCAGCATATTCCTCGTCCCCAGCATATTCGTCGACGCGCCCGGCACAGGCTGCGGCTCGGGCGTTTCGTCGGGATAGGCGAGATAGTCGAGAAGCGGACGGCTGTTCATTGCGCACCGGTTTCATGCTGGAAACGTGGCCAGGAACGCAGCCATACAAGGGGGATCGATGGAACTGACCACCGGTCGCCAGACTAGCCGAAACGTGGCTAACAAAAGGTTAACGGCGGGCGATCAGCGCTCGGGGAGACTCTGCGGCCTCCCCCGCGTCAACCGTTTCCGGCTCCAAAGGCGCTCGCCCACGGCATGGCGCAGGATGCGCATCGTGAAGATCGGACCGCCGACGAAATAGCGGCGCCAGAGCCGCTTCGGTTCGAGACGGAAGCGATGGAGCCATTCGACCCGCAGCGACCTCGCACGCTTCGAGGCCCGGGAGAATTCGCCGGCCATGAAATCGAACAGCGCGCCGACACCGAAGACCAGGCGGGCGTGCTCCGGGCGGATATGCCGGTCGATCCACATTTCCTGCCTGGGCGTGCCCATGGCGACGAGCAGGATATCCACCTTGTGCCGGACGATCTCGTCGGCAATGGCGGGCGATTCCGCGTCGGAGAAATAGCCGTCGTG
>JAGRLJ010000023.1:4489-23944 GCA_020441805.1 Rhizobiaceae bacterium
TAGGTCAGAAGCGCCGGCACGAAATCGGTGCCGTTCAGATTGGCGGGGAACATGCGGCCATGCATGGCCAGGGAGGCCATGTCGACGCCGATGCCGTCCGGCAGGACCAGATGGCGGCCGAGCACGTCGCGCAGGGCGGAATTCGTCAGCATCAGATTGGCGTTGTGCGCGTTGAGGAAGGAGACCACCGTCTGTCCGATCGGCACGTCCGCCAGCGCGCTCACGAAGGTGAAAGCCTCCGGCCAGTCGAGATCGCAAACCGGCAGTCCGAAGATCGGCCGCCGTGAACTGAACACCGCCATATTGGACACGACATTCATATACCTGTCTCCCGCATGATCCGGGCTCCGCGGCCCGTGTGCTGCCGGAAGAACAGCAATCTCCGTGCCAGCAGGCTGGCCGGGCTTGCGATCCTTGGAACCGGCGCCTTGGGACAGGTGATACCAATGGCGCTTGAAATGCCGCTTAAGTCATTCAATCAAAACGGTTTCCAGCCATTTGGAAACCGTTAACCAAGACGGAAAACAAGATGGAATATCATGGACTTGGCGGGGAAATGCGATCACGGAGAATGCGTGAAACCGGGAAAAAATCCCGCTGCCCGCGAGGCTCCTTCCACCCGCATCCCGTCGTGGCACAGAATTATCGTGCCAGACCGGGAAAATCGCCGGAAAAAACTGTCGTTAATCGCGACAGGCGGGCGATCCGGGACCTGCCGTCCCGGCGCCCGATAGGAAACCGTTAACGATTGGCGGTCAGTGGCTCGCCGAATTCTCGCTCTTGGCGTCGGCGAGCGGAATGTCGTCGGGCACCTTCTCGTCCATCAGCCGCTCGCCATGCTTGATGGAGGCGCCGGGCTTGGAAATGCTGTCCTGGATCTCTTCCTTGGTGAGGTAGTCGATCTGCTCAACGATCACGTCGAGGACGACCTCGTCGCCGAGCTTCCGGTTGAGCGCCGACTTCATCCGCTCCTTGAACGCCTTGAGATCGAAATTCCGGTTCTCGCCGACGCGGATCACCTTGTCGCCGACAAGTTCGGTATAGAGCTCGTCGGTCAGAAGCGCCGGGATCGGCAGGGTGATGGCGGCGAGCTTGGTCTTGTCGGTGACGAAGGAGGCCCGGGCGAGGAAATAGCCCTCGACGCGGCCGGCGGCGATCACGGGATAGGTCACGACCTCCCCCCGGACCAGTTGCTGGACCGCCTTCTTGGCGGCATCCGCATCGGCCGGATCGGGCGCCTTGGACATCTGGATCGAGAAATAGACCGATCCGAGCGTGACGGCCGCGACCCATATGCCGGTCATGATAAGCTTGAGCATGGCCGTCCCGGTCCGATCCTATCAGAATTCGCCGTAGCGAAACTGCTCCTGGGTATAGGTTCCGTCCGCCTCGTTCTCCTGGAGCGCGCTGCGCAGGATATCGGCGACGGTGCGCATGGCGTTCATATGCGCCTCGAGCTTGCGGGCATTGACCTGCAATTTCTGCTTCATCGCCTTCATCTGCGTCGTGAAGCCCTGCGGAAACTGGCCGGGATCGACATCGCGGCAGAGAATGGTCAGTTCATAAAGGCACCGGCTCTTGTGGACGTTCGACGCCTTGATATCGAACTTCATGTCGGTGCCGATGCGCTCGTTCTCGTTGTCGATGATCATTTCAAGCCGGCCGAGCACGGTTCGGAGCCGGATGTCCTTCAGTGGTTCGTCGAATGCCGCCATTGTCATATTGCTGTCCCCGCAAGGAAATGAATGTCGCGCCGGTGGACCGGCGTCAGCTCTGCCTGCCCGAGAGATTGCCGGGCAGAAGCTTGTCCAGCGCCTCAAGCTGCTTTTCGTCTATGATCTGGGTTGCCATGTGCATCCGGTCCGAGCGGTTCATCTCCGCCTTTTCCGCCTTGTCCTTCAGGCTGGTCGGTCCGTTTTCCAGCAGCTTCTCGGCAATGCCGATGCCGTGGTCGCGCGCGATCTCGTTGGCGATCTGCTCGGCCATCATGCCTTTCCAGATCTCGCCGGTCGCGCCCTTGCCGTAGACCTCGTCGCTGTCGGGCAGCATCGTCTTGATGAAGTTCTGCAACACCATCGCCTCGAACTTCCGATAGGTCTCCGGCACGTCCTTCTTCTGGACGCCGTCGAGGCGATGCCTGATCTTGTGGGCGTCGGCGACGGGATCGCTGCGGAAGGCCGCGTCGAAGGAGGCGTCGGTGCTGGCGAGTCGCCGGGCCTCCGCCGTCGCCTGCCCTGCCTTGAGCTTGGCCTGCGCCACCTCCAGGCGGGAGGGATCGGCATTGTTGAGCACGTCTAGAACGATGTCGCTCGGAGGTGAAATAGCCATCTGAAATTTGCCGCGGTGCGGTCCGTCTCGTCTCTTTGACGAACATCCTCAACGTTTTACCTTGACCGTGGCTTACGGACCGTCACGGATCGCGCGTTGCGCCGCGCAGGGCCAGGTGAATGTCGATGAGCTCGTATATGGATTTCTCCTGCGCCTCGCCGTCTTCGGCCTCACGCGCCTCGTGCGCCTTCTCCGCGAGCCTGTCGGCCTTGGCCTTCTCGCGCAGGATCTTCTGCTCCTGGATCTGCTGGACGTTCTGCAGGTGCTGGTCCTTGGCGGTGAGCCGGCTGATCTGGCCGGAATAGAGACTGGCGAAGAGCTGGTGGATGGAATCGACCGAGCCGATCGCCGCGACGACGGCGTCGAGATCCTCGGCCACCTCCGCCCGAGCCCGCGTCGTCGCGGCAAGTTCGTTCTCCGCCATATGCTCCAGGTGGCGCTGGACCTTCACCAGCCGCATCAGCTTTCCGGATCTCGACGGGTCAGCCATGGTTCACCTGAAGATCGGCCCGAAGGCATCGGCATAGAGCGACAGCATGGCCGCCGCCGAGAGATAGAACAGGATCGTGCCGCCCATGACCATATAGGGCGCCGAGATGAAATAGACCGGCACGACCGGCGCGAGCTTGTTGATGAAGCCGATGGCGAGGTTGAACAGCACGTTGAAGAGAATGAAGGGGCTCGCCAGCCTGAGCATGACATAGAAGGTCGCCGAAAGCGTATCCGTCAGCGAGACCAGCGCCTTCTGCGGATCGAAGACCGCGCCCGGCGGAATGGTGCGATAGGTGTCGGCGATGGCGATGAAGACCTGGTGGTGGAAATCCAGCATGAAGAGCACCATCAGGCCGGCGAAGGTGATGATATTGGTGAGCTGGCCTTCCGAGGCATCTTCCAGGATATCCGCCGCCGGCGGCGTGTTGAGGCCGATCATCATCGTGGCGACGGTGCCGAGGAACTGGAGCCCGAGCGCGTAGAAGCGGGCGATCATGCCCAGGACGACCCCGGTGAGCGACTCGAAAAGGCAGAGAAGCAGATAGTCCGGCGTCGTGCCGCGGATCTTGGGATAGAGCTGGTCCCACATGACCGGCAGAAGCGCGACCGTGACCGTGAGCGCGAGGAACGCCCGGATGGTCGTGGACAGCCGCGCCGTCGAGAAACCGGGCAGGACGAGAATGCAGCCGCCGATCCGGCAGAATGCCGCGAACAGCGCCAGCACCACACCCTCCGGGTCCTGGATCATGAGATCGTCCCGAGGATCTTGATCTCGATGCCCTTGGCGAGCTCGACATGCGACAGGACCGGAAGCGTCGCGAACAGGCGCTCGACGATCATGCGCACATAGGAACGCGTTTCCGGCGAGGTGACCAGCACGAAAGGCAGTCCGCGATCGAGATATTCCCGCACGACCTTCGTCGCCTGTTCGGAGAATTCCTCGAGATGGCGGGGATCGATATCGAATTCGATGATTTCGCCCTTGGTGTCGCGCTTGATCGCCTGGTGGAACACCATGTCCCATTTGTTGCCGAGGCGGAGCACGCGGAGCACGCCATTGTCGGAGAGGTCGCCGCAGATCTGTTGCGCCATGCGCACGCGGACATGCTCGACGATCTGCTCGGTCTTGCGGACATGCGGCGCCAGTTCCGCCACCGCCTCGAGGATGAGGTGCAGGTTGCGGATCGAGACGCGCTCCGCCAGCAGGAGCTTCAGCACCGCCTGAAGGCCGGAATAGGACATATGCGTGGTGCAGATCTCGTCGGCCAGCTTCTTGTATTCCGGATCGAGCCGGTCGATCAGGATCTTGACGTCCTTGTAGGAAAGAAGCTGCGGCAGGTTGTTGCGGATCACTTCGCTCAGATGCGTCAGCACCACCGAGACATTGTCGATCGGGTGGAACCCTTCCCGCTTGAGGTCCTCGGTGAAGGTCTCGATGATCGAGACCGCAGGCATGCCGAATGCGGGCTCGCGAACGTCGTCGCCCGGCGCCGACGGACGTCGGCCGCCTCCGGTGATCACCAGCACTTCGCCCACGCGCAGCATGTTGGATGCGACCGTCGTGCCATGGATGCGGATCTGGTAGGCCTTGTCGGGGATGGAGATATCGTCCGATACCTTGATCTCCGGCACCACGAAACCGTATTGCGTGGCGAATTTCTTGCGCATCTTGCCGACGCGGAAGGCCAGCTCCTGATGCGCGCCCAGCAGGCGGGTGGAGACCTGCTTGCCGAGCAGCAGCTCGATCTCCGGCGTCCTGAGCGCCTGCTTGACCGAATCCTTGTCCTCCGGCTTCGCCTCGGCCGCCTTGCGCTGTTCCTCCGCCTGCTGTTCGGCGGCGGCTTCCTCGGCCTTGCGGCGCGGAATGACCCAGCCGGCGAAGGCCATGGCGCCGCCCAGGGCGGCGAAGGGCAGGAACGGAAGACCGGGAACCAGCGCCAGCACCACCACCAGCGACGAGGCCATGCCGAGCGCGCGCGGATAGCCGCCGAGCTGGTCGATGACCGCCTTGTCGGTCGAGCCGGTCTGACCGCCGCGCGAGACGAGCAGGCCCGCGGCGAGCGAGATGATAAGGGCGGGGATCTGCGATACCAGGCCGTCGCCGACCGAGAGCCGGACGAAGACGTCGGCGGCCTGCGAAATCTCCATGCCGTACCGGAAATAGCCGATGATGATGCCGCCGAAAATGTTGATCGCGGTGATGAGCAGGCCCGCCACGGCATCGCCGCGCACGAATTTCGAGGCGCCATCCATCGCGCCGTAGAAGGAGCTTTCGTCCTCCAGTTCCTTGCGCCGGCGCCGGGCCTCCTTCTCGTCGATCATGCCGGCGGACAGGTCAGCGTCGATCGACATCTGCTTACCGGGAATGGCGTCGAGGGTGAAGCGGGCGCCGACTTCGGCGATACGGGTGGCGCCCTTGGTGATGACGATGAAATTGACGACCACCAGGATCAGGAAGACGATGAGACCGATGACGAAATCGCCCGACATGACGAGGCTCGCGAAGCCCGCGATGACGTGGCCGGCGGCATCATGGCCCTCATTGCCGTGCGACAGGATCACGCGCGTCGTGGCGATGTTGAGCGACAGGCGCAACATGGTCGCGATCAGCAGGATGGTCGGGAAGGACGAGAAATCGAGCGGCCTCTGGATCCACAGCGACACCATGAGGATAAGGACCGAGAAGGCGATCGAGCAGGCCAGGCCCAGGTCGATCATGAAGGCCGGGATCGGCAGGAACAGGACCGACAGGATGATGACGATGCCGACGGCGAAGCCGATATCGCGCCCGCGCGCCGACAGCTTCGGGACCGTCAATGTCGTCATTGGAGACTGTACATCAGCCATATATCACACGCCTCGTCATGAGCCGGACTTTTCGAGCGGTTCATGGATAGCGGGCGAAACTTGCGCGAGGATGCCGAGGCGGGCCGTTCAGAAGCCACTCTGGACGCGCGAGAAGATCATGGTCGTGAAGATGGAGATCTGCGAGCCGATGAAGGGCGCGGAGAAGGCGACCGCCGCCATGACGGCGAGGATCTTGGGAACGAAGGTCAGCGTGATTTCCTGGACCTGCGTCAGGGCCTGGAGCAGCGCCACGGTGACGCCGACGATCATGGCGGCGAGAACCGCGGGTCCCGAGGCGGCGAGCACGGTCCAGATCGCCGCCTGGACGATATCGAGTGCGTCCGCCTCGTTCATGGAAGATCCTCGCGCCTCGGCCGGGCTATTCCCCCGACACGCTCTCGGTTTCGCCGTCATCCGGCGTCGTGCCGGGATCGGTCTCGGCGGTGTCGGTATCGCCGGTGTCCGTATTCGTGTTCGCGGCCGCCGTCGCCGAAATGGTGATGCCGGTCGTTACCAGGACCTCCTCACCATTTTCCAGAATCGCCGTCAAGCCGTCCGACTTGATCTCCACCGCCTTGACCACGCCCTTGACATCGCCGTCGGTGGAGGTGACCGTCTTGCCGATCAGGCTCGCGGCCTGACTCATCGAGGTTTCCTGAATGAGGCTTTCGAGATGCCGGTTGGTCTTGATCGCCTGCTCGACGCTCGAAAAGGTCGCGAGCTGCGACATCTGCTGGCTGGCGTCGATTGGATCGGTGGGGTCCTGGTTCTTCATCTGGGCGACGAGCAGCTTGAGGAAGCTGTCGTAGTTGAGCGTCGCATCCTTGGCGTCCTTGGTTGACGTCGTGGCGGCGGTCGACGTGTTCTGCGTCGCCGTCGCGGTGGAAACGGGATCTACTGCCATGGTGCGATCTCCCGACGAATCTGCTCGCGGACGGCGGGCGTGATCTCTTGTGCCTGGAGGATGCGTTCCTCGACCGGGTAGAGCGCCCGGATCGCCTTGAGGGCGTCGAAGGGCCGGCCCGACGTCACGACCGCGTCGACGCGCTTGAGTTCCGCCAGGACCTCGTCGTTCTGGAAGGTCGCCAGCAGCATGGCGATCGATTTCTTGAACATGGCCATCGACTGGCCGGCGCCTTCCGGATTGATCAGCATCATCTGGATAATGAAATAGAGCTGACGCAGCGGGGTCGTCGCGCCTTCGGGCTGGAGCACGTGGTTTTCCAGCAGGAAGGTGACGTCGTTGAGGAATTCGATCGCGACCTTGCGATCCACCCTGAGAACGGCGCCGTTGATGAAGATACGCTCGCCGGACTTCAGCGAGATACGCAAAGTGCTTTTCATTTCAATCCATCCCTGATGATGGTGATTACGTCGGCGATGCCCTCGAAATTGTCGGACTGGCGCATGCGAATGCGCTCGGCTTCCTTGAGCACCCAAATGCCGATCGAGATGAGATCCGCCCTGAGATTGAGCGGCAACTGGTTTTCCGGGCTGCGCAGGTCGTCGATAAAGGCGATCCAGACCCGGCGCGTGAAGAAGAGAGCCTCGACAGCTTCCCGGGACTCGCGGCCCGCCTTCATGGCCGTGTGCAGCATGGTGATCGCCCGATCAAAGACCTGCCTTTCGCGGCCCTTGGAGTCGGCGACGTCGTCCGCCATGATCTCTGCATAGGAAAACTGGTACATTCAGTCCCTCACTCCGTCATGCTTCGAAACGTAAACCACCTGCCTGAAGCCAGGCTTACGCATCCACTTCCATCCGCCGCGACGGCGGATCATCGGCGTCAGATATAATTGACGAGGCTCAATTGAGAGATCCTCGCCGTCAGGTTGTAGGAAATTTCCATCTGGTTCGAGAGCGCGGTGATCCGCGTCGAAGCCTCATAGACATCGACGCCTTCGAGGTCGTCGAGGTTGAGCTTGACGATATCGACCTGCGCCTTCAGCACCTCGTCGGCCATCTTGACGCGGTTCTGCGACAGGCCGAGCTGGCCGCGCTCGCTGTCGATGCCGTAGATCGCCTTGCCCATATAGTCGATCGCGCTGTCGGAGACCACCGCCCGCGTATCGCTGCCGAACGGCAGGTTGAGAAGTTCGATGCCGATCACGGCGCCGAGCGCCATCTGGCGGAAGCCTTCGGCATTCGCCGTCGCCGAGCTCTGCACGACCTCGGTCCGCGAAATACGGCTCGTCATCGGCGTGTCGGAGGCGGTGGACCATGTCGTCGTCCAGTCGGCCCCGGTCAGGAACATCGGCTCCAGCACCGTGTCGATAAAGTCCTTCATCTGGGCCGGCGTGATCGACTGGACCTGCGCGTCGTCCTTCGGGAAGGTGAAGTAGGTCTGGAACGCGGTATCGAAGGCCGACCTCGCTCCGGTCTCGTCGGTGAGATAGTCGCCCATCGGCCGGACGTCGGTATTGATACCCGCGAAGACATATTCTCCGTTGACCGATGTATTGGCGGAATCGATGACCTGGTCGAGAACGTCGGTTATCGTGCGCACGGCCGTCGTAAGCTGGGTCGTATCGGTGGAGCCGGCAAGCGCGACAAAGGTGTTCAGCGCGGTCTGCCCGGCATTGGAGATCGTCTCCAGCGCCATCTGCGACGATGACAGGCGCTGCGTGACGACCGAATTCGTCACCATCAGATTGTCCATCATGTCCCGCTCGCGCCTGAGGTCGAGCGCGCGCGTCGTCGTACCGCCGAGTTCCTCGCCGATATTGTAGCGCTGGCCGGAAACGACCTCCTTCTGCGCCTGGACCAGCTCGGCCTGAACCTGGTTGATGGTCGAACGCATCGAGGACTGGACGGCAAGATTGGAAACGAAGGAGGTTTTCATGGTCTATCACTTCACTGCGGCGAGCAGCGCCTGGATCATCTCGTCCACCGTCGAGACAAGCTTGCTCGACGCCTTGTAGCTCTGCTCGAGCTCGAGCATGAGCGCCATTTCCTCGTCGAGGCTCACACCCGTCGTATTGGACAGCGCCTCGGCCACGCGGGTGAGCTGCGCCTGCTTGTTGTCCTTCGCCGCGGCGCTTTCCGAGATGAGCTGTTCGAGCCAGCCGACCGAGCCGGTGGCGAACTGGCCGATCGTCGTCTTGGCGTCGAGGAAGGTCGAGGGATCGAAATCGCGCTGCGCCTCGAAGCCGGCGACATAGCCGTCGAGCAGGGTCGAATAGCCCGCCTCGTGATTGACGTTGCCGAGATAGTCGGTGCTGGCGACGCCGAGGCCATCGATGTCGTAGCCGCCGTCGCGAAGCAGGGTGGGATCGCCGCCCTTCGACTTGATCAGGCTGTCATTGACCTTGATCGCCGCCGCGAGGCCCGGCACGACCGTTCCCGTCACGGGGATCGTGTCGCCGGCCGCATAGCCCGACCAGGTGAAGAGACCGGGCAAGGCGTCGGCGACGCCGCCCGTCATATCCTCCTGGGCGAACATCTCGACCAGGCCGCGCGCGGTCTCGTCGAGCTGCGACTGGTAACGGGGAATGACCTCGTCGCGGATCTGCAACAGGGCCTGTAGCTTGCCGCGCGACGTCGTGTTGCCGTTCTCGCCCGCCGTCATCTTCGCACCGTCGATGATGATGGGATTGCCGGTCGTCATGGCGTCGTAGGCCGGCTGCGGATTGAACATGATCTTGCGCGCGTCGAGATCGAACAGCATCGTGCCGTCCGTCGTGTAGAGCGCCATGTCGTTGTTGTCGCGGGTGAAGGACCGGACACCGACGATTTCCGAAATCTCCTTGAGATAGCGGTCCCGCATGTCCATTTCGTTGTTGACGTCGTGGCCCAGCGCCGTGCCGGCCTTGATCGCGCCGTTGACGTCGCCGAACTGCTTGAGCAGCCCGTTCAGCTTCTCGATGATATCGGTGATCTCGCGATCGATGGTGCCGCGCATCGCCTGGATCTCGGAGGAGATCGAATTCAGCGAACTCGAGACGTCCATCGCGCTCGACACCACCGTCGCCGCGAGCGTCGATTCGTTCGGCTTGGTGGCATAGGCCTGCAAATTGTCGCGCAGCGTCTTCATATAAGTCGAGGGCGCCGTTTCGTAATCGTTGCCGCCCAGCAGCGACTTCATGCCCTCCAGCTTCTGCTGGAGAACGTCCTGCGCCGAGGATTCGGATGTCGACTGCATGACCTGCTTGACGAGGCCGTTGTCATAAGTTCGCTCGATGGCCAGCTTCTGGGCACCGGTGGCATCGATCGTCAGAATGCCCACGCGCCGCGCGTAATCCGGATTGGATGCATTGGCGATGTTCTTCGACAATGCCGCGCTTTGCAGCCCGGTATTGGAAAAGATCGACTGGGCGGTGCTGAGCGCCGATGACAGTGACATGATGCTGGCCTATCTTTCGAGCTTAGCGCTTCAGGTTGACGAGGACTTCCATGAGATCGGATCCGGTCTGGAACACCTTCGAATTCGCGGTGTAGGTGCGCTGCGATTCGATCATGCGCGTCAGTTCCTCGGCGATATCGACGGTGGAGTTTTCCAGCGCGCCGGAGACGATCGAACCCATGCCGTTGGAGCCGGGGAAGCCGAGAATGACGACGCCGGAATTCTCGCTCTGGGCGAAGACATTGCCCGACAGGACGCGCAATTCGTCCGGGCTCTGCACCGTGGCCATCGCAAGACGATACATCGGCACGAGATCGCCGCTCTGGTATTCCGCATAGACGATGCCGTCCGAGGAAACCTGGATCTGCTTCACCTCGCTCGGCGCATTGCCGTTGACCTCGGCGCGGATGGTGAAGTCGTAGTTGAGCTGGGTCAGCGCGGAGAAGTCGAGCGTCATCTCCTTCATGTTGGGCACGAGGCCGCCATCGGCGGCGGCATCCAGGATGACTTTCGCATCCGCCTTGGAGGCGTCCGTCAGGTTTCCGGTCACAGGGTCGAATTCCAGATCGATCGGCGGCGTGACGAGCGAATCCGTACCATAGGGGAAGGCGCCGGTGGTTTCATCGCGGCCCGCGGCGTTGAAGACCGACATCTGCCACTCGTTATCGCCGGTCTTCGAGAAATAGACATCGTAAAGAACCTGGTTTCCGAGCGTATCGAAAGCCTTGACCGAGGTCTTGTGGGTGTATTTCGTCGTCTCGTCCGATGTCGCGCTCGGCAGGTCCGCGGGATCGATGATCTCGGCGCTGGCCTTGAGGTTGGCGAAGAAGGTTCCCAGCGTCGAACCCGTCGCGACGAGACCGCCGGAAGCGACGCTGATCGGCTTGAGGCCGGCATAGCCGTTGACCACGGGGGTCGGATCCTCGCTCGTATAGGGATATCCGAGGAGCTTGTAGCCGCCGGCATTGACCAGTTCGCCACTGCCATTGGGGACGAAGGAGCCGGCCCGGGTCATGTAGGGCGTGCCGTTCGCATCCTGAACGACGAAGAAGCCGTTGCCACGGATCGCCAGATCCGTGTTCGAGGTCGTGTATTGCAGCGCGCCCTCATTGGAAATCCCGTAGCGGGTGTCGGTCTGAACGCTGCCGGAATTGTAGTTGCCCGTTGTCGACGGCAACAGCAGGGAGGAAAATTCGGTGGATGCCGCCTTGTAGCCGGTCGTGCCCGAATTGGCGATGTTGTCGGCCACCGTGCTCAAGCGGTTGGCCTGGGCGTTCATGCCGGACGAACCGGTTCTCATCATTCCATAAAGGCTCATAGCGGTTCCTCGTGCCCGTCGATTTGCAGGCAGAGTAGGAAGCGCGCCTTGCGTGAACCTTATAGGCCGCTCGCGCGCCGGGTCCGATCCGGGATTTGTTTTTATTGTATTTATCCGCCTTCTGAAAAAGGCATCCCCGCTGTTGCCGACCAACGGAAACGGCGGCTCCCGCCAGAAGCGAGAGCCGCCGCAAGAAAACCCTGACGCGCCCGGTTCGGCGCGGCGGGCAATCGCATCACTGCCAATCGATGCAATAGCCGAGGAATCGCTTGGAATCGATCGGATCGAAACCGAGACGCTTGCGCAGCTTCTTGCGCAGCTTGGAAATGTGGCTTTCGACGACGTTTTCCTCGACGTCCTCGTCGAAGATGCCGTATATCGCATTGAAGATCTGCGTCTTCGAAACGCGCCGTCCACGGTTGGCCACGAGATATTCGAGAATCCGCCGCTCACGCCGCGGCAAGGGGAAAACCTCGTCATTGATTTCCGGATCGCGGCCGTCCGAGAAAACCCGGACCGGGCCGATATCCGTATAGTTGGCCTGAACTTTCTGCCGGCGGCGGATCGCCGCCGCGCGGGCCAGGATTTCCCTGGGATGGACGGGCTTTCTCACCACGTCGTCGACACCGCAATCGAAGAATGCCAGTGTCGTTTCCAGGGATGGGGAATCCGACACCGCAATCACCGGTGCCTGGCTCCGGTCCCTGATCGCCTTGGGCAGGTCGAGCGAGAGCTCGGACTGTCCGATCAGGAACGCTTCGACGGCGTCGATATCCGTGTCCGCCGCCGTATTGACCCATTCCCCGAACTCCCCCGGATCGAAACCCGTGGAAGGCACGCCTTCGCGAAAGAACAGGGAAGTGTAGCCATCTTTGACAAGAGTACGCTCATCAACCACTACGATCATCGTCCGCCTCCGAATCAGTGTAGTGAATTTCAACGGCCAATGAGTACGAATCCCGCGAATCGGGGTAAATATGCAGGAAGTCAGTCATACAAATTAACAGTAGATTAACGGGGCAGTGGCGATTTGCCCTATATTTTGTATCTCCACAGGGAACTTGGCACTAAATTTCAACGCGCGCGTTAACATATGGTTAATAAGTGGCAAAAAACGACTCGCGGACTTGACTCGCCATATTGCCGCCAAAATTGCGCGCAGTCCGATTCAACCAAGGCGATTATCTATCATGGGTTGCCGCAGAACGCGGCGGCGTTGGCGGTCCATTTTCCGTAACCCGTCGCGACGAGGTTGGAAATTACCCTGCACACATAGCGCTTCTGTGCCGGATCGTTGTCCGGCCCGGCATGATAACGCGCCACCGCCATCGTCCATGTAACGTGTTTGGCATGGAGGCGCGAGAGGAATTTCGCGGCATATTCGACATTCCGACGCGGATTGAGCATCTCCTTCGGATCGGAGAACTGGTCGCCGTGATAATGATGATTGATCTGCATGCAACCGAGATCGATCAGCCTGGCCCCGCGGGCGCGAGCATCCTGGAAGACGACCAGCGCATCGTCGCGCGAGGCGGCGAACACCGCCTTGCCCTCGACATTGAGCGCCCAGGGCTGCAACGATCCGCGCTTGCCCGTCTCGGTCAGGCCGACGGAATAAAGGATGCCCTCGGGCACGCCATATTTGATCGCGGCCGCGGCGATCTCGCGCTCGCAAATCCCCTGGGACGCCCGCGCCTCAGAGATAGATATTGCCGGCGCGATCAGCGTCAGCGCCACCGTTGCCGCGAGCGGCATCCGCCATTTGCCGGGCGGATTCCCATTGCTGCCTCTGGCCGCCCTGGCGGCCGTCGTTGCGGTTGGATTGCCCCTCCTGCCCCTCGCGCTGGGTCTGGCCCTGCCGCGCCATGTCGCGATCTGCGCTCGTATCCGTCCTGTCGGCTGCATTCAGTTGCACCGTTACCTTGTCGATGGAGAAACCCTGGTCCTGGAGCGCCTTCACGAGATCGTCGTGGTCGGCGGAAAGATGCCTGTAAGCCTCGATGGAATCGACCCTGACCTCGACGGAAAGCTCCTCGCCCCTGAGCTTCAGGGAAGCCACCATATGGCCGAGATTTTCAGGATTCATCTGCAATTTCAGTGTATTGACTTCCCTCATCGTATCGGCGAGCGCGCCGAGACCGGTCAGCCGGGACGCATCCAGCGCGGCATTCCAGGTCGGGTCCGACCTGGCCGCGCTGGCGAGCGTCGTCGCATTGCTGTCGGGCGAGAAGCCGAGATAACGCCGCGCCTCAAGGACGACGGCCGTATCGACCCTGTTCGCCGATGCCGGCTTGTCCGAATCCTTCGCCGCCTCCGGCGACCTCGAGAGAGCGATGTCGGTGGCCCGGCGGGAACCGTTTCCGCCGACCACCCTGACCGCATCGCCGCCCGAGGACCTGGCATCGTCGTCATGCGTCCGGCTTCGCCGCGGAAGATCGACCAGAGCGATCGGCGGCTCCGCATGCGTTGCGGAGACCGGGCGATCATGCACTGCCGACACCGCCTTGCCGTCGTCCTTCCTGTCGGTCGCGACCCGATCCGGGCCGAGCGGCTTCCTGTCCCCGGCGACGGCAGGTCCGCCCGTCGCGGCCACGCCGAGCAGAAGACCGATCTCGTCCGTCGGGCTCATCGATGCCAAGTCCGGCGATACAGACTGGCCGTCCCGGGGCGGCTCCTCCCGAACAACGGACGCCGCATGCTCCGCCCGGCGCGATGGCCTCTCATCGCGAGGCTCCTCGACATGCCCGGCATGAGTACCTTTTGCCTCTGGCCTTGCCCGGGATCGCAACTCTCCGCGAACGGCATGCGGAATCTGATCAACCGTCTGCCCGGCGTCGCCATGTTTCGCCAGCATGTCCGGCTCTTCCCGCGCATTGTCGCGGGAAAGATGGATACGAGCGGTCCGCGAGATCAATTCCCGGGGCATGGCCGCCTGCGATCGAGCGGTTGCATCACCCTCGTCAAGCGAGGTCGCCGACGTCTCGCTGAAGTCGACAGCAACACGGATCCGTCTTTCCGGACCGGAGATCTCCTTTGCCCCGCTCTCATCCGCGGGCGTCTTGTCGTCCGTTTCACGCAATGCGTCACGACGGGCATGCCGGTCTACTTTTGCAACCAGGTTCTCGAAAATACCGGTCGGGTTTTCCTCATCCTTCCCGCGCGCATCCTGACGGTCCCGGGACGAAGTCCTGGCCGACTGGGGCAATCCGGAAACGAGCTGGTCCAGCATCATCAATGACTTTCCGTTGAAAGAAGGGCGTCGATATCCTTGAGTTTGGAGCGCCCCAGACTCACGAAGTCGTCGATCCGGTCGAGCCGCTCGTCCAGAGCCGCCTTCCGGGTCTCCAAAGGCAGGTCTTCCGGCCGGGTGATCGGGTCGGGCAGACTTGCGCCGAGCCGGGCGGCATTCTCCGCCGCCTTCGCCACACGCTCGGACATCATGTCCCGATATTCCTTGTCGACCATATCCCGCCTGACTTGCCTCAGACTTTCCGCGCTCGGCGGCTTCAGCACCTCTTGTCCGACGATCCTGGCGGCGTCCCGGAGAAAGCGGTCTTTCGGCGACAGCGATGCGTCGGGAATGTCGGCGAGCTTGCGCAGGACCTTCTCGACGCCGTCGGTAGGGACGTTGACGAGGCCGTCATACAGTTTCGCCAGCGCGAGCTGGCCCTTGTCCTCGGAGCGCGACAGGCGACGCGCCTGGAGGGCCGCGAATTCGGCGAGCGGCTTGTCGCCGTTGATCGCGGCCCGACGCCCGAGCCGGAGGTAGATCTCGCGCTGGCGCTTGCGCTCGATAAGCGACAGAACCGCCATGATCTCGGGCGGCGGCATCGCCTCCTTATGGTCGATGGCAAGCGCCACGAAAATATCGGCGAACTGCGACGCGTAGGGCGAGTTCATGAACCGGCGGGCATAGCGGCGGGCATAGGGCAGCGCGCGTGCCGCATCGCCCTTCTGCGAGGTGATGGCGAGCGATCGCCGCAGAGCGGCCTCCTCGACGATGGAGCCAGGCGCCTCGACCCGGGCCCAGTCGAAGAATTTCAGCGCGGCATCCGTCTCGCTCTCCATCAGCGCATTGGCCCCGATCAGTTCTAGATATGGACCGATGCGGGTGTTGCGATATTCCGGGACCACCTCCTTGAGCTGCCTGAGCGCGGTCGCCCCCCGGCCGGACAGATAGCGCCGCAGGATGCTGGTGACCCGGTTATCGAAATTGCCCTCGACGTCGCGTTCGGCGAGGATATCGAGCGTTTCGGGATTACCGCCGCTCATCGCGAAGATCAGGGCGGCATCGACATTGCGCGGATCCTCGAAGACCGCCATGTCGACGGTCCTGAGACGCCGGTCGATCTCATTGAGGAGATAGCGCTGGATCTCGAGCGATTCGAGGTCGCCGGCGATCACCTTGTCCTGGATCGCCTGTAGCGAACGCACGAGCAGGTAGGGTGGCGCCGAGGTCGACTGCTCTTCCGCCCGGGACTGAACGGGAGCGATCAGCGCCAGGCCGAGCGCGGCCACGAGAACGATGCGAGAGGGGCGACGAACCATTCGCTACCCCGCATTCGCCTGGACAAGTATCTCGATCCGTCGATTGCCGGCATTCAGCGGATCCTTCGGAAATTTCAGCCGGTGATCGGCGAAGCCTGAAATCTGCGAGACGCGCGCTTCCCGGATGCCGCTTCGGACCAGCATGAAATAGGCACTTTGCGCCCGGGCCGTCGAAAGACGCCAGTTGTCGTAGTTCTTCGATTTGTAAGGACGGCCGTCGGTATGGCCGCGAATGGCGATCTGGCCCTTGCGGTTCTTGAGCAGCTTGGCGATCGCCTCCATGGCGACGATGGTCTCCTTGTTCGGGATAGCCGAGCCGGAACGGAACATCGGCGTCTTCACCTGGTCGGTGATGCTGATCAGCATGCCGCCCTCGGCCGGCTGGACGATCAGGCCTTCGGCGAGATAGCCGGCCTTGTCGCCCAGTTCCTTGCGCAGCGCCGCCTGTAGATCGGCTGCGAGCCTGGCCGCCTTCGCCGCCTTCAGCTCCGCATCGTCGAGCTTGCCGTCCTTGTTCTTGTCGAACCTGGCGAGTAGCGCCTCGTCGGTCTTGCCGAGCTTGTCCTTATCGGTCTTGCCCAGCCTGTCCTTGTCGCTGGAGCCGTCCTTGGTCTTGTCGGATGTTCCGTCGTCGGTCTTGTCCTTCTCGGCGCTCTTCTGCTTGTCGGCCTCGCTGTCGCCGGGCTTGAGCTTGCCCTTGTCCTGCTCGCCGCTCTTCTTGTCGCCCGCGTCCTCGGTACCCTTGAAGGCCGAATCGGGATTGTCGGCGTTGATGATCTCGCCATCGCCCGGCAGGCCGGCCGTTTCCGCCGGGACGTCGCTGGCATTGGCGGGCGAGGTCTTGGATATCTCGATCTGCTGGGTCCAGAAATCCGGATCGAAAATGTCCTTGAACGCCTCGCCGCCGTCTGCGCCCGTTCCGGGGCCGGCATCCTTGGCTCCGCCGTCGCCGCGCAGGCTGATATTGGCCTTGTCCTCGGTTTCCTGGGCGATCTCGGCGATCACCGCGTAGGGATTCTCGAAATAGTCCGCCTCCGAAGCCTTCACCTGGTCCATCTCGGACAGGGAATTGTCGTTCTTGCCGGGATTGTTTTCGTTGTCGGCGGATTTTCCGTCCTTCGTCTCCTGCTGCTGCTCGACGGCCTTGTTCTTCTCCTTGGTCCGCTGGGGCGTCTGGAGGCCCTCGTCGGGCGGTACTTCGCTGGTGAGCTTGATCGGATTGAAATAGCTCGCGACGGCGGCCTTCGTCTCCTCGTTGGCGGCATTGACCAGCCACATGATCAGGAAGAAGGCCATCATCGCCGTCATGAAGTCGGCATAGGCGATCTTCCAGGCGCCGCCATGCGCGCCGTCATGATCGCCCTTGTGGCGCTTGACGATGATGATTTCGTTCTTGCCGTGATGATGGCTTTCGGCTTCGCTCATTCCATGACCTCGGCGAGCGACTGCGCCCATACGGAGAGACGCGTGGTCAGCACGGTTTCGTTGACCTCGACGAGGATATCGATCGTCTCGGCCTCGACATGCCGGCAGGCGATCCCGCGTTCATCGAGCTTGGGGCGAAGCATTTCATAAAGGCGCGTCGGCCCGCGGACGAGCACGTCCGCCGCCTTCTCCTCGGTCAGCGCCTTGCGGACGGCATCGGCGAGGGCCGTCACGGACCGGCGCGCGACATCCGCGTCGATGATGGGCAGCAAAGCCTGCAAGGTCTGGTCGGCAACCGATTGCGAGATCGCCACCGTCATGTCGAAGAACCGGGCATGGATCACGCGCATCACCTCGGTTTCCTGCCGTTCCTCAAGCGCGCGAATCTCGTTGGCATGCTCCTCCGCGATGGCGGCGAGCTCCCCGGAGAATCGTTCCTCGCATTCCCGGCGGGCCTGCTCCTGGCCTTCCTGAAAGGCCTGCCGCCGCTCTTCCTCGATATCGACCTCGGGCTCCGGTTCCGCGAGAAAGGGCATCTCGGACAGCGGCGCGTTCGCGAGGCTCGAAAGAAGGTCGGGCTCGACCGTTGCGGTGGACTGTGGGACGCTGAAGTCCTTGAGATACTTCGTCAGCATGGCATTCATCGCCGCCGCCATCTTTCTCTGGTATTTCCGCCGCCCGATCGCAGCCATGTCCTGTGCGAAAGCGAGGATCAGGACCGATGGACCGACCCTAGAGCGCCAATCTTGCGCGAAAATGAAATGCGTTGGGCCGCGTCAGGGCAATAACGCGGCCCAATCCTTCCGATCCGCGCCGATGACCGATGACGCGGCGGAACCTTCGGGAACGGATCCCGTTGCGCTTCCGGCCCGAAGCCTTACTTGAAGAGCTGCAAGATGTTCTCGGCGTTGGAATTGGCGATCGAAAGCGCCTGGATGCCGAGCTGCTGCTGGGTCTGGAGCGCCTTGAGCCGGGTCGATTCCTCGTTCATGTCGGCGTCCACGAGACGGCCGATGCCCTTGTCGATCACGTCCATGAGCGTGGCGACGAAATCCTCCTGCATGTCGATGCGGGTATTGATCGAACCCAGCGTCGCCGCCGAATTGGTCAACGTCTTGAGCATTTCCTCGACCGCGGAGATCATGCCGTCGATCTCCTGCGATGTCGTCGCGGTCTCGAGCACGATTTCATTCGGATCCGGCGGCGCGGTTGGATCAGCGTTCAGCAGGAAGTAATCGTAATCGGTCGAGAGACCGGCGTCGTCGGTAACCGTTACGGTATAGGTTCTCGTAAGAATACCCTGGTCCGGATCGTCCGGATCGATAAGGGTCGAAGTTCCAGTATCGAATTGCAGGGTTTCCACCGCCACGGAGCCATCCGAGGACCGGTTGAACGAGCCGACCATCTCGACCACTGTCGGCGCCGCGCCGGTCGTGTTGTAGAGCCAGTTCTCGCCGGAAAAGGAGGCGGATTCGGCGATCGAGGTGAGCTGGTTCTTGAGTTCACCCAGCTCCTTGTTGATCTTGAGCTTGTCGACGCCCGGCTCGCGGGCGGCGACCAGCTTGGCCTTGATCTCCGAAATGACGTTCACGGCGGATTGGAGCCCGGTATAGGCGACATCGGTCTTGGCGGCGCCCAGGCCAAGCGCATCCTGCACGGTGGACAGCGCCTTGTTGTCGGAACGCATCGTGGTGGCGATCGACCAGTAAGCGGCGTTGTCGGCCGCCGTCTCGACCCGGTAACCCGAGGAGACCCGCTGCTGGGTCTCGTCCATCTTGCTATTGATGTCGCGAAGCGTCTTCAGCGCCGACATGGCGGCGGCATTGGTCATGATGCTGGTCATCTTATTGCCCTACGGGAAATTTTCAGGACATTCCGGAAGGTCCGGACGAGACAGCACCGCATCATGCCAAAGCCACCCAACTTGCCCTTGGTGGCCGCCGTCATGGTTAATATTATGTAAAGCACTATGGTTAATCAATGGTTAAACGGGATGGAAAACGGTAATCCATTCTTAATCACTTCAGAAAATCCCTGAAAAACGCGTGAAGGGCGGCCGCTCGAAGCGGCCGCCCTTCACCTGGATGTTCGGGTCGATCGTGCTTAACGGAAGAGCTGGAGCACGTTTTCCGAGTTGGAATTGGCGATCGAAAGC
>JAGRLJ010000226.1 GCA_020441805.1 Rhizobiaceae bacterium
GTTTTGCCGACTACATGCTGGTGAACGACGCCGTGGAGGTCATCGGCTTCGAAGTCGTGACCGACCCCGAGGTCTCGGACCATTGTCCGCTGCTGCTGGAGATCTAGACATGGAAAAGCCGGAGGCGCCTGACGCTTCCGGCCGGAATTTCGCGCAATGGCTCGTCGGCACTGCCGTCAGCGGACCCTGCGGCGCTCCGCCGAGGGCTGGTAAGCCAGCTTCTGGTGGTAGGTGCAATAGGGCGAGTTGTCCGGGGAATCGTTGCCGCAGAAGCAGAAGTCCTCCTTGAGCGGATCGCCGAGCGGCCATTTGCAGGTCCGCTCCGTGAGCCGGATCAGCGGCAGGCGCTTGAAGATGGGAACGACGACATTGTTGTTCGTCGCGACCTGCACCTCCTCGAGCACGTCGATCTCCACGTCTTCCTTGAGCATGGTCGCGCCCGACGGGCGGGCGACGGTGCGGGTGATCGTCCGGGGGGCGAAGCTTGCCGGCCGCGATTGCGCCGGGATCTGCGCCCGCTTCTGCGAACGGGCCGAGGTGGCGCCGCCGGCCTTGGCGCGGCCGGGCAGGTTGAGGCGGTGGACCTTGCCGATCACGGCATTGCGGCTGACGCCGCCGAGTTGTGCTGCGATCTGGCTAGCGCTCAATCCCTCGGACCAGAGCTTCTTGAGCCTGTCGACCCGTTCGTCCGTCCAGTTCGCGCCGTTCTCCATTGTTTCGTCCTTCTTCGTGGAATCCATCAGCATGCCCGGGCAAGGCCCGGGGCGAGGATCCCTGAATATTTCCGGTGACTAGTTCCGCCGCATGCAGTCTAGCTAACTCCGCCCTAACCTAGTGACCCGGTGACTCCCTGACAAGAGAGAGGCGAATCCGGCGGATTCGTTTTTCGGGTTATCCCCAAGATTGATCTGTCAAGCACTTTCCCGCGGGATCGCCGTCTTCCGTCCCCGGCCGCGCGGGATCGTCCGGTCCGACTGCGCTTTGGCTTGGAAATGCGGGTTTTTGTTGACGACGGAACATCAGATGGTAATAGTGCCGCTGCCGCCTGCGAGGGCGGCTTTTTCTTTTCTCGGGCCACCCGGGCCGCTACCGGGGCCGGTCCAGCATCGCCGTTCGGGGAGAATTGCCATGGCGGACACCGCTGCGCTCTATGATACCTATGCTCGCGCTCCGATGCGCTTCGAGCGAGGCGAGGGCGTGTGGCTGGTGACCGAAGCCGGCGAGCGCTATCTCGATTTCGCCGCCGGCGTCGCCGTCAACGCGCTGGGCCACGCCCATCCGCATCTCGTGGCCGCGCTCAAGGACCAGGCCGAGAAGCTGTGGCACGTCTCCAACCTCTACGAGGCCCCCGGTCAGGAGAAGCTGGCGCGGCGGCTGATCGACAATACCTTCGCCGACAAGGTGTTCTTCACCAATTCCGGCGCCGAGGCGCTGGAATGCGCGATCAAGACCGCGCGGCGCTATCACTATGCCAAGGGCCATCCCGAGCGGTTCCACATCGTCACCTTCGAGGGCGCCTTCCACGGCCGGACCATCGCCACCATCGCCGCCGGCGGCCAGCAGAAATATATCGACGGCTTCGGCCCGAAAGCGCCGGGCTTCGACCAGGTGCCCTTCGAGGACATGGAAGCCGTCGAGGCGGCGGTCACCGAGGCCACCGCCGGCATCCTGCTCGAGCCGGTGCAGGGCGAGGGCGGCCTGCGCGCCTTTTCCAAGGAATTCCTGCGCGACATCCGCGCGCTTTGCGACGAGCGCGGCCTGCTGCTGATCCTCGACGAGGTCCAGTGCGGCGTCGGCCGCACCGGCCGGCTCTTCGCCTATGAACATTCGGGCATCGTGCCGGACATCATGGCGGTGGCCAAGGGCATCGGCGGCGGCTTTCCCATGGGCGCCTGCCTCGCGACGGCCGAAGCCGCCTCGGGCATGGTCGCCGGCACCCATGGCTCGACCTATGGCGGCAATCCGCTCGCCATGGCGGTCGGCAATGCGGTGCTGGACGTGGTGCTGGCGGAAGGCTTCCTTCGGCATGTCGAGGATGTCGCGCTCGTCTTCCGCCAGGGGCTGGCCTCGCTCAAGGACCGCTACCCCGAGGTCATCGAGGAGATACGCGGCATGGGCCTGATGATCGGCATCAAGGCGAAGATTCCCGCGGGCGACCTGATCCAGGCCATGCGCGCCGAGAAGTTGCTCGGCGTCCTCGCGGGCGACAATGTCGTCCGCCTGCTGCCGCCGCTCGTCACCACTGCCGAGGAGGCCCGCCTCGGCCTCGCACGCCTCGAAAAGGCGGCCGAGGCCATATCGAAGCGATGACGCTCGTCTCTCCTGAAATTCCCTGAATGGTTCCAGATTGACGACAAGGATCACGCATATGGCGTCCACCAAGCATTTCCTCGACCTTTCCGCCGTCTCCGCCGGAGACCTCCGGCGCATCATGGACGATGCCAAGGCCCGCAAGGCCGATCTCAAGGCTGGCCGGCCGGACAAGCCGCTCGCCGGCAAGATGCTGGCCATGATCTTCGAGAAGCCCTCGACCCGCACCCGCGTGTCCTTCGATGTCGGCATGCGCCAGCTCGGCGGCGAGACGCTGTTCCTCTCCGGCACCGAAATGCAGCTCGGCCGCGCCGAGACGATCGGCGACACCGCCAAGGTCCTGTCGCGCTATGTCGATGCGATCATGATCCGCACCACCGATCATGCGCGCCTGCTCGAACTCGCCGAACATGCCACGGTGCCGGTGATCAACGGTCTGACCGACACCACCCATCCCTGCCAGATCATGGCCGACATCATGACGGTCGAGGAACATCGCGGAAATATCGCCGGCAAGACCATCGCCTGGACCGGCGACGGCAACAATGTGCTCCACTCGCTGATCGAGGGCGCGGCCCGCTTCGGCTACCGCATGAACATGGCGGTTCCGCTCGGCAGCGAGCCGGACGACAAATATCTCAACTGGGCGCGCAACAATGGCGGTGCCGTCATGCTCACCCACGATGCCGAGAAGGCGGTGGCCGGCGTCGATTGCGTGATCACCGATACCTGGGTCTCGATGAACCAGGAGCACAAGGCGCGCGGCCACAATGTCTTCATGCCCTACCAGGTCAACGCGGCGCTGATGAAGCATGCCAGGGCGGATGCGCTGTTCATGCACTGCCTTCCGGCCCATCGCGGCGAGGAGGTGACCGACGATGTGATCGACGGCCCGCAATCGGTGGTGTTCGACGAGGCCGAGAACCGCCTTCATGCCCAGAAGTCCGTCCTGGCCTGGTGCCTCGGCGCGATCTGAGGACGGGCGTGAACGGATCGTTGCCGGGCGCGGCCTTGAATCGGGGAGGCAATTGCCTACTTGAAGGCCAACGAAAAGCAGCCGATGATGGACTGCCTGGACAACCTCCGAGACACCCATGACCGAAATCCATGTCAATCCGGGCCGAACCGGGCTCGCCGGCGATGATCGCGTCGTTCCCTTCCAGGTCGAAGGGCTCGATGTGCGTGGCCGTGCGGTCTCGCTCGGCCCGCTCACCGACGCGATCCTGTCGCGCCACGATTATCCCCCGCCCGTCGCGCGCCTTCTCTCCGAGGCGATCGCGTTGACCGTTCTGCTCGGCACCTCGCTGAAATTCGAGGGCAAGCTGATCGTCCAGACCCAGAGCGATGGACCCGTCAATTTCCTGGTCGCCGATTTCACCGCGCCGGACGGCGTGCGCGGCTATGCCCGCTTCGACGCCCGTGCGGTGGAGGCGGCTGAGGCCGCCGGACGGGTCGAGCCGCACGAACTCCTGGGCAAGGGCGTGCTCGCCTTCACCATCGATCAGGGCGAGCATACGCAGCGCTACCAGGGCATCGTCGCGCTTGACGGCGAGACGCTCGAGGAAGCGGCGGCGGCCTATTTCCGCCAGTCCGAGCAGATCCCGACACGGGTGAAGCTCGCCTCGGCCGAGCTCTTCGACCGCGATGCCGACGGCAATCCGCGCCATAGCTGGCGCGCCGGCGGCATGGTCGTGCAGTTCCTGCCCGACGCGCCCGAACGCATGCGCCAGCCCGACCTGCATGGCGGCGACGGATATAGCGCCGACGAGTTCGAGGAGGACGATACCTGGGCCGAAGCGCAGATGCTGGCGGCCACGGTGGCGCCCGAGGAACTGACCGATCCCGATCTCGGCGTCGAGCGGCTGCTCTATCGCCTGTTCCACGAACGCGGCGTACGTGTCTACGACGCCCAGCCGGTCCATGACCGCTGCGGCTGCTCGCGCGAAAAGCTCGAAACCGTATTTTCGAATTTTTCCGCCGAGGAGATCGAGAGCACGATCGAGGACGGCGTGATCAAGGCGACCTGCGAATTCTGCTCGACGGTCTACACGTTCGACCCGGCCGAGTTCCGCCAGCCGAGCTGA
>JAGRLJ010000227.1 GCA_020441805.1 Rhizobiaceae bacterium
TCGCCGGCGGCAAGCATCACCTTCAGTCCGCCGCGCGTCAGCTTGGCGGCGAGCTTGCCGATCGTGGTCGTCTTGCCGTTGCCGTTGACGCCGACGACGAGGATGACATGCGGCTTATGGGCGAGGTCGAGCTCCAGCGGTTTGGCCACCGGCGTCAGCACCTTGGCGATTTCGGCGGCCATGATCCTGGACACATCGTCGCCGCTCACATCCTTGCCGTAGCGCTCGGAGGCCAGCGTGTCGGTGATCCGCATCGCGGTTTCGACACCGAGATCGGCCTGGATCAGCAGGTCCTCGAGATCCTGTAGCGTGTCGTCGTCGAGCTTGCGCTTGGTGAAGAGCGAGGCGATCTGCGAGGTGAGCTGCACCGAGCTGCGCGACAGCCCCTGGCGCAGCCGTTCGATCCAGGACAGCTTGCGCCCGGGCATGGCGGTTTCCGGCTCCGCGCGGTCGCCGGTCGCCGAGAAGCCGGCGGGCAGGACGGGCGCCGCACGGGGTGTTTCGGCCGGGAGCGCCGGTTCCGGCAGGATATCTTCGGCGACCGGATCGGAGCCGGCGGGCGGTGTTTCGACATTGGCCGGTGAATCGGCGTCTTCGGCGGGCGGCGCGGCTTCGATCGGAGATAGGGTCTCGTCCACCCGCTCGGGCTCACCGGCCGGGGCCGTATCCGCGACAGGCTGCGGTATTTCAGGCTCCGCCGGCTCTTCCTCGGTCGCTTCGATGAATTCCGCAACGGACTCCGCCTGTTCGCGCAATTCCTCCACCGGATCCTGCCGGGACGGTTCGGGATCACCGGGGATGATCAGCCGTTCGCCGACCTGCTCGATCGCCATCGGGTCGAGGGCGGATTCTTCCGCGGAGGGGAGGACGGCATCCATGGCCGGCGCCGTGTCCGGTTTCGGCGCGTTCCTGTCGTCCTTGCCGAAGGAGAAGATTTTCTTGATGAAGCCTAGCGCCATTCGATGTTCTTTCCGGCCGATATCGCCTCCACACGCAACGCCCCCATCTCAGGCCGCCTCCTGTAACAGTTCCGCGATCAGATATTTCCCGGTATGCCCGCCGATCCGCACGTCGGCCACTGTGCGGGGCGGCAGGCCCAACCCATCGGCAAGCGTGAAATTCTCGGTATGCGCCAGGCCGGTATTCTCGACCAGAATGCGCTGGACCGTCCCGACCATTCCGGCGAGATGCGCCGTATGCAGTCGCTCGCCCACCGCCCGCAGCCGCGCCGCGCGCTCCTTGACCAGCCCACGGTCGAGCTGCGGCATCCGCGCCGCCGGCGTGCCCCCGCGCGGCGAGAAGGGAAAGACATGTAGTTTGGCGATGCCGCATTCCTCGGCGAGCCGGACGGAATTCGCAAACATTTCCTCGCTCTCGGTCGGAAAGCCGGCGATAATGTCGGCGCCGAAGCTCATGCCGGGCCGGAGCGCGCGGGCGCGGCGGATGAAGGCGGTCGCATCCTCGCGACAATGACGGCGCTTCATCCGCTTGAGGATCAGATTGTCGCCATGCTGGAGCGACAGATGCAGATGCGGCATGAAACGCGGCTCGCCGGCGATCAGGTCCCAGAGGTGATCGTCGGCCTCGACACTGTCGATGGAGGACAGCCTTAGCCGGCTGATTTCCGGCACATGGCGCAGGATCGCCTTGGCGAGCTGGCCGAGCGAGGGCCGTCCGGGCAGGTCGGCGCCGTAGCTGGTGGCGTCGACGCCGGTCAGCACGATTTCGCGATAACCGTTTGCCGCCAGCATCCGCGCCTGCTCGACCACTGAGCCCATCGGCACCGAGCGGGAGTTGCCCCTTCCATAGGGGATGATGCAGAACGTGCAGCGGTGGTCGCAGCCGTTCTGCACCTGGATGAAGGCGCGGACATGCCCGTCGATCAGCTTCACCATCTGCGGCGCGGTCTCGGTCACGCTCATGATGTCGTTGACACGGAGCTTCTCGCTGGCGGCCACGCCGAAATCCGGCAAGGTCCGGTAGCTCGCGGCCCTGAGCTTCTCCTCGTTGCCGAGCACGAGATCGACTTCCGGCATGGCGGCGAAGGTCGCGGCCTCGGTCTGGGCGGCGCAGCCGGTGACGATGATCCGGGTTTCCGGATTGGCGCGGCGGGCGCGGCGGATCGCCTGGCGCGCCTGGCGCACCGCTTCGCCGGTCACGGCGCAGGTGTTGAAGACCAGCGCATCGTTCAGTCCCGCCCGGTCCGCCTCCACCCTGATCACTTCCGATTCGTAGGTGTTGAGGCGGCAGCCGAAGGTTATGACGTCGATGCCCGTCACTGCGCGGCGGCCTTTCGGCCTTCGCGGACATAATCGCCGGCGGCGGGGTCGAGATGGCCGGACCATTCCCATTCCGCCGGTCCTGTCATGACGACATGGTCGTCGTCGCGCCAGTCGATGAAAAGCGGCCCGCCGCTCGGCATGTTGACGCGGACGCGCCGCCCCGTGCGGCCGGTGCGGGCGGCGGAAACGGCGGCGGCGCAGGCGGCCGAACCGCAGGCAAGCGTCAGTCCCGCGCCGCGTTCCCAGGTTCGGAGATCGAGCTCTTCGCTGCCACGGATGCGGGCGATGGAAATGTTGGCGCGTTCGGGAAAGATCGGATGGTTTTCGAGCAGCGGGCCGAACCGGTCGAGCTCGTAATCCCAGACGTCCCCGTCGACCCAGAAGATCGCAT
The DNA here is from genome assembly GCA_020441805.1 of Rhizobiaceae bacterium. Taxonomy (GTDB): domain Bacteria; phylum Pseudomonadota; class Alphaproteobacteria; order Rhizobiales; family Rhizobiaceae; genus Rhizobium_E. The sequence continues at coordinate 2,674 of JAGRLJ010000227.1, forward strand.
GCGGATTGCCCATCGAGGCGGCGGAGGGCGAATGCAGCACCGGCGCGTCGATCGGTCCGATCTGCAATTCGATCCGGCGCGTATCGGCGAATTCCTCGGCGAGCGGAATCCTGTCCCAGCGGAACTCGGGCTTGCCCATATCCACCGAGATCAGCCCGTCCTCATGCTCCTCGGCATTGAGGATGCCGGCGACGGTCTGGAAGGTGAAGGCCCGGCGCCCGGTCTCGGCGGCCAGCGCCTGCACCACGCAGCGCGTGCCGTTGCCGCAGGCCTGGGCGAAGGTGCCGTCCGAATTGACGATGTCGATCCAGGCGTCGGTGCCCTCCGCCCTGGGATCGTGGATCGCCATGATCTGGTCGAAATGGGTCTCGGCGTTCCCGGCGAGCGCGATCGCCGCGGCCGGCGTCACCCTATCGGTCCGGCCGCGCATGTCGACGACCAGGATCTTGTTGCCAAGCCCGTTCATCTTCGCAAATTGCGCGTCGCGTGCCATCAATGCCGTCCTTCGAGATTTCCGGGTCGTATATGGGCCAAATGCGGGGAAATTGCCAGTCTTGTTTGCCGGAGGGGCGAACCCGCGCGCGAACTATTCCGGCACCTCTTCCGGCACGTCCAGCGCCTCTCCCGGCCTGAGCGGCCGGAAACGGGCCGGCTCCACTCCCTCACGGCCGAGCGCCGTGTCCAGCGCCCGCAGGGGGTCCTCCACCGCCTCGTTGGTGAGCTGGAACGTGCCCCAGTGATGCCCCACGGCATGGGCGATGTTGGCGAGCTTCATGCCCGCGACCGCTTCCTCCGGGTTCTGGTGCTGCCCCTTCATGAACCAGCGCGGCTCATAGGCGCCGATCGGCAGGATGCCGAGCCGGAAGCCGCCATGCTTTTCCGCCGCCGCGCGGTAATTGATGCCGTCGTGGAAGCCGGTGTCGCCGATATGGTAGATCTTGCCATACGGCGTCTCGATCACGAAGGCGGCCCAGAGCGCCATGCGGCGGTCGCGGGTGCCGCGCGCCGACCAGTGATGACAGGGCTCGGTATGGATGGTGACGCCGTCGCGGAAGGCCGTCGCGTCACCCCAGTCCGTGATCGTGATATCCGCGCCGGATGCGGCGCGGCGGATGATCGTGTCGTTGCCGAGCGGGGTGACGATCGGCGCGCGGTGCCGCGCCTCGAGCGCCTTCAGGGTGGCGAGGTCGAGGTGATCATAATGGTTGTGGGTGACGAGGATGAGATCGACCGGCGGCAGGTCGTCGAGGGCGATTCCCGGCGGATTGTGCCGTTTCGGCCCGGCGAAGCTGAAGGGGCTCACCCGCTCCGACCAGACCGGATCGGTCAGGATGTTGAGGCCGGCGATCTGGATCAGCAGGCTCGCATGCCCGATCATCGTGACCCTGAGGCCCGCGCCCGCGATCCGCTCTTCGGGCCTGCCGCCGGCGAAGCGGCTCGGATAGCGTTTGGGCCAGCGCGCCGCCGGCTCCTTGCCGCTCCATTTCCAGCGCAGGAAGTCCCGCAGCGTGCCGGGCGGCACGCCTTCGGGATTGAAGAAGCGGGTTCCGTTGAAATGGTCCGATTTCGGGCCGTCATAGTAGGGATTGCCCGGCCTGCCTGGTTTCGCCATGCGCTTTTCCGCGTTTCTCATTCATGTGGGGATAACGCCTCGCCCGTCCTTTGCAAGAGGCGTGAATTGCATGGCGCTCCGCGGAATGCTAGGGCCTGCCGCAGGCGGCGCCTGCCGCGACAGTTCCTGATCGGAAGTCCGATGATCGAATACGACAAGTTCATCTATCTCGACGTTTACAAGACGGGCAGCACCCATATCAATTTCCTGCTCAAGAAGATCGTCAAGGAAAAGCCCGTCCGCGTGAAGCGGCATGCGCCGCTGACCAAGGGGCGGCCCTTCACCTGGAAGGGGGGCAAGCTGGTCTTCGCGACGGTGCGCAATCCCTGGGACTGGTATGTCTCGATGTGGGCCTATGGCCACACGGTGGAAAATCCGCTCTACGAGCATATCAAGAACGCCTTCGGCCAGGGCAAGCTCGACGAGCTCTATGAGATGGACAATCCGAAGGTCGCCTTCCCGCTCTGGCTGAAATCGATGCACGATCCGGATTTCCTGGGCCGGGCGCTCAAGGGCCATCGGCTGCCGAGCTCGGGCCTGATGGGCTTCATGGGCTTCTACACCTATCGCTTCATGCGCGTGACCATGCCCTATCCCGAGATATTCCTGCGCAAGCCGTTCATCCGATCGATGGACGGCGCGGTCGCCGCCCAGAGGAAATGGGCGATGTATGACGTGCTGATGCGATCGGAGACGCTTGATCAGGAATTCGCCGAATTCGCGGCCAGGCGCGGACCGGAGCTGGGCTTTTCCGCCAACGCCGTCGATGTCGTCAACAAGCAGGCCGAAAAGCACAAGAACATGTCCAAGCGAACGCTGGAAAGCTACCGCGACTACTATACCGACGAACTCCGCGAGCTGGTCGCCACCCGCGACCGCTTCTTCATCGACCTCTTCGGTTACCGCTTCTGAGATATCCCGACAATTTGACCATCCGCGGATCCGGCTCTAAAGACGGCCGCCAAACACGCCACGGAACAGGTGCTCATGATCGAGTATGAGAAGTTCATCTATCTGGACATGTACAAGACCGGGAGCACCTATATCGATTCCCTGCTGAAAAAGCTGGTCGAGGGCCCGCCCCTCAGGCGGACGCGCCATGCGCCGATCACCAAGGGGCGGCCCTTCTTCTGGAAGCAGGGCAAGTTCGCCTTCGCCACCGTGCGCAATCCCTGGGACTGGTATGTCTCGATGTGGGCCTATTCGATCAAGCAGCCCAATGTCCTGTTCTTCCGCGATGTCCGCAAGGTGCTAGGCCCCGAGGGCGCGAAGAAGCTCTTCGACAACGACAATCCGAAGGAGAGCTTCGCGACCTGGCTCAAATCCCTGTCCGATCCCGCCTTCCTCAAGAGCGTGATGATCGGCCATCCCTATGCCAAGTCGTCGCTGAACACGTTTCTCGGCTTCTATTCCTATCGCTTCATGCGGGTCACGACGCCGCATCCGGCGCTCGCCATGGGCTGGTGGAACATCCGCGACATGGATCAGGCGATCCGCCACCAGAGGCGCTGGGCGCTCTATGACAAGGTCTTCAAGTCCGAGACGCTGACCGAGGATTTCACCCGGTTCGTTCTCGAAAACCGCGAGAGGCTGGGCTTCAGGAAGAATGCGAGGCGGATCCTCGAAAAGAACGCGCCCACGCCGAAGAACACGTCGAACCGGACGCTGTCGACCTATCGCGACTACTATACGGACGAACTGCGCGAGCTGGTGGCAAGCCGCGACCGGCTGGTGATTGATCTTTTCGGATATGAGTTCTAGGTCCTGGCGGCGCTTCCATACCCGCCGCGTCGACGCGGATGCGGTCAGTCGCAGACCTGGACCTTCTTGACGACGAGGTCGCCGAACCGGTTGTAGCGCCTGATCTTCTTCACATAGCATTCCGCATCTTCGTAGCCGTAGTCGTCGACGACATAGCGCGGGGTGTCGATCACGACGCTGAAATGGCCGAAGTGATTGCGATGACGCCAGCCGGCCTCGGAAACCGAAGCGAATGACAGGACGGTGAGAATGGCTGCGGTGGATGCGAGAATGATCTTCGTCATGGCCGTAATCCGTTGAAAGTGTTCGGTCTCTGTTGTGGGCGACCGCGTTGCCTCGTTCGTTGAGACCGTTTTCGCATGTCCGGCGCAGGGCTGCTGTTTCACGGGGAACAGGCGGGGAGAGCCGGCAAATTCGGCGCCCGGCTTGACTTTCCGGAGCCTTTGCGGTTTAAGCCGCGCGATCTGCCGGTTCGAAACGACGACGAGCAGCCGACCGGGACGTGGACCTAAGACCATGATCCCGGAGGTCAACACCCGACAGCGCGTGGCGCCCTCGGGTGCTTTTCGGCTTTGCCCTTGTTTCGCGCCCGGCATGCACCGATCTTCCGGATGTGATTTCCGGTGAGAAGGATGGATTTGATGTTCGAGAGCCTTCAGGAACGCCTGGGCAGCATATTGAACGGTTTGACCGGGCGCGGCGCGCTGTCGGAGGCGGATGTCTCCGCGGCGCTGCGCGAGGTGCGCCGCGCGCTGCTCGAAGCCGATGTCGCGCTCGAAGTGGTCCGCGACTTCACCGACCGGGTCCGCGAGAAGGCGGTCGGCGCGGCGGTGCTCAAATCGATCAAGCCGGGGCAGATGGTCGTCAAGATCGTCCATGACGAGCTGGTCGAGATGCTGGGCTCCGAGGGCGAGACCATCGACCTCAACGCGCCCGCGCCGGTCGTGATCATGATGGTCGGCCTCCAGGGTTCGGGCAAGACGACGACGACGGGCAAGATCGCCCTGCGCCTGACGGGCCGCGACCGCAAGAAGGTGCTGATGGCCTCGCTCGACACGCGCCGCCCGGCCGCGCAGGAGCAGCTTCGCCAGCTCGGCATCCAGACCGGTGTCGACACGCTGCCCATCGTCGCGGGCCAGTCGCCCGTCGATATCGCCGCGCGCGCCGTGCAGGCGGCGAAGCTGGGCGGCCATGACGTCGTCATCCTCGACACCGCCGGCCGCACGCATATCGACGAGCCCCTGATGATCGAGATGGCCGATATCAGGAAGAAGGCCAATCCGCATGAGATCCTGCTCGTCGCCGATGCGCTGACCGGTCAGGACGCCGTCAACCTCGCCCGCAATTTCGACGAGCGCGTCGGCATTACCGGTCTCGTCCTGACCCGCATGGACGGCGACGGCCGCGGTGGCGCCGCGCTTTCCATGCGCGCGGTGACGGGCAAGCCGGTCAAGCTGATCGGCGCCGGCGAGAAGATGACGGAGCTCGAGGAGTTCCATCCGCGCCGCATCGCCGACCGTATTCTCGGCATGGGCGATATCGTCTCGCTCGTCGAGAAGGCCGCCGAGACCATCGATGCCGAGAAGGCGGCGGCGATGGCCGCCAAGATGGCCAAGGGCAAGTTCGACCTCAACGATATGGCCGAACAGCTCCGGCAGATGCAGAAAATGGGCGGCATGGGCGGCATCATGGGCATGATGCCGGGCATGGCCGGCATGAAGGACAAGCTTGCCGGCGCCGGCTTCGACGACAGGTCGATCAAGCGCCAGATTGCCATCATCTCCTCGATGACCCGGGCCGAGCGGGCCAATCCCGATATCCTCAAGCATTCGCGCAAGAAGCGCATCGCCGCCGGTTCGGGCACCGATGCCGCCGAGATCAACAAGCTGCTCAAGATGCATCGCGGCATGGCCGACATGATGAAGGCCATGGGCGGCGGCAAGGGCGGCGGCATGATGAAGCAGATGATGGGCGGCCTCGCCGGCAAGATGGGTCTGGGGGGACTTGGCGGCGGCATGGGCGGCATGCCCGATCTTTCGAAGATGGATCCCAAGCAGCTCGAGGCGCTGGCCAGGCAGGCGGAAGCGGCGGGGCTCAGGCCGGGCGGCGGGTTGCCGGGCCTCGGCGGTCCGAAGCTGCCGGGCCTCGGCGGCGCTTTTCCCGGCCTGCCGAAGAAGAAGTGAAGGACGAGGATTTCATGATCGATCCCGACGTCAGGACCAAGCTTTCGGGCTATCGCCAGTCGATTGACAATATCGACGCGGCGTTGGTCCACATGCTTGCCGAGCGCTTCCGCTGCACCAAGGCCGTGGGCGTGCTCAAGGCGACCTGCAATCTGCCGCCGGCCGATCCGGCGCGCGAGGAATACCAGATCAACCGCCTCAGGCAGCTCGCCAGGGACGCCGATCTGGATCCTGATTTTGCCGAGAAATTCCTGAATTTCATCATCAGGGAAGTGATCCGGCATCATGAGGCCATCGCCGCCGGTATCGGCGGCGGAAACGAGAATACCGCGGCCTGAGGGCGGCGGCCGGAATATCCGAGACCCAGAGAACACAGAGACCCAAGGAGAAGAACCATGTCCCTGAAGATTCGCCTCGCCCGCGGTGGCTCCAAGAAGCGCCCGTATTACCATGTCGTCGTCGCCGATGCCCGTTCGCCCCGCGACGGCCGCTTCATCGAGAAGCTCGGCGCCTGGAACCCGATGCTCGCCAAGGACGATGCCAACCGCGTGACGCTGAACAACGAGCGCATCCAGCATTGGATCGCCGCCGGCGCCCAGCCCACCGACCGCGTCCTGCGCTTCATCGCCGATGCCGGCCTCGCCAAGCGCGATGCCCGCAACAACCCGGAAAAGGCCCAGCCCGGCAAGAAGGCCCAGGAGCGCGCCAAGGAAAAGGCCGCCAAGGCCGCTGAAGCCGCCGCCGAGTAATCCTCGCGCAATGTGCCATGCCATGCGCAAGTCATGACATGCGAGATTTGTGCTGCCCCCGCATGGCCTGCGGGGGCTTTTCTTTTGCGCCCCCCAAACTGTAAAAGGGCGTTCCGGACAATGAGAGAACAGAGCAGCATGTCCAACGGACCCAGCACACCGGGTACACTTATCCTCATGGGCACGATCGGCGGCGCCCAGGGCCTGCGTGGCGAGGTGCGGGTGAAATCCTATACCGACGATCCGATGGCGATCGGCGAATACGGGACGCTTTACGATGCTGAGGGCAATCCTTTCGAGGTGCTCGACATCCGTTCGCACAAGAACATGGCGGTGATGCGCTTTCGCGGCGTCAACGACCGCACGGCGGCCGAGAAGCTGAACGGCACCGACCTCTATGTCGACCGGGACACGCTCGATGACGACGACCTCGACGAGGACGAATTCTTCTATGCCGATCTCGAAGGGCTGGAGGCGCGGGACGAGGAGGGCAGGAGCTGGGGCACGGTCACGGCGATCTTCGATTTCGGCGCCGGCGATATCCTCGAACTGACCCAGACCGGCAAGCGGCCGCAACTCATTCCCTTCACCGAGGCAGCCGTGAAGGAGATCGATTTCGAGGGCGGCACGCTGCTGATCGACCCCGTCGCGGCGGGGCTGGCGGGTGACGACGCGCCTGACCGGAACGGCGGCTGATGCCGTTTGAAGCGACCGTCCTGACGCTCTATCCGGACATGTTTCCGGGTTTCCTCGGCGAGTCGCTGTCGGGACGGGCGCTCGCGCGTGGCGACTGGTCGCTGGAGACGGTGCAGATCCGCGATTTCGCTACCTCGAAACACCGCAATGTCGACGACACGCCGGCCGGCGGCGGAGCCGGCATGGTGCTGCGCGCCGATATCCTCGCCGCCGCGATCGATTCCGTGGCGCCGGATTCCCGGCCGCGCCTGCTGATGAGCCCGCGCGGCCGGCCGCTCACCCAGGCGCGGGTGCGCGAACTCGCGGCAGGCGAGGGTGTCGTCGTCGTCTGCGGCCGGTTCGAGGGTGTCGACCAGCGGGTGATCGATTCGCGCGGCCTCGAGGAAGTGTCGGTCGGCGACTATGTCCTGTCGGGCGGCGAGCCGGCGGCGCTGGTGCTGCTCGATGCCGTCGTCCGCGTCCTGCCGGGGGTGATGGGCAATCCGGATTCGGGCATGCATGAGAGTTTCGAGAACGGATTGCTCGAATATCCGCATTATACGCGGCCGCAGGTCTTCGAGGGCGTGGAAATCCCCGCCGTGCTGGTGTCCGGCAATCATGCGGCGATCGGCAAATGGCGGCATGAGGAGGCGGTGAAGCTTACCTCCGAGCGGCGGCCGGACCTTCTTGGCCGCCCGGCCGCGGTTCAGCCGGTCACGAAATAATAGATCGAGAGCCCGAAGCCGGCGGCCACTACGATCCAGCGCAGCACGGATTGCGGCACGCGCCGCGCCGCGCTCACCCCCGCATAGCCGCCGAGCGCCACGCCGGGGATCATGACGAGCGCGTGGCTCCAGCTTACCGCGCCGGCGGTGGAGAAAACCAGGATCGCCACGGCGGCGATCACGATCGACAGGAAGTTCTTGAGCGCGTTGAGCCGGTGGTAATCGCCGCCGGTCGCCAGTCCGAGCGAGGCGAGCATCATGATGCCCATGCCAGCGCCGAAGAAACCGCCATAGAAGGAGGTGACGCCCTGGACCGCGAGCCCGCCCGGCGTGGCGGCATGCCGCTCGCCGGCCTTGGGTTTCAGCCAGGGTCCGGCGGCGAAGACGGCGGTCGCGGCCAGCAGCAGCCAGGGCACCATGGCCTTGAAGGTGGCGTTGTCGAGCCAGATCAGGAACAGCGAGCCGCCGAGCGATCCGGCGATCGAGACGATGCCGAGCGCGATCGCGCTTTTCCAGATCGCGCGGATATCCCCGAGATAGGCAAGCGTGGAGCTGATATAGCCTGGGAATTGGGCGATGGAGGAGGTGGCATTGGCCATGACGGCCGGCAGGCCCGCCAGCGTCAGCACGCCGAATGTGAGGAAGGTTCCGCCGCCGGCGATCGCGTTCACCGCGCCGGACAGAAAGGCGGCGGCGAACATCAGGGCGATCATGGAGGCTGTCATTGCGGGCTTCTCGCGGGTGGCGCTTTCATTCGCATAGCCGTTCCGTCGCGGTCGGGCAAGGCGCGGTCGTCGGCGGCGTCCGGGCGGGCCGGGCGCCGGGATTCCTGCATCGTCAGCGGCGCGCGCCCATCCGCAGCAGGTAATAGACGATGCCGCCGATGGCTACGCCGAAGAACCAGCCATAGGTTCCCCACCAGGCGGGCAGGATCGTGGTGAAGGTCGGCAGGATCGAGGAGAACAGCGCGCCGATGCCGAGGGCGATGAAGGCATTGGCATGCCAGCCGCCCTGGAAGCGGAACTCGCCGTCCTCCTTATAGAGCGCCGGCACATTGAGCACACCCCTTCGGATCAGGTAGTAATCCACCATCATCACGCCGAAGATCGGGCCCATGGTCGAGCCGATGAAGTTGACGAAATGGGCGGCGCCCGTCTCCCATGGCGCGAAGGGATAGAGCACGAGCGCGATCAGCGCCGCGATATAGCCGCCCCGCTTGAAGTTGATCTGTCGCGGGAAGACATTGGCGAAGTCGAAGGCCGGTGAGACGAAATTCGCCACGACATTGATGCCGAGCGTCGCCACCGCGAAGGTCAATGCCGCCAGCATCGCCAGGAACCAGCTGTCGAACTTGGCGGAGATCTGGTCGGGATGCAGCAGCACCTCGCCATAGACCGAGAAGGCCGCCGTCGTCGTCACGCCCGCGACGAGGCAGAAGGCGAGCAGGTTGATCGGCAGGCCCCAGAGATTGCCCTTCATCAGCGTCCGCTCGTTGGTGGCGTAGCGCGAGAAATCGCAGAAATTCAGGTAGAGCGCCGCGAAATAGGTGATCCAGGTCGCCGCCACCGCCGCGAGCGCCGCGAACGAGCCGGGCTCGCCCGGAACGCCGGCGTCCTTCGTCTTTTCGAGCAGCACGTCACGCGGGATCTCGCTGCCGAAGGAGAAGGTGCCCGACTTGACGACCAGATAGATCGCGAGGACCAGCATCATGATCCAGACCGCCGGGCCGGCCCAGTCCTGGAACTTCCGCACCGTCTCCATGCCGCGCTGGATGATGAGGAGTTGCAGCGCCCAGACGATGACGTAGCAGATCACTTCCAGCGTCGAATGGCCGAGAAAGTGGCTGGTCTGGTGGAATTCGAGCAGGGACGGGCTGCGGATCAGGAGCGCCACGATCGCGCCCGAGGCGGCCGCTGTCTGCGCGCCGTACCAGAAGCAGGCGACCACGGCCCGCACCAGCGCCGGCGCATTCGCCCCGAAGGTTCCGAAGGAAGCCCGCGCCAGAACCGGGAAGGGCACGCCGGTGCGGACGCCGGCATTGCCGACGAGGCTCATGAGCACGAAGATCACCAGCGAGCCGAGGCCGATGGCGATCACGAAATTGATGAAGCTGCCGCAGAGCAGGAAAAGGCTCGCGGCGAGATAATATCCCCAGAGCGAGTGAACGTCCGAGGTCCAGACATTGAAAATGCTGAAGGCGCCCCATTTCCGCTCCTCGGCGGGCGCCAGGTCCTCATTGTAAAGCGATGGTGATGGATTCTCGACTGCCATGATATCATCCCCCAGTCGGTCGCCGCGGATCAATATTGATCCGCCGTCCAAATTGCGCTCGAAACGGGCAAATGACAATTATTTGATCACGGCATGCACAGGCTATTTTTCGGGCAGCGGCGGCGATGCAGCCAGGATCCGGGGGGATTTTCGGCGCCGGGGGGTGACAAGCGCCGACACTTGCTGTATGAGCGCGCCCGGAATGGGATTTTCCCGCCAACCAGCAATGAATGACAGACGCATTCGCCTGCCCTCCAGGGCAATATCCGAGGCTTGGCCGACGATGTTCCGGCGCTCTGGCTGTCGAACGACAACGAGGTTGACATGAACATTATCGAACAGCTCGAAAAAGAGCAGGCCGCCAAGATCGCCGCCAAGCGCACCTTTCCCGATTTCTCGCCCGGCGACACCGTGCGCGTCAGCGTGCGCGTCGTCGAAGGCACGCGCACCCGCGTGCAGGCCTATGAAGGCGTCTGCATCGGCCGTTCGGGCTCGGGCCTGAACGAGAGCTTCACCGTCCGCAAGATTTCCTATGGCGAAGGCGTCGAGCGCGTGTTCCCCATCTACTCGCCCCTCGTCGAGGGTGTCGAGATCGTCCGTCGCGGCAAGGTCCGCCGCGCCAAGCTCTACTACCTGCGCAACCTGCGCGGCAAGGCGGCCCGTATCGTCGAGAACACCAATGCCCGCGCCCGCAAGTTGAACGAAGGCGAGCGTCAGGCCGCCCAGGCCGAGAAGGCCCGCATCGAGGCCGAGAAGGTCGCCGCGGCCCAGGCGCTGGCCGCCGAAAAGGCCGCCGCCGAGGCCGCCGCCGCGGCGGAGGCTGCGGAAGCCAAGGCGGCCGAATAAGGCCGACTGTTACGAAAGGCTTTGTCGGGGGACAAAAGCCGGGGGCGGTGCCGCGAGGCGCCGCCTTTTTTATATGGGGCGTTTGGAAACGCTCACCGACCGAGGATGTCAGCGCCGCCCGAGCGACATGATCTTGTCGCGGATCTTCTTCGCCACGCTGCGCGTGTTCTGGTAGAGATGGAGCTGGGTGCCGACCTGGCGGACCTCGCGGTCGGCATTCGGACGGAGGCCGATGATGAGCGTCGCCATCGTCTGGCGCTCCCGCCAGAGCCGGCTCATGATCGGATGATCCGCGACGGCGCAGGAATCGGTGCGGACGATGTTGGCGTCGTCGAGATGCCAGTCGGTGAGCTGGGCGGTGAGCAGCTTGCCCGGCGAATAACGGGCGAAATCCTCGTCGAACGCCGTTTTCCAGGTATAGGCCTCGCCGTTCATCATCAGGACGATCATCGAGGCGATGGCCCGGCCCTCGAGGTCGATCGTGTGGATGCGCGCGGCATCGATTTCCGCGAGATTGTTGACCGCCTCGCGGGCGAAGGCGGCGCGCAGGCGATCCGAGAGCATGGCCGTCCGCTTCTTGCCTTTCCAGCCGCTCGCCTCGAGAAGCAGGAACTCCTCCATGCGCATGCGGATATCCTGGGGCTGGCGGGCGACCTCGTAGCTCACCCGGCCGCGCTTTTCGAGCTGCCCCCACTGGCGCCGCATCTCGCGCATATGGGAGGACTTGATGGATTCCCGCAGATAGGTTTCGCCGTCCTTCAGGCTTTCCAGCATCGGCCGGGCCTGCTCGCCGGTAATGTCCACCGGTAGGTTGCGCGACATGGCGATGGCGCGGGCCATCTGGGCGAAGGGTCCGTCGAGCCGGATGTCGGGCAGGACGAGCACGGAGGGCAGGCGCAACTCCTCGCGGCCGAGCGCCTCCAGGAAGTGGTCCACGCTTTCGCCAGCGCCCTCGGCGTCGACCAGCGGCGTGCCGAGCGGGCCGAAAGGATTGGCCCAGGCGCGCAGGATCGGCGCGCCGATCGAAAAGCCCGGCCGTTCGACGGAAAACGGCATGAGCAGGCGCAGCCGGCTGTGGTTGTCCGTCTCGTCGCGGATGATGGCCAGCCGGATATCGCGATCCTCGAGCCGGGGCATGGCGGGCGCCAGGAATCGGCTGGTGAAGAAGACATTCGGCTCCATGGCGCGGTTCGAGAGGAAATCGAGTTCGGCTTGAAGATCGTATCCTGCCTGCGAGGGATAGATCGACAGCATGCGATGCGGCTTGCCGATCTGGCTCGAGGCGATCGCGGCGGGCCGCTGCCGGGTGGTGCCGATCTCGCCATGGGCGAGCTGCATGGAGGCGTGGAAAGCTTCTTCGTGGAGCGTCGGGGCCGGCGCCATGGTCAGATTTCCTCGATAGGGGCACGCGGCACGGGCCGCGCGAATGCAAAAAGCGTGATGCCGAGACGGCGGCGGACGGCGACATGCAGCAGGATCGCCTCGACCAGCATGGCGAGCGCGGCGGCCGAGGCGGCGCCCTGTATGCCGTAGAGCGGGATGAGCAGCACGTTGAGGGCGATATTGGCGGCCAGCGCCACCACATAGAGCTTGACGCAGAGACTCTGCTCGCCGGCCATGGTCAGCAGCACCTCGCCGGGGCCGATCGAGGCCTTGCACATGATGCCGAGAAACAGGATGACCATGACGCCGTAGCCGGCCGTGAAGCCCTGGCCGAACATGCCGAGCAGGAAATCGCCGAGCAGCAGCGCCGTGCCGCCGACGATCAGGCTCGGCCAGAACACCCAGCGCACGCTCTGGCCGGAGAAGCGGGCTAGAGCCTCCCGGTCCCCGGACGCGAACAGCGCCGAGAAATGCGGTGCCGTGGCGGCCTTGACCGAGAAATAGACGAACTGGACCAGCGCCATGGTCTTGGACGCGGCGAAATAGATGGCGACCTCGGCCGGCGCCAGGAAGAGACCGGTCACGACCGTGTCGGAATTGGTAAGCAGGAAGATGAAGCCCTCGATCAGGAAGATCGGCAGGGCCACCTTGAACCAGGGCAGGAATTCGACGCGGGCGGGGCCAGCCTCGAAGCGCCGCCGCAGCCGCCGGGTGATGTTGAAGAACTGGCCGATCGTCGTGACATAGGCCGCCGCCAGACTTGCAACCAGCGCGGTTTCCGCCGTCTTGGCGGCCCCGTAATGCACCGCGAGCAGCATGAAGACCAGGATCAGGACCGGACGGATGATATAGGTCGGCGACAGCGCCACCACCGCCCAGGAATTGGCCCTCGCCGTGCCTTCCATCGTGTCGCCGAGCGCGATCATCGGCAGGATGAAGAGCGCGATGAACAGCGGCATCGCATAATAGGGCTCGATATGGCCGCCGAGGAAATGCAGGGCCAGCACGCCGGCCACCAGCACGCCGGTCGAGGA
>JAGRLJ010000228.1 GCA_020441805.1 Rhizobiaceae bacterium
TTCCGATTCTTCACCGTCTACGGACCCTGGGGACGGCCCGACATGGCGCTGTTCAAATTCGTCGACGCGATCCTCAACGACCGGCCGATCGAGATCTATGGCGAAGGCCGGATGAGCCGCGATTTTACCTATATCGACGATCTGGTTGAAGGGATCGTCCGGCTCGCGGCGCTGCCGCCCGATGAGGCGAACCGGGTGGACGCGGCACGGGCCGCCGACAGCCTGTCTTCCCAGGCGCCGTTCCGCGTCGTCAATATCGGCGGCGGCCAGCCGGTGGAGCTCCTGCGTTTCGTGGACGTGGTCGAGCGCGCGGTCGGCAGGCCGGCGATCCGCAGGCTGCTGCCGATGCAGAAGGGCGACGTGCCGCGCACCTATGCCTCGGCCGACCTGCTCGAAGCGCTGACGGGTTACAGGCCGGCAACGGGCGTGGATGCCGGTGTCCGCGCCTTCGTGGACTGGTACCGGACCGAGATGCTGGCGGTTCCGGCGCCGGAAGCGGTCGAGGGCTGACGACCGCTCCGCGATTCGCCGGCCAATCATGACGCGCGTGTGAAGACGGACCGTCCATGGGTGGAAGGCTGCCATGCGCTGTTACGACGTGACATCGTCGATGGTTTCCCGTATTTCCTGATCTCATGCCAGGGTTGCCGGCTCGCTGCGCGACTCCGATGGTCCAGCCCGAACGATCCCGCGTCTTCGCCGGGATGCACAAGGCAAGGGAATGGGAAAGGTCTCGTGAAGAAGATACTGGTGACCGGCGGCGCCGGCTTTCTCGGTTCCCATCTCTGCGAGCGGCTGGCGGCGCAAGGCCACCATGTCACCGCCCTCGATAATTTCCATACCGGCTGCAAGGCCAATCTCGCCGATCTTCTTCGCCGCAATCATTTCGCGCTTCTGGAGCAATCGGTCTGCGATCCGGTCGAGACGGCGTTCGACGAGATCTACAATCTCGCCTGTCCCGCCTCGCCGCCGCATTATCAGGCGGATCCGATCTATACGTTCCGCACGAGCGTCTTCGGCACGTTCAACATGCTGGAACTCGCCCGGCGCTGCGGCGCCAAGCTCCTTCAGGCCTCGACGTCGGAGGTCTATGGCGATCCGCTCGTCCATCCGCAGACGGAAGGCTACTGGGGCAATGTCAATCCGATCGGCATTCGCGCCTGCTACGACGAGAGCAAGCGGGGGGCCGAGTCGCTGGTCTACGATTTCCAGCGGTTTCACGGGCTCAATGTGCGCCTGGCCCGCATCTTCAACACCTATGGACCGGGAATGAACCCTTCGGACGGGCGCGTGGTGTCGAATTTCATCGTCCAGGCGCTGCGGGGCGAGGATATCACCATCCATGGCGAGGGCCTGCAAACGCGGTCCTTCTGCTACAGGGACGATCTGGTCGAGGGCATGATCCGCCTGATGAACGCGCCGGACGAGGTGAGCTTTCCCGTCAATCTCGGCAATCCGGGAGAGTTCCGGATACTTGATCTCGCGCGGATCGTTCTGGAAAAGACGGGATCGCGCTCCAGCCTGGTCTTCCTTCCCATGCCCCAGGACGATCCGATGCTGCGCCGTCCCGATATTTCCAGGGCGAGGGACTGCCTGGGCTGGGAGCCCGGCATATCCCTCCATGAGGGCCTGGACGCCACCATAGACTATTTCAGGAGCCTTATCGCGCCGCTGGCAGCGCCTCCGGTCCGCCGCGCCGCGCAAGGAGTATGATGATGAAGCTAGTGATCATTGGTTCCGGCTATGTCGGCCTCGTCGCGGGAGCGTGTTTTTCCGAACTGGGCCATAGCGTCGTCTGTGTCGACAACGACATGCGCAAGCTCGAAGCGCTCAAGAGCGGCATCATGCCGATCTACGAGCCCGGACTGGAGCGGATGGTCGTCGCCAATATGGCGGCGGGACGGCTGAGCTTCACCGACGATCTCGGCGCCGCGCTGGTTTCGGCCGATGCCGCCTTCATCGCCGTCGGCACGCCCCCGCGTCCCACCGACGGCCATGCCGACATGAAATATGTCTTCGCCGTCGCCCGGGCCATTGCCGAAAAGGCGCATGGCGATCTCGTCGTCGTGCATAAGTCCACCGTTCCGGTCGGCACGGGCGACGAGGTCGAGCAGATCCTCAACGCCGCCGGCCGTCGCTTTCGCTTCTCGGTGGTGTCCAATCCGGAATTCCTGCGGGAGGGAGTCGCGATCGGCGATTTCATGCGCCCCGACCGCATCGTGATCGGCGCCGAGGACGAATGGGCGCGCGCCGTGGTGTCGCGTGTCTATGGCGTCAAGGGCTTCGAGGGCACGAGTGTGCTGCATACGTCGCGGCGCTCGGCCGAGCTTCTCAAATACGCGGCCAATGCCTTCCTGGCGATGAAGATCACCTTCATCAACGAGATCGCCGATCTCTGCGAGGCCGCCGGCGGCGACATTCGCGACGTGGCCGACGGTATCGGCCTCGACAGCCGCATCGGCCGCAAGTTCCTCAATGCCGGGCCGGGCTATGGCGGCTCCTGTTTTCCCAAGGATACGCTCGCCATCTCCAAGACCGCGCGCGACCACAAGGTGCAGCTCCGCACCGTCGAAACCGTGATCCAGGTCAATGAGAACCGCAAGCGGGCCATGGCGCTGCGCGTACTCGACGCCTGCAACGGATCGGTCCGGGGCAAGACGATCGCCGTTCTCGGCCTCGCCTTCAAGGCCGATACCGACGACATGCGCGATTCCCCGGCCATTCCGCTCATCCAGGCGTTGCAGGATTTCGGCGCGACGGTGCGGGCCTACGACCCCGAGGCGATGGACAATGCCCAGGGCATCTTTTCGCATGTGACATTCTGCGACGACGCGATGGATGCGGCCACCGGCGCCGATGCCGTCGTGATCCTGACGGAATGGCAGGAATTCAGGGAGCTCAACCTGCTCAAGCTGCGGTCGCGGGTGGCCGCGCCGCTGCTGGTCGATTTTCGCAACCTCCTCTCCGAGGATGCGGCGGTCGCATCGGGCTTCGACTACTGGTGCATCGGCCGAAAGAACAGCGCGCTCGACCTGCTCGGCCGTCCGATCGCGGCGGAGTGACGGCAGGTTCGAAGCCGGCGGCGTCGGGGTTCAAACATGTCCGGCATCATCCCCGGATGCCTCGTCTCCGCCTGCTCCAGCCTCAGCCGTCGAGCGGCATTCCGGGTTCCCAGCCCGGCGGCGCCATGCGGAAACCCGAGAACTCGAAGCCGGGGGCCACGGTGCAGCCGACCAGCGTCCAGTCGCCGAGGCTTCGCGCGCTCTGCCATTCGCTTCGCCGCACGATGCCCTGAGGCCTATGGCCGGCGGTGAGATCGGCGCCGAGGATGAGGCTGCGCCGGGCAAGCCCGTCCATGGACAGGAGAAGTTCGAGCGGGGCGCCGGCATGATAATGCCAGATCTCGACGGCATCGACCGTATGCCAATGCGATCGGTCGCCGCCCTCGAGAAGATAATAGATGGCGGTGGAATGCGCCCGGCCGTCCTCTCGCTCCGCGTCGCGGAAGGTCTGGCGATACCAGCCGCCCTCGGGATGGCGTTCGAGCTTCAGGAGATCGATGATGTCACGGGCGGTCGTCATGCCGGGATCCATAAGCCGTTTCGGTCAGAGAAGAAAGTCGCTGTCGTCGAGCGTCAGGCGCCCATCGAGCACGATCCGCATGTCGGCGATCCTGTCGCCGTCGGTATCCACTTCGACGATCGTGTCGCCGCCGCTCCGGAACCAACGGATTTCCGAGCCGTCGCCTGTGAAGTGTCCGCCCTTTTCCGCGATCAGGGTCAGTTCGCCGAGCGCCGCGAAGGCGAGGCGGTCGGCGCCGTGCCCGAAGTCGGTGACCGTGTCCGGCGCGCCGGGCCGGCTGTCCCTTGCCGACGAGAAGACGAAGAGATCGGCCCCGGCGCCACCCGTCAGCGTATCGGCGCCCTTCAGGCCGGCGAGAATGTCGCGTCCCGCGCCGCCCGATAATGCATCGGCGCCGTTGCTTCCGAGGATCAGGTCGTTGTCGTTGCGCCTGGTGTCGTCGCCGGTACCATCGCCGGCGAGGCTTCCGCCCTTGCCGGCGACCGCCAGCAATTCCTCGACCTTCATCCCCGGTGCGAGGCCCAGGGCTTTCAACGCGGTCCTGACGGCCGGCGCCATTTCGCCGCCGATCGCATCGATGCCCGGCACGTCCTTGACCGCCGCCGCCTTTTCGGGATCGTAGAGTTTTTCATAGCGCAGCACGGTTTCGCGATGGCGGGCGAACATCTGTCCGGCATCGCGCGCTTCGGCGAAGGAGGCCCTGCCGTCGCGATCGAATAGGCCGAAGGTTTCCGCCTCGACATAGCGCCGGTTGGCGAGGCCGGCCATGCCGTTGCCGTTGGAATTGTAGCGGATCTCATACCAGGCCTCGGCGCGGTCGCCGGCCTCGATGGCCGATCTGAGCTTTGGACCGAGCAGGCCGGGCGCGTTCCAGCAGAGCGAGAACAGTGCCTCCCGCTCCCGCGATTGCGGTATCCCGGCGAGCCAGCCGTCGATCCGCGCGTCATAGTCCGGCGCGAGCCGGTCGAGCGCCCTGGTAACCTGCGCGTCGTCCTTGAATCGGAAATGGTCCGGCACGTCGTCGTCGCGCGTCTCGTGCCAGTTGCGCATCACCCGGTCGAGATTGGCGCGCAGCGCGGCGCTGTCGGACGCGGTATAGTTCTTGTCGACCTCGGCCTTGAGGCGGGAATAGAGCGTGTCGCTCCAGTTCCTGTTGCCGATGATGACGCGCAGCACCGGTTCGAGATTGTAGACGAGATTGAAACCGATGCCGATCGTCGCATCGCCGACCGAATCGACATAGGCGGTCCGCGTCGAACCTTCCAGAAGCACCAGCAGTTCGGCGCGTTCGGCCGAATAGGTCTTGGCGTCGGCGATCCTGTTCCACTTCAGCATGTCAGACTCCGCTATCCGGCATGACTGTAGCGCGGATCGGTAAACAGCTTTCTGCCGTCAATGTTCATCTTTGGGCATGCGGGGGGTTTTTCCGCTTTGCCGACCGCCGCCGATTCACTATTGAACGGGTTTGGATAGCGCGGAGGGACCGTCTTGGTGAAGGATCTGCTACGCGGCGTCGCGGCGGCGCTGTTTCTGCTTCTGGCACCGGTTGTCGCCGTGGGCCAGCAGGTCGACGGTGCCAACCAGGCGCAGCAATCGGTCGCCGCGGCGGTCGAGGCCATGCAGCAGAAAGTGCGCGGGGCGCTGGAAGAGGCGGCGCTCGCGCTCGAGGATATCAAGGCCCAGGTCGACAAGTCGGCGCAAGCCGATGCCGCACTCGCCAGTCTCAAGGGGGAGACCGACAAGGTTTCCGCCTCGATCACCGGAGCGACCGCCGAGATCGAGGCCCGTTTGGCGCTGGTCGCGAAGCGCCTTGAGGAACTGGGACAGCCGCCCGAGGACGGCCAGGCGGAGGATGCGGCCGTTACCGCCGACCGCAAGCGCCTCCAGGGCGAGAAGGCGCAGATCAACGCGATCCTGTCGGACGGGCAGGTCATGGCCCGGCAGGCCCAGGACCTTTCGGGGCGCATCATCGAATTGCGGCGCATGCTTTTCGCCGAGACGGTCTTCCGCCATACAGAGATCAATGGCGACCTGTTCGACGGCGCCGCCCACGCCGCCGAGGACGCCTGGCGCTCGCTCGACACGATCGCGACCAATTCGCTGGATTTCATGTGGCGGTTCAAGCGTGGCGGCCTGTTTCTCGCGCTGGCGGCCACGCTGGTCTTCGCAGCCGTCATGGCGGGCATGGTGCGCCGCTTCTTCGGCGCGCTGATCTATCGCGATCCGGCCGAGCGCGCGCCCGATTACATCCATCGCCTCTCGGTGGCCTTCTGGTCGGCGACCATTCCGGCGCTCTCCTGGGTATTCGTCGTCGTCTGCGGGCTGGGCTTCCTCTTCAGCTTCAATGTCCTGCGCGAGGAGCTTTTCGACATCCTGCGCGCGCTCGCCTGGGCCGGCCTCGGCGTCTACTATGTGTGGAAGCTTGCCCGTGGCATCGTTTCGCCCGGCAAACCGCAATGGCGGCTGCTGGACGTGTCCGATCGGGGCGCACGGCGCCTGGTCGGTTTCGTCGTGGTGCTCGCGGCGATCAACGGGCTTTCCTATGCGCTGGCCGTCGTCAATGTCGTCGTCAAGGCGCCGCTCGTTCTGACGGTGGCGGAGGGATTGATCGCTTCCGTCGTGACCGGCCTCACGCTGGTGGTGCTTTCCTTCCTGCGCCCGCTGGAAGGGGCCATGCGCGATGGCTCGATCTGGCCCGGGCTGTTGCGGCTCGCGGTCATGCTGACGGGCGCCTTCATGATCATCGCCGCGCTCTTCGGCTATGTGGGGCTCGCGAAATTCGTTTCGTCGCAGATCGTCGTGACCGGCGCCATCATCGTGACAATGTATGTCGGCTTCCTGTCCGGAAGCGCCGTTTCGCAGCACAATGCCTTCGGGCGCACCGCGCTCGGCCTGGCGCTGACACGGCGTTTCCAGCTTGGCGAGATCCGGCTGGACCAGGTCGGGTTGCTGACCGGCCTGCTGGTCCATCTCGTGGTGCTTCTCATCGGCATTCCGATGATCATGCTGACCTGGGGTTTTCGTGGGGCTGATATTTCCGCGCTCTTCGTCCGGCTGTTTACCGAGATCAGGGTCGGCAATATCAACATTTCCCTCATCGGCATCCTGGCGGGAGTGATTCTCTTCACCGGCGGCCTTTTCGGCGCGCGCTGGCTCCAGCGCTGGCTCGACCGCAATGTGCTCGCGCGGTCGCATGTCGAGACCGGCGTTCGCAATTCGGTCAATACGGTGCTCGGCTATGCGGGTATCGTGCTTGCGGGCCTGCTCGGCGTATCGGCCGCGGGCTTCGACCTGTCGAACCTGGCGCTGATCGCCGGCGCGCTGTCCCTCGGCGTCGGCTTCGGCCTCCAGACGATCGTGCAGAATTTCGTCTCGGGACTGATCCTGCTGGTCGAGCGGCCGTTCAAGGTCGGCGACTGGATCGTCAACGGGCCTGTCGAGGGCTTCGTGCGCCGCATCTCGGTGCGCGCCACGGAGATCGAGACGTTTCAGAACCAGTCTATCATCGTGCCGAATTCGCAGCTCATCAATGCCGCGGTCGGCAACTGGACGCTGCGCAACACGCTGGCGCGGAGCGAAATCCCGGTTTCGGTGTCCTATGACAGCGATCCGAGCAAGGTCATGGCCATTCTCATGGAAATCGCTCGCAGCCATCCGCTTGTGCTGACCATGCCGGAGCCCAGCATCGGCTTTCTGGCCTTCGGCCAGTCGTCGCTCGATTTCGAGCTTCGCTTCCATCTCGCCGATCTTTTCCAGGGCGTCCCGGTTCGCAACGAGATTCGCGTCGCCATTATCGAACGGTTCCGGAAGGAGGGGATCGTGATGCCCTATCCGCAGCGCGACCTCAACCTCCGGATCGAAGGCGCAAGCGGGGAGCTCGAAGGCGCGCTGGCGGCCGAGGGACTGTCCGGCGAAGCGATACGCCGCATCGTCGGACGCGCCGGACGGGACACCGCGTCACAGCCGCGCGGCCGTCCCGTCGATGTGGCCGACGACGATGACGGCAGCCCCTTCGACGGCATGCATCACGCCCTGCGCGAGGACGATGATGCGCGTGACGCCGATGATGGCGACGGCGCCACTCAAAGCCGCTGATCGCAGGAACACGCTTTCTAGCCTGCGACGGCTTCGAACATCGCCATGTCCAGCATGAAGGAGCCGTCGGGCTCGATCGCGAAATGCTGGCGCACTTCTTCGGGCGCGCTGTCCTGGAGGACTCGGATCGCGGTTGCCAGCGTCGCGGGCGTCGCCATCCGTGCGATCCAGACCGGGAATTCCATCCTCAGCCGCCATGTCGTCACCGTGGCGACGGTGAAGCCGGCCCGTGCGAGCTTTTCCCGCCATTCCGCGATCGCATAGTCGCGTACATGCGATGTGTCGCGCAGCAGCTCCACCGCCTGGAGATGGGTGTCGAGCAGGGGCGCGTCCGGAGCAACGACATCGACGAAGAGCGCGGGGGCTCCCGGCTTCAGCACCCGCCGCGCCTCGCGCAGGCCGGCATCGACATCCTGCCAGTGATGCGCCGAGAAGCGACAGCCGAGCATGTCGAAACCGCCATCGGCGAAGGGAAGCGCCTCGACCGACGCCCGGGCGGTTTCGACATTGGTCATGTCGCGGCTTCTGGCGGTGTCCGCGACTGCCGTCAGCATGTCGTCGGAGAGGTCGCAGGCGACCATCCTTCCCGCATGCGGCGCCATCGCATAGGTGACATGGCCGCCGCCGCAACCGAGGTCGATCGCCCGGCCGGGCCGGGTGGCGGCGGCCATCTCGGCGATGCGGGCGAGATCCGCGCCCTGCGCATGCACGGCGCTTTCGACATAGGCGCGGGCGCGGGGGCCGAACTGGCCGGTGACGTTGGTGTCGTGGCTGGATTTCATCGTCTTCTCCTGTCGTTCGCGCGCAGCCTGCCAGAAAAATATTCTGTTACAAGAGTGTCGTTTATCCTGTTATAAAAGCTGCCATGAACGATGACGAACAGCGACGCCTGCTTGGCGCCTTCATACGGTCGCGCCGCGAAGCCGCCGAACCGGTCGGCACCAGCCGCCGCAGGACGCCGGGCCTGCGGCGGGAGGAACTGGCGTCGCGCGCCGGCATCAGCGCCACATGGTGCGCCTGGCTGGAGCAGGGCCGGGACGTACGGGCCTCGCCGCATGCGCTTTCGCGCCTCGCCAGGGCGTTGTCGCTCAGCCGGGCGGAGCGCGCTTATCTGTTCGAACTCGCGGGGCGGCACGACCCGGAGGCGCCCGCGCGTCCGGACGGTCCCGCCGTGCCGCCATCCCTCGTCGCGGCGGTCCATGCGCTGACCTGTCCGGCCTATGGGCTGGACAGGTTCTGGAATGCCTGCTGCTGGAACGCGGCCGCGCGGGACCTCTTCCGGGGATGGCTCGACAGCGGCCCGAGACCCAATCTGCTGCGCTTCATCTTCCTCGATCCGGCGGCCCGCCGGCTGGTTCCCGACTGGGAGGCGCGCGCCTCGCGCATCGTGGCGGAATTCCGCTCCGATTACGGCCACGGGCTCGGCGATCCGGCGATGAGCGGGCTGGTGGAGGAGCTTTCGGCGGGAAGTCCGCTTTTCGCCCGTGGCTGGCGCCGGCAGGCCGTACTCGCGCGGGAGGGCGGCGTCCGGACCTTCCACGACGCCGCCGGCGGCATGCGGGCCTATGCCCAGCATAGTTTCGCCGCCGCGGACGGGCCGGGCCACAAACTGGTGCTTCTCATTCCCGCCGATTGAGGGTCGGGCATCGCTATCCGGTGGATATGCGTGCAATTCGACGGTCGTTGACCGGAGAATCTTAACCATTCCGCAAAATCTAGGCTGCTATGGAATGGGCGACGGGGACGGCCGGAAAGAGGGTGGCGCATGGATTTCCTTGGTGTTTCGGGAATGCATTATTCCGGTGCCTCGCTGAAGGGCAATCGTATTCTCGTCGCCGAGGATTCCAACGTCTTCACCTCGATGATCAAGCAGCGCTTCCGGGAACTGCTGGAGATCGAGGTCGAGATATGCCGCAGCTTCGAAGAGTTGCAGGTGGCGAACGAGCGGTCGGACGAGCCGATCCGGCTCGCCATCTCCAATATGAACCTGCCCGGGGCCGAGCAGGGCGAGGCGCTCAATTATCTCGTCGACGTTTCGATCCCCACCATCGTCTTCACCGGCACGCTGCACGATTCCGCGCGCGACAAGCTTTTGTCCAACCAGATCGTCGACTACATCCTCAAAGATAGCGTATTCGCCGTCGACATGCTGGTCGAGGCCGTTTGCCGCTTCCTCACCAACCACACGCATCATGTCCTGATCGTCGACGACAGCCAGACCGCGCGCGCGTTGCTGACCACGCGGCTCAAGCGTTACAATTTCAATGTCAGCGTGGCGGCGTGCGGCCAGCAGGCGCTCGATATCCTGAAGACCAATCGGGATATCTCGCTGATGATCACCGACTATAACATGCCGGACATAGACGGCTTCGAGCTGACGCGGCGGATACGCGCCCATGTCGGCTCCCATCAGCTTCGGATCATCGGCGTCTCGTCCTCGACGGACCGGCTCCTTTCGGCGCGGTTTCTCAAGGCGGGCGGCAACGATTTCATGATGCGACCCTTTATCGACGAAGAATTCTACTGCCGCGTGAACCAGAATCTCGACACCCTGTCCCAGATGAAGTTCCTGCTCGGACGGCAGAGGAAAGCCTAGCTGGTGCGTATCAAAGCGTAACGGACGGCTTTTCGCATGTCTGTCCCGTTTGAGGACATGGCGCTTGCTTCGAGGGCGTCGTTTGCCATTTCGACACGCCGTTAACGCTCCCGAAAGCAAGCGCGTAAGAACGCAACGCGCCGAAATTCGATCTTCTGGGAATCGGGCGGCGGGCGGTCTATCCGACTGCTGCGGCAGATGTCGCGCGAAGCCGACCGATCTTGGACACGGGTTGCAGGGAGACAGTCGACGTGGGATTTCGCAATGACCCTCGCAGGGCAGGAAGGCCGGGACCGGCCAGAGGCCAGCGCGTGCTCCTTGTCGACGACAACCGGCTTTATTCCATCGCCGTCCGCAGTCTGCTCGAAAGCCGTTTCAGGTCCTCCGTCATCCATTGCGGAACATTCGCCGGCCTCCGGCGCGAACTCGCCGATGGCGCCTTCGACCTGGTCATCCTCGATCCCTGCCTGGCGGATGCGCCCGATGGAAAGGCGCTGGATTACATTCTCTCCTGCGATATCCCGCTGATCGTCTTTTCCGGCTATTCCAGCGAGAAACGCCGCGCCGGCATATCGGAGCGCGGCGTGGCCGATCTGGTTTACAAGAATTCCCCGCATTCGCTCGAAGACCTCGCCCATGCGATCGAGCGTGTATTGTCGGCCGATCCGCCGAACGTACTGGTCATCGATCCCGTGGCGGCGGAGGATTCCGAAATCCTTCGTCTGGTGGCGACGGATGCGTTCTCGACGGTGCACTGCGAAACGGGCACCGATGCGCTTGCCCTTCTCGATAGGACCAAGGGTGCGATCGAACTGGTGGTGGTGTATGCCGATCTCGCCGGCGAGAACGATCATGCCTTGCTGCGAACGCTTTCCCTGGGCTTCGGCGAGGATGCCGTGGGCGTCGTGGGCTTCACCGGAAAACCCGCCGTCAACGGGGTCAGCCGGTTCCTCGGAGCAGGCGGGGACGATTTCCTCGCGCTGCCGATGAGCGCTGCCGATGTCGAGGGGCGGCTCATGCATACGCTGGCCGTCCATCGCCGGATCCGATCGTTGCAGCGCACGGCCTCGCGCGATTATCTCACCGATATGCTGAACCGGCGGTATTTTTTCGATCGCGGCCCCAGGCTGGTGGAAATGTGCCTCCGGCGATCGGCGCCTGTCTGCGCGGCCCTGCTCGATATCGATCATTTCAAGCGGTTGAACGACACATATGGCCATGAGATCGGCGATCTGGTGCTGAAGTCGGTTTCCCGGAAGCTGTTGCAGATCGTGGGTGAGAAGCAGCATCTGCCGGCCCGGATCGGCGGCGAGGAATTCGCGCTCCTTCTTACCAATATGGATATCGGGCAGGCCTATCAGTTCTGCGAGCGCATCCGGACGGATATCGCCGCAACGAAGATCGTGGTCGATGACGAGGATCTCTCGGTGACCGTGTCGATGGGGCTGGCCCATATCTCGGATTCCGAGGCATTCGACAATTATCTCAACGCTGCCGACCACCATCTTTATCTGGCCAAGCATGCCGGCCGCGACCGGGTGTTCCCCGACTGCCAGTCGCAACGGATCGCCGCGTCATAGGCGGCGCATGGGCAAAGTCACATGACGGCGCCGTTGATGCTCGGCATGGTCGAAAGATGCTT
This sequence comes from Rhizobiaceae bacterium, assembly GCA_020441805.1. Lineage (GTDB taxonomy): Bacteria > Pseudomonadota > Alphaproteobacteria > Rhizobiales > Rhizobiaceae > Rhizobium_E. The sequence continues at coordinate 11,916 of JAGRLJ010000228.1, forward strand.
GCGGTCCGCGCGCTCCTGCTGGGGTGAGCGGCCATAGAGTTCGCGATAGCATTTCGAGAAATGCGAGGCGGAGACGAACCCGCAGGCGACGGCGACTTCCACCACCGGCATGGACGACTGCACGAGCAGGTGCCGCGCCCGGTCGAGACGGATTTCGAGATAGTAGCGGGCAGGGGACCGGCCCATTTCCTGCCGGAACAGCCGTTCGATCTGGCGGCGCGAAAGGCCCGCCCTGTCGGCGATATCGACCAGCGACAACGGCTCGGCGAGATTGTTTTCCATGATCTCTATGATCGACAGCACCTTGGAGTTCTGCACGCCGAGGCGGGCGCGCAACGGCAGGCGCTGACGGTCCGAGGCGGAGCGGACCCGGTCGGTCAGGTGCTGTTCGCAGACCCGGTTGACGAGATTGTCGCCGAAGTCCTGACGGATGAAATGCAGCACCATGTCGAGCGAGGCGGTGCCGCCGGCGCAGGTATAGATATTGCCGTCGATCTCGAAGAGATCGGCATGGACGTCCGCCTGGGGAAAAGCCTCGGCGAAACCCGGCAGGTTCTCCCAATGGATGGCGCAGCGCTTGCCGTTGAGCAGGCCCGCCTGCGCCAGCACATGGGCGCCGGTACAGAGGCTGCCGACCGCGATGCCGCGATTGAAGACTTCGCGCAGATAGGCATTGACCGACTTGTTGCGGAATTCCTCGACATAGATGCCCGAACAGATCAGCACCATGGAGGGCCGGTTCTCGCCGGTGAGGAAGCGGCGCTCATCGGCGAGCGCCGTCTTGGCCTCGAGCGGGATGCCCGATGAGGAATAGACCCTCTGCCCGTCAACCGAGGACAGCCGCCACTGATAAGCCTCGTATCCCAGCATGCGATTGGCGATACGAAGCGTCTCGACCGCCGCCGAGAAGGGGAGCATCGTGAAATTGGGGACCAGAAAGAAAACGATGGTACGCTTGATAGACGGCTTTTTTGGCAGGGGAAAGCTCTCTGGCCGCATGGACGTTCCTCTTATGTCGCATGAGAACAAAGTGGTCTATATGCGCCACCCTGCAATTGCGCAATAGCGACATTTATGACGCTGTTCGCGCCATGGAGCGAGAGAGTTGAACGGCAAGTGTCTCGTGAGCGACAAAAAGGCAGGAGAATGGGAAAAGATCAGGCCAGGAAGGCTCCGGACATGCGGGTCGGAAGATCATGCCCGGAGCGTTCGCATCGTCGTGTCACTTCGCATCGGTCCGTTCCGCCGCACGGAAGCCGATATCCTTCATGATAGCGTAAGGGAGCGCTTCGGCATCCCGTAGCTGCCGGTATTCGCGCCACCTGCCGACGAGCGAGGCGATGAGGCCGCCGGTTGAAAAGTGAGAGAGAGTCCGGCCGCCGGCCGGGCCGGTTCCGTATGTGGTGCTCCGCATGATCGTCTCCTTCGCGGTTCGAGGTCATCCTCGGCTTCAGACGGTAGCACCGCGGATGCATAAGGCAAACGAATATGTCTTATGCTATCAATCAAAGAAATTGACGGAATGCGGCCGGCGGCGTCGCGTCAGATGTCCTTGACGAGGCGCAGCGCGTCGTAGATCGCCGCATGGGTGTTGCGCGCGGCGACCGCGTCGCCGATCCGGTAGAGCCTGTATTTGCCGTCGGGATTGCGCATCACCGACTGGTTTTTCCCTTCGATGAGTTCGTCGTAGTTGACCGCGCCGAGGTTGGAGGAGCGGGGCCTGAGTTCGAAATAGAGATCGTCGAGCGGAATGGTGCCGTGGTTGACGACGACCTGGTCCACCGTCTGCTGCTTCGCGACGCCGCCATAATCGCTGCCGACATGGGCGACGAGCTGGTTGCCGTTCTTCTCGACGGCGTCGAGCCGATAGGTGACCGTGAAGGTCACGTCGCGCTTTTGCAGAGACCGCATATAGGGCACGAGGTTCATCGCCATCACTTCCGGCGCGAATGCGCGATCCGGCGTCATGACTTCGACCCTGGCCCCGGCATTGGCGAGAATTTCGGCCGCCTGGAGACCGGCATGATCGCCCGCGTCGTCGAAGATCAGGACATTGGTGCCGGGCTTCACGTCGCCGGAAATGATATCCCAGGACGATACGACGAGTTCGTTGCCGCTGGCGAGAACGTCCGTGTGGGGCAGGCCGCCCGTCGCGATGATGACGACATCGGGATTTTCCGCTTCCACCGTGCCGGCTTCCGCCCAGGTGTTGAAAT
>JAGRLJ010000229.1 GCA_020441805.1 Rhizobiaceae bacterium
ACGCGGGCGCGGCGATCCTCGTCGGCCCAGCTCTGCATCGCGGCGAAGGTGGGCACGGCCAGGAAGGCGCCGCCGATGGCCATGCCGGCGAGGTCGATGGCGACCCGGATCGTGCTGGGACCGGCGAAGAAGCCGGCGATGGACCCGGCGTGGCCGGCTGAATGCAGGCCCCAGAGACTCCCGGCGAGATGGAAGCCGAACAGAGCGACGATCGCCGTGCCGACCGGCGCCGGCAGGAGCACGACACGGCCCGCCGACATCCAGCCGGCAATGGCGGAGCCGACGGCGATGGAGATCGCGAAGATCGCGAGATAGGCCGGCACGACGATTTCCGAACCGCCGAGAATGTCCTTCACCATGATTGGCAGCATGGTCATGACGAAGGCGCCGACGAACCAGAACCAGCCATTCATCAGTGCTACGCGCCAGATGCGGGTGTCGGCGCGGATCTCGTTGACCAGCGTCACGCTGGAGCGGACGACATTGCGGTCGATTATCAGGTCGGGCGCCTTGGCGCCGGTCTTGGGGATCATGCGCGCGGCCAGCCAGCAGGCGACGGCGAGTGCCATCATCAGCGGGCCGAAGAGCCAAAGACCGCCTTCGCCGCTGAAGGAGACGGCCGCCGCGATCGTGCCGCCGAGAATGGCGATGAAGGTGCCGCCCTCGATCCAGGCATTGGCGGCCGGCAGGTCGCGGCGCTCGAGATGGTCGGGCAGGATGCCGTATTTGATCGGCCCGAACAGCGCTGAAATCACGCCGAAGCCGAAGAGCGCGACCATCAGCACGGCGATCGAGGACAACGCGATGCCGGCGACCGCGATGGCCGCCACCCCGATCTCGGCGCGCTTCAGCCGCTCGGCCATCACCGCCTTGTCGTGCTTGTCGGCCAATTCGCCGCCCAGCGCCGAGAGCAGCAGGAAGGGCAGGATGAAGATGCCGCCGGCCAGGGCCACCAGCGCGCCGCCCTCGGCCGCCATCTGGAACATGATCAGGAACACCAGTGTGTTCTTGAGGAAATTGTCATTGAAGGCCGACAGAAACTGCGTCCAGAACAAGGGCGCGAATTTCCGTGAGGCGATGAGGCTGGTCTGCATGTCGTTCCTCCGATGAGGCTTGGACGTTTTTCCCGGCGCGATCATTCGCCGCGTTGCGGGAAAGGTCGGTTTCAACGTCGTGGTCATAAATGAACAATGTTCATGAAATGGGTTTTGACACAAAGGCCAAAGATGTGCAAGAACTATTTTGAACATCGTTCATAATTTCTGGAGGACCGCGATGGCCGGCAGGCGGGAAATGAAGCGCGAGGACCTCAAGGCGCGGCTGATCGAGGCGGCGACGCGCCGTATCGCGGAGAACGGACTGGCGAATCTCCGCGCGCGCGATGTCACGCAGGATGCCGGCTGCGCGCTGGGCGGGCTCTACACGGTCTTCCGCGACCTCGACGAACTGGTGCTGCATGTCAATTCGGCGACGCTCGGCCTGCTGGAGGCCGATCTCGTCGCGGCGCTCGAGGGGCGGGAGGAGCCTGCCCAGCAGCTTCGCATCCTTGCCCACGGCTATCTCGAATTCGCGCTCGCCAACCGCAATCTGTGGTCGGCGCTGTTCGACCATCGCCTGCCCGACACCGTCGAGGCGCCGGCGTGGCACCTCGAAAAGCACATGTTCCTGATCCAGTTCATCGCCCGGCCGCTGGCGACGCTCAATCCGCAGATGAGCGAGGAAGACCTCAGGATCCGGGCGCTCACGCTGTTCGCGGCCGTGCATGGCATCATCTCGATCAGCCTGGAGGCCCGTTTCGTGGGCATTCCCGCCGGACGGCTCGAAAGCGAGCTCGACGATTTCGTCGGGCTCCTGGCGGCCGGGGCCGCGGCGGGACGGACCGAGGCCGACGACGTTCAGACGCCGTAGATGGCGTCGCGGATATCGAGCGGGAAAGCGCCGGTGCAGCCTTCCATCGCATTGTTGGTGACGAGGAGCGCCGTCAGGCCGTTTACGCGGTCGATGAACCAGTCCAGCCCATAGACGCCGCCCCAGCGCACGGTGCCGGGGGACTGGGGCGTCATGGCGAGCCTGCGGTCGGTCACGACCGCGCCGAAATAGCCGAACCGGACGCCCGGTTCGTCCATGTCGAGCGCGCCGATCCGGTTGGAGAGACCGGCCTCGACGAGGTCGCCGGAAAGGATATCCCCGCCGCCGCCCGCCAGCATGTCGAAAAGCGTCATGACATCGGTTGCCGTTCCCACCATGCCGGCGCCGCCGGACTGGAAGGCCCTGGGGTTGAAGATGCGGTTCGGCGAGAAGGTCAGCGTCCATCCCGCCGGATCCCCGCCCGCCCATCCGTCGGGCATGCGCACCGGCCGCGGCTCGGCGTCGCCATAGGGCGCCGCGAGCCGGGCGGGATCGGTCACATGGAATCGGGTGTCCTTCATTCCGAGCGGACCGGCGATGAACCGCACCACGGCATCCTCCAGCGTGCCGCCGTGGATGGCGGCGATCGCGGCGCCGAGAATATCGGTCGCGAAGGAATAGGCCCAGCGCGTTCCCGGTGGAAAGGCGAGCGGAACCGCATTGTGCCGGCTGAAATTGGTCTCGAAATCGAGATCGGTGTCGGAGAGGCCCATCGAGATCGCCCTGTCGGCCGGAAGCCGCTCCAGTGCGGGGTCATAGACGAGACCGGCCGTATGGGTCAGGAGATGGTGGATGGTGATATCGGGCACCGAGCCGTCGCCAAGCGGAGGGCGGAACCAGGGCAGGTACTTCGCCACCGGGTCGGAAAGCGCGAACAGCCCGCGCTCCACCATGGCGAGCGCGGTCGCCGCCACGATCGGCTTGGTGACGGAGGCGAGGCGGAAGATCGTGTCGAAGGCGACGGGCATGCCGGCCTCGCGGTCCGCAAGGCCGGCGGCGCGGCGAAAGACGGGCTCCCCGTCGCGATGGACGAGCACAACCGTACCGGTGATCCTTCCACTGTCGAGCGCCCGGTCGATGACGTCGTTGAGTCTGGCCTGCATCCTGTCCCCCGAAATGAAATCGCCGACCAGCTTTCGCCGGTCGGCGATCGAGATTCAAGAGGGTGTTTCCGGATCAGGCGACGGCGCGGGCGAGCGCGCAGCGCGACCAGAGCGAATGGAGCGCGCCGACCAGGGACTCTATATCGTCATCGGTATGGTAGGGCGCGGGCGTGATGCGCAGGCGCTCGGTCTTCTTCGGGACCGTCGGATAGTTGATCGGCTGGACATAGATGCCGAAATTGTCGAGCAGCAGGTCCGACAGCCATTTGCATTTGACCGCGTCCCGGACCATGACCGGCACGATATGGCTCGGATTGTCGAGATGCGGGATGCCGTTGCGGTCGAGTGCGGCGCGCAGCCTGCGGACGCGGTCCTGATGGCGCGCGCGCTCGAAGGGGCTGGTCTTGAGATGCTGGATGGAGGCGCATGCGCCGGCGGCGATCGCCGGTGGCAGCGACGTGGTGAAGATGAAGCCCGAGGCGAAGGACCGGATGAAGTCGATAAGCGCCGTCGAGCCGGCTATATAGCCGCCCATGACGCCGAAGGCCT
>JAGRLJ010000230.1:0-261 GCA_020441805.1 Rhizobiaceae bacterium
GTCGGAGCCGAACATCGTCCCGAGCCGGCCGAAGCCGGTGACGACCTCGTCGGCGATCAGCATGATGTCGTATTTTTCGAGCACGGCCTGGATCGCCTCCCAGTATCCCCGCGGCGGCGGCACGATGCCGCCGGTGCCGAGCACCGGTTCGCCGATGAAGGCGGCGATCGTGTCCGGCCCTTCGGCCAGGATCAGCTCCTCCAGCTTTTCGGCGCAGTGGCGGCTGAACTGCGCCTCGTCCATGGCGCGGTCGGCGCGGCG
>JAGRLJ010000230.1:354-3272 GCA_020441805.1 Rhizobiaceae bacterium
GTCATGACGCCGGAGCCGTGATAGCCGCGCCAGCGCGAAATGACCTTCTTCTTCTCCGGCCGCCCCAGCACGTTGTTGATATACCAGACGAGCTTGAGGTTGGTCTCGTTGGCGTCGGATCCCGAAAGGCCGAAGAAGACGCGGCTCATGCCGGCCGGCGCGCGGTCGATCACCATTTTCGCGAGACGGATCGAGGGTTCCGAGCCGTGTCCCGCATAGGCATGGTAATAGGGCAGCGCCGCGGCCTGCGCGGCGATGGCGTCGGCGATCGACTTGCGGCCATAGCCGACATTGACGCAATAGAGGCCGGCGAAGCCGTCGAGGCTGCGCTTGCCCTCGCGGTCGACGATATAGACGCCCTCGGCCTGCTGGACGATGCGGTTGGGCGTTTCCCCGCGCGCATGCTGGCCCATGGCGGTGGACGGATGGAAGAAGTGATCCCGGTCCCAGGCGTGCAGTTCGTTGTCGGATGAGTTGGTGTTGAGCATGGAAGGATCCTCATATTCCAGATCGATGCAGACATATTTGAGTTCGGTGAAGGCCTTGAGGCCGTGGCGCGAGTTTTCGCGCCCGAGGCCGGATTGCTTGGTGCCGCCGAAGAATGCCGGCGCGCCCGGCGCGTGGGCGGAAGAATAGCCGAAGGCCGCCGGTACAATAACGGCCAAAGCCTTCATTTGCAGGTCGGACTTTCAAGGGAAAGGGGGCAATGGCGCCGCTTTATCCGGCGCGCGGAGCCGTGGAAGGCGGGATCCCGGCTGCGCCGACGGCTCTAGTGATCCCGGCGGATATCCGCCGAGGGCAGGACGCCGAAGGCCTCCCGGTAGGTGGCGGAGAACCGTCCGAGATGATGGATGCCGACGCGCCGGGCGGCCTCGGCGGCGGAAAGGCCCTCCTCCCGGATCAGTTGGCGGGCGGCCTCCATGCGGATGCGGGTCAGGATCTCGTGCGGCGTGCGCTGGTAGCAGGCCTGGAAGCCGTCATAGAGGGCGCGTTCGGAAATGCCGATCTCGCCCGCGAGCACGGGGATCAGCAGCCGCTCGGCATAGCGCGACCGGAGAGCGTCCATCGCCTGCTTCACATGGCGCGGCGCCGCATGCAGCCGTTCCGGCACGACGGAGCCGTCGCGGGTGAAGGCGATGTTGCGCAGGAGTTCGTCGACCACGGATGTCATGGCTCCGTCGATCGTCTCGCGTCCGATCGCGTGGGGGTCGTCGCCGAGCATGCCGGAAAAGGCCTTGAGGACCGACAGCAGATGGCGTCCGTGCCGGGTCCGGAGGTCGATCACCGGGTTGAAGACCGGATTGACGCTGTCGCGGCGGCGGGCGATGGCGGCGACGCGCTCCTCGACCAGCCGCCGGTCGATCTGCAACATCCATTGCCGCGTGCCCTCGCGCCAGCGCGAGCGGAATTTGGGGCCTGGCGACAGGATCAGCGCCTTGCCCGGCTCCGAGCGAATGCTCTCGGTGCCGAAGGCGATGTCGACGCCGCCCGCCACCGGCATTTCGAGCATGTAAAATTCCTCGAAGCCGCGCGAGCTGACCGAGACCTCCCGGCCATATTGCAGGAAGTTGAAGCCGGAGCCGCCGAGCGGCAGGCAGCGGTGGCGGAAATCGACGGCCTCGCTCCTGTCTTCCGGCGCGAGGCGATGGTCGCAATAAGACGTCGTCAGATGCGCCTCGGCCTCTCCGAGCGCCGTCGCCCGCGTCTCCCTGATCTCCAATGTCGAAGCGTCCGCCATCAGCCCTTCCCGCCTGCGGCGCGAGTATCGCAGCGTAGGATGCCGACGGCAAGACCCATCGCCGGGCGGGAGCCGGCACAGGCAATCCGGGTCCCTATGCCGCATATCCTCCGGCGGCGACCGCCCCGGCGGTCGGGATGATGTCGATCTGGTCGGGCATCCGGCTCAGCACATGGTCGAGCGCGGCCCGGTGGGCGGCGGGCGCGGAACTGCCGACCGCGTCGGAAATCACCACCGCGTGGAAGCCGGCGTCGATCGCGTCGAAGACGCTGGCCAGAACGCAGATATCGGTTTCGACGCCGCTGAACACCAGCTTTTCGACCCCCTCCCCCCGGAGCCGTTCGGCCAGGCCGGGTATCTGGAAGACGGAATAGGTGGTTTTTTCCAGCACGTCCTCCGGCCGGGCGCGGGCCGCGAGCGGCGCCATCAGGTCCTGGAAGGCGGGATCGAATTCGGCCGTGGTCAGCATCGACCAGCGCCGGTAATAGTCGCGCCAGCGCCCGGCCGCATGGTCCGGCGTATGCGGCAGCATGAACTTGGCGAACAGCGTGCGGCCCTCGAAGGCGTTGCAGAGCGTGAGCACATTGGGCAGGATCTCGGTGATCGCGGGCGTGTGCCAGGCGGTGTCCTCGGCGAAGAGGCGCTGCATGTCGATGACGACATGCCGTGTCCGGCGGTCGCCCTCGCTCACACCGCGTCCTCCATGACGATCGTATGGCCGGGAGGCCAGAAAAGCGTCACCGCGCTGCCTTCGGTAAGGATCGTTCCGGTGCGGTTCTGGGCGAAAATCTTGACCGGCGTGCCGTCGCTTGCGGTCAGCGCATAGGTCAGCGCCGGTCCGGCATAGATCACGTCGTCGATCCGGGCGCTGAGCCGGTTGGCATCCGGCCGTTCCGCCGCCTCGCCCGCGACGATCTCCATCTTTTCCGGCCGGACGGCGACCGTCACCGGCCGGCCCGCCGGCGGCAATGCCGCCTGGCTGCGGAGCCGCGTCCCGTCGCCGAGGCGGATCGCGCCATCGGCCACGGTGCCCTTGAGGAAATTGGTGTCGCCGAGGAATTCGGCGGCGAAGCGCGTCCTGGGATGCTCGTAGATATCGGTCGGCGGTCCCATCTGCACGATGCGGCCCCGGTCGAGGATCGCGACATTGTCGGACAGCGCCAGCGCCTCTTCCTGGTCG
>JAGRLJ010000231.1:0-641 GCA_020441805.1 Rhizobiaceae bacterium
GTGGCGGGATACTGTCCCCGCCGCGCCGGGTATGCGACGGGCGTTTGGAGTTAGGGTTACGCAGCGGGGCGGGATTTCAAGGCTTTGAATGGTGCTGCGAGAGAGGATTGATCTCTCGACCTCTCCCTTACCAAGGGAGTGCTCTACCCCTGAGCTACGGCAGCGCCTCTGAATGCGGCGGACTTCTGCCATAACAAATCCCATGGTGCAAGCGCTTGGCACCGCTTTTTTTGGCCGCTAAGGAGAGGGCTGCGAAACGGCCCGGTATCCGGGCTGATGATGTGGTAACGGGCGTAACGGACATGGCGGCGGATAAACCGGGGCGCATCACGGAGGAACAGCGACGCAAGGCGCGCCTTGCCGAGCAATTGAGAAAGAACCTCCAGCGCCGCAAGGCGCAAGCCCGGGCCCGTCGTTCGGGCGAGGCTGACTCGCGGCCAGGCGGTCTCGATCCGGCATCCACGGGTGATCAGCATGGTATCGAAGACGCCGAAGGCTGAAATCATCACTGCGAATGAAAATGTCATGGCAAACGCCACCTGACTGTTTTCTTGAATGGATGCCGTCCTTGGGCTAGAGCAACGCCGGATATCAATGGGCCGGGCGCTCCCGGAAAGGTTCACCATGGACAGGATTCGCAT
>JAGRLJ010000231.1:764-6101 GCA_020441805.1 Rhizobiaceae bacterium
TGGCCGATGTCGAGCAGCTCATCCGGATTCTGGGAAATCACGGTGTCGATTATTCAGTGAACGGCCGGCGTGAACGCCAGGGCGAGGGCTATTCCCGGACGATCCATTTCACCGCAAGAAACATTGTCGACACCACGGCGCCCTACGAGCTCGTCTCAAAGATGCGCGCGAGTTTCTGGGTTATCGGCCCGCTCCTGGCGCGTATGCACGAAGCCAAGGTTTCGCTGCCTGGCGGATGTGCCATCGGCACCCGTCCCGTTGACCTCTTCATAGACGGTTTGCGCGCCCTCGGCGCCGAGATCGACATTGAGAGCGGCTATGTCAATGCACGCGCTCCTGGTGGCCTGGTTGGCAACCGGTATGTTTTTCCGAAGGTGTCAGTCGGGGCGACCCACGTGATGCTGATGGCGGCATCGCTGGCCAGGGGTGAAACACTGATTGAGAATGCGGCCTGCGAACCCGAGGTCGTCAATCTTGCCGAATGCCTCAATGCGATGGGCGCACGAATTTCCGGGGCAGGCACGCCTAAAATCCGGATCGAAGGCGTAGCCGGACTTTCCGGTGCGCGCGTCGCGGTCATTCCGGATCGTATCGAAACGGGAACTTACGCCATGGCGGTTGCCATGACTGGCGGGGACGTCCTTCTCGACGGTGCGCGTACCGACCTTCTGGAGGTTGCGCTCGACAAGATCCGTGCTGCCGGTGCAGAAGTCTTTGCCGAGGGTGATGGCATTCGCGTGCGTCGACTTGGCGGTGAAATCAGGCCGGTTGATGTGACGACTGAAGTCTATCCGGGGTTCCCGACCGATTTGCAGGCCCAGTTCATGGGATTGATGACACGCTCCATCGGCGTATCTCATGTCACCGAAACGATTTTCGAGAACCGCTTCATGCATGTGCAGGAGCTGGCAAGACTTGGTGCACGGATCACCCTGTCCGGCCAGATCGCGCGGATTCAGGGCGTCAACGAGTTGAAGGGCGCGCCGGTCATGGCGACCGACCTGCGCGCCTCGGTGTCGCTGGTGATCGCCGGACTGGCCGCCGAGGGCGAAACCGTCGTCTCGCGCGTCTACCATCTCGATCGCGGCTTCGAGCGGCTCGAGGAAAAACTCACCCGCTGCGGCGCGATTGTCGAACGGGTCAGCGAGTAGAGTTGCGGAACCGGGCGCCGCACCCTATCTGAAAGGCAGAAACGGCCCGCCGATCGGGCCCCGATCCTATGCCGGACGAATGGACATGACGCTCAAGCTCCTAGCCCTCGACGACGAAGACCTGCAAGTGGTTTCCGCCCATATGCAGGATGCCGTGTTCAAATGCGACGACCTGCAATACTGGCCGTCCCGCAAGCAATTCGCGATCGCCGCCAACCGCTTCGTCTGGGAAGAGACCGAAGCGGGCGACAAGCCTTTCGAGCGACGGCGCGCCGCCCTGGTGTTCAAGCAGGTCAAGGGCGTCCGCTCGATCGGCTTCGACCGCAAGAACGGCGATTGCGTCCTCTCCCTACTGGCGATGACCTATGAGACGGAGGGCGCGGGCCCCGACGGCTCGGTCGAACTCGTGCTTTCGGGGGGCGGCTCGATCCTGCTCGATGTGGACTGTATCGAAGTTCAGCTTGCGGATACCGGCGGAGCGTGGGAAACCAAACTCAAGCCGCGCCATCCCGGAGCGGCATGACGACCTTTCTTCCGACGGGGGCATATTGGCAATCTGGCTCAATTCCGCGGCGCCCGGCTTCGAGCGCGATTTCGCCGCCTTTCTCACCACCAAGCGCGAGGCCTCGGACGATGTGAACGCCGCCGTCACGGCGATCATCGCCGATGTGGTCGCGCGCGGCGACGACGCCCTCCGGGACTATTCGCTGAAGTTCGACGCGCTGGATTTCGAGCGGGTGCCGATGCGAGTCCCGGCCGGGGAACTCGACGCGGCGCTCGACGCGATCGACCCCGCCGTGCGGCAGGCGCTTGAGCTCGCCGCGGGGCGCATCGAGAAACATCATCGCCGGCAACTCCCCAAGGACGACATCTATCAGGACGCGCTCGGTGTAACGCTCGGCTCCCGCTGGACGGCGATCGAGGCGGTGGGCCTCTACGTCCCCGGCGGTATGGCGAGCTATCCGAGCTCGGTGCTGATGAACGCCATTCCCGCCCGCGTCGCCGGCGTGCCGCGCATCGTCATGGTCGTTCCGGCTCGGGAAGGCGCGATCAATCCCGCGGTGCTCGCGGCGGCCAGGATCGCCGGCATCGACGAGATCTATCGCATCGGCGGCGCGCAGGCGGTCGCGGCGCTCGCCTATGGCACCGCGACCGTCAGGCCGGTCGCCAAGATCACCGGTCCCGGCAATGCCTATGTCGCCGCCGCCAAGCGGCAGGTCTTCGGCACGGTCGGCATCGACATGATCGCGGGGCCCTCCGAGGTGCTGGTGATCGCGGATGCGGACAACGATCCCGACTGGCTCGCCGCGGACCTTCTGGCCCAGGCGGAGCACGACACGGGCGCGCAATCGATCCTCATCACCGATGACGAGAATTTCGGCCGCGCCGTCGAGGCCGCCGTGGAACGCCAGCTCGGACGGCTGTCGCGCGCGCAGACGGCCGCCGCGAGCTGGCGGGATTTCGGCGCCGTCATCCTCGTGCCCGAGCTCGACGCTGCGCCGCCGCTCGCCGACAGGATCGCGGCGGAACATGTCGAGATCGCCACGGGAACGCCCGAAAGGCTGATGGAGAGGATCCGCAATGCCGGCGCGTTCTTCCTGGGTCGCCACACGCCGGAAGTGATCGGCGACTATGTCGGCGGCTCCAACCATGTCCTGCCCACGGCACGGTCGGCCCGCTTTTCCTCCGGCCTTTCGGTGCTCGATTACATGAAACGATCCTCGGTGCTGCGGCTCGACGCCGCGCAATTGAAGACGCTCGCGCCCGCCGCCATAACGCTCGCCGAATGCGAGGGACTGGACGCGCATGCGCGCTCGGTCGCCATCCGGCTCAATCCGGAGGCCTGAGACATGACAAAGGGCGCTCATCGATTGACGGATGTCGTACTCGACGAATCGATCGGCCGTTCCACGCCGGATGTCGAGCACGAACGCGCCGTGGCGATCTTCGACCTTCTGGAGGAAAATTCGTTCGAGCCGGTCGGGCATCCCGGCGGGCCTTACCATCTCAAGCTGTCGCTGATGGACCAGAAGCTGGTCCTGGCCGTCTCCAGCGAGGCCGGCGAGCCCGTCACCACCCATATTCTCTCGCTCACGCCCTTCCGGCGGATCATCAAGGACTATTTCATGATCTGCGAGAGCTATTACCAGGCGATCCGGTCCTCGACCCCCTCGCAGATCGAGGCGATCGACATGGGCCGGCGCGGCATCCACAATGAAGGATCGCAAACCTTGCAGGACCGGCTGGCCGGCAAGATCACCCTCGATTTCGACACCGCGCGTCGGCTCTTCACGCTGGTCTGCGTGCTGTACTGGCGGGGCTGAGACGAATGGGGCCGGAGAATGGCAAACGCTCGGGCAGGATGCCCGGTGCGGTGCTTTTCATGTGCGGAATGAACGCGATCCGATCGCCGATCGCCGAGGCCATGGCCCGGCACGCCCTGCCGAAAAGCGTCTATGTCGCCTCCGCCGGCGTGCGCCGGGGGGAACGGGACCCCTTCGTCGACGTGGTGCTCGACGAGATCGGCCTCAGTCTCGGCCGGCACCAGCCGCACAATCTGGACGATCTCGAGGACGACTATTTCGACCTGATCATCACGCTGGCGCCCGAGGCGCATCACAAGGCGCTCGAACTCACCCGCTCCTGGCCGGTCGATGTCGAATACTGGCCGACCCCGGATCCGACGGTCGCGACCGGCACCCGCGAACAGATTCTCGATGCCTATCGCGGGGTGCGCGACCACATTTCGAAGCTCATCGGCAGCCGCCTCGTCACCCGCACGGCCGCCGACAGCGGATGAATGCCCGATTTGACGTATTTACGCAGAAAAAGCCGGTGCGGGCGGGTTGAGTAGCCGGTCGCTTTTGTGTAGTTTCCGCGCCAATTCCCGGCCGGCCCAGCGCGCCGCCCTGGGACAAACATCTAGGAAGACATCCCAAATATGGCGAAAGAAGAAGTTCTGGAATTTCCGGGCGTCGTGACCGAATTGCTGCCCAATGCCACGTTTCGCGTAAAGCTCGAGAACGAGCATGAAATCATCGCCCACACGGCCGGCCGCATGCGCAAGAACCGCATCCGCGTGCTGGCGGGCGACAAGGTGCTCGTGGAAATGACGCCCTACGACCTGACCAAGGGCCGCATCACCTACCGCTTCAAGTAAGACTTTCCGTTGGAGCCGGCGCGGGCATGCTGAAACAGAGGCTGATACTGGCATCCGGCTCGCCGCGCAGGCTCGACCTGCTGGCACAGGCAGGCATAGCGCCCGACAAGCTGATGCCGATGGATCTCGACGAGACGCCCCGGCGGGCGGAGCATCCGCGGTCGCTCGCGCGGCGGCTGGCGCAGGACAAGGCCGAGGCCGCATTCCAGACCGTGCGCACCGATCCGGCCTGGGCGGGCAGCTATATCCTCGCCGCCGACACGGTGGTGGCGGTCGGCCGGCGCATTCTCGGCAAGCCGGAATATCTCGAGGAGGCCTCCTCCTCCCTCCATCTCCTGTCGGGCCGCAGCCATTGGGTCTATACCGGCATCTGCCTGATCACGCCGCAAAGCACGACGCGTATCAAGGTGGTCGAGACCAAGGTGCGCTTCAAGCGGTTGTCGGGGCTTGAAATGAAGAGCTATCTCGCTTCGGGCGAGTGGCGTGGCAAGGCCGGCGGCTACGGCATCCAGGGTTTCGCCGGAACCTTCATCCAGAAGCTCACGGGCTCCTATTCCGCCGTCGTCGGATTGCCGCTCTTCGAGACGGTCCAGCTTCTCACCGGCGAGGGCTACGAATTTCACGCCAAGTGGCAGGAGGGCTGACATGCCCTCCAATGTCGAGCCGCTGCGAAAATCCCGCCCCTGCCCCGAATGCGACCGCCCCTCGACACGCGAAAGCTATCCGTTCTGCTCCGAGCGCTGTCGAAATCTCGACCTCGCCCGCTGGCTGAACGGCGCCTATGCGATCCCGGTCGTGGATGACGAGTCCAGCGCCGAAGGCGGGGACACCGGCGGCCAGCGGCAGCGTGGCGACGATTGATAGGCCAATTATTTCAGCATCTTGAACCCGTTCAAAAAAATGTCGAATAGGGGCTTGCGCCAAAAGGTCAGGATGCTATAACCCCGCTCGCTTCCGGGGCGCACCATTCCCCGGCGCTTCCGAAAGAAGCGAAAAGCCCGGTCGCCCAGGTAGCTCAGTTGGTAG
>JAGRLJ010000231.1:6130-11814 GCA_020441805.1 Rhizobiaceae bacterium
CGATTCCGCCCCTGGGCACCACTTTCTTATTTCCCGGCTGCCTAAGCAATCAAGAATGAATTGAAAGTCGACGTTGTTGACAAACCCTGCGCAGCTTCGATGTCATTCGTGGCCTCGTGCCGAGGACCTGACGAACCGTCCGGAACCGATTGAATTGCACATGAGTGGAGAGCCGGTCTTCCCGCAGGCTCACGCCGGGTCGGCGCGCGGCAGGATCAATGTCGCGCACAGGCCGCCGCCAGCGGTGTTGGCAAGGGCGATGTCGCCACCCATCTTCTGGATCAGGCTTCGCGCGATCGTCAGCCCAAGCCCGGAACCGCCCGTCTCGCGGCTGCGCGAGCGTTCCAGGCGATGGAAGGGGCGGAAGACGGCTTCGAGCTGGTTTTCAGGGATGCCCGGTCCTTCGTCGGAGATCAGCAGCCGCAGGTCGCGCTCGGTCGCGCGAACCGAAATATGCGCCTTCCCGCCGTAGAGAATGGCATTTTCCACCAGATTGACAATACAGCGGCGCAGCGAGGCCGGCTGGACGGTGCAGAGCAGCCGCTCGCCCTCGTCCTGATCGTCCTCCAGCTCGGCATCGGGATATTCGTCGGCCACGGCATAGACCATCGACCAGAAGTCGATCCGTTCCGGCTCCTCCTCGCTGACGCGGAGCTTGGCGAAATCCATGACCGACTTCACCGTCAGCTCGATATTCTCGATATCGTGCTTGAGCGCCGCCTTCACCGCCGGGTTCCGCAACAATTCGAGACGCAGCCGCATCTTGGTGACAGGCGTGCGCAGGTCATGCGCGAGCGCCGCGGCGAGATGCTCCCGGTCCTCGACATATTCGAGGAGCCGCTTCTGCATCGAGTTCAGGGCCCGCGCCGCGGAGCGGTATTCCGGGCTGCCCTGCTCGGAGACCGGCGGCGTCTTGAAGTCCTTGCCGAGCCGCGTCACCGCATCCTCCAGCAGCAGGTAGGGGGCGGTCAGCCGCCGCACCGCCCAGAAGGAGAGAAGCGCCACGCAGGCCGCGATGCCGATATAGACCGGCACGCTCTGCGGCGTGAACATCGCGGCGGCGGGCGTGATCGGCGTGGTGAAGTTGATCCATTGGCCGTCCTTGAATTGCAGCGACACGGTATATCGGTCGCTTTCGAGAAAGTCCCGGGCGAGCGCGATCAGGTCGGTTTCGACCGTGCCCGCGTCGCTGGAGGGCTGCGGCGTGCCATCGGTCTGGATGCTCGAAGCCGAATCGCGCCGCACGCGCGCGTCCACCACGCCGTAGCGGGCGAGCCGCGCCACCATGATATCCTCCAGCTCCGCCAGGACGTCGTCCGGTGGAATCGTCGAGACGATCGCCGGGGCGGATCCTATCTTCACGGCGAAGGTCGAATTGACCAGGCTCGCGATGATCTCCTCGCGATTGTGCTTCTCCGTCCGCTGGAGCAGGCGCACCAGCGACAGCGCCCGTTCGTTGAGGCGGTAGAGATCGACGATCTCGTTGGATTCGGATACATTGGTCGCGGTGATCGAGAACATCGCGATCTGGGTCGCGAGCAGTCCGCCGACCACGATGATCAGGATCCAGGCCGGCAGGGCGCGCGGAAAGAGCCGCCTCATTCCTCGGTCGTTTCCGCGACGAACTGGTAGCCGCCGCCGCGCACGGTCTGGATGATCCGCGGCGCGCGCGGATTGTCGCCGAGCTTGCGGCGCAGGCGGCTGATCATGATATCGACGCTGCGGTCGAAACTGTCCCACTCGGCGCCCGAGAGTTCGAGAATGTAGTCGCGGCTCAGCACCCGCTGCTTGCTGTCGGCGAGCCCCCTGAGCAGGTTGAACTCGGCCGAGGTCAGTTCCACCCGGACTCCTTTCGGATCCTGGAGCCGCCGACGCCCGATGTCGAGCGTCCATCCCGCGAAACGGTAGATTCTCGCGTCGCCGGATTTCGCCGCCGGCCCGGATGCGCCGGGGGCGCGGCGGCGGAGCACGGCCTTGATGCGCGCCGAAAGCTCCCGCGGATCGAAAGGCTTGGCCAGATAGTCGTCTGCGCCCAGTTCGAGCCCCAGGATGCGATCCGTCGTATCGGCCGCCGCCGTCAGCATGATCACCGGGGTTCTCGACGTCGCCCGGAGGTCCTGGCAGATATCGAGGCCGCTCCGGCCGGGAAGCATGACATCGAGAACGATGAGATCCACCGGCTTCTGCCGCAGGATCGCTTCCATCTCGGTCCCATCGCCCGCCGTCTCGACGCGGAAGCCGCGCCGCTCCAGGAAATCGCGCAGGAGATCCCGGATCTCCGCTTCGTCATCGACAACCAAGATGCTTGCGACCGCCTTCACGACATTCTCCCGAGCCTCGGGATTATAAGTGTAAACGCTCTGCTTCGCCAGCCGATGCGACGCCGCCGGCAAAAAATCGCGGCTACAATCCAGAAACAAATCGAACATATCCAAGAAATATCCTCATTACAAAACAAGGAGATAAAAGACCTGCGACGTTTGATTCCCGACGTCCGGGTCCAAGCTCGAGGCACGTACCGGAATGGCTGTTACCAAGATCGCTGTCGGTTTGGGGATCGTGGCCTTCCTGGTTTCGGCCTCCGCCGCGCCGCGCCTGCCCAAGGAAAGAAGCGGCCGGCTCGAGCGCTGCAATCAGCTTCAGCGGCAACTGGACCAGGCCATCGCATCAAATGCCGCATCCCGAGATGTGGGGACGGCCGACCGTTTGAGAAAGAGGGCGATCTATCTTTGTCGTCACCGGAAAGAATCGCAAGGCGCGAGAGCCTTCGCCAAAGCGCTGGTCATATTCGGATTGAAGCCGGTCGACCCGCCTCCACAGAAATCCAATCGCAAACCCTGAAGGATACCGAAATGAAGAAGTCCCTCCTGACCGCGCTTGCCCTTTGCGTGCCGCTCGCGTTCGGCGCTCCGCTGATGACCCCCGGCGTCGCCAATGCCGCCATGGCGGCGCACAAGACCGCCTCGCATGTCAAGAAGCCGACCTGCAAGGCCAGCAAGAAGCATTCCTGCAAGACAGCCTCCGCCAAGAAAAAGAAGGCGCCTGCCAAGAAGGCTCCGGCCAAAAAGGCATCCGCCAAGAAGATGTAACCCGCTTTGGGCGACGAACCCATCCCGACGGATGGGTTCGTTCCAATGCAGCAGGGAAAGGTCAAGTTTGAAGCCGGATGAATCTGTCAGCGGCGGCGACCCCGGAACCCGCAGGCTTGAAGAGCGTATCCGCGATCTCGAGCGCGCGCTCGGACGCAAGGTGCTGGAACTGGACATACTCCGCAGCGCCGTTCGCGGCCTCGCCGGGAATGTGGAACTCGCGGCGGATCTCGTCGTCAGGCGGCGCTTTCCCGCCCGAACGGTCGCCGACCTTCTCGGCGTCTCCCGTGCCGAGCTCGCGGCGCGCCTGAAGGCCGCGCCGAGAAAACCAGGAATTGCCGCCGGCGAGCGGCTATAGCGGCCAGACGACGAGCAGCAGCGGGACCGCGACGAGGATCACGATCACCGATAGCGGCAGGCCGAGCCTCCAGTAATCCCCGAAGCGGTAGCCACCCGGCCCCATGACCAGCGTATTGCACTGATGCCCGATCGGCGTGAGGAAGTCGCAACCGGCCCCGATCGCCACGGCCATCAGGAAGGCTTCCGGCGCATAGCCCAGCTTGCCGGCGAAGGTTGCCGCGATCGGCGCCATGACCAGCACCGTGGCGGCATTGTTGAGGAAGGGCGTGACGGCCATCGCCGCGACGAGGATCAGCGCCAGCGCGCCATAGGACGGCATCATGGCGGCAAGCGTCGAGAGCCAGCCCGCGATGATATCGGTCGTTCCCGTGGTCCGCAGCGCGTCGCTGACCGGAATGAGCGCGGCGAGCATGACGAGGATCGGCGCGTCGATATGGCTGTAGATGTCGCGCAGGGGCAGGCCGCCGAGCAGGACGACCAGGAGCGCCGCGCCGAAGAAGGCGGCCGCGATCGGGATCGCGCCGATGGCCGTCAGCGCCATCGCCCCGAGCAGGACCGCCACCGGCACGAGGCCGTTCCGGCCCGAGCCCAGGCGGACATCGCGCTGGACGAGCGGAAGGCAGCCCCACTCCCTGAGATGATCGGGCAGGCTCTGTAGGTTGCCCTGGAGGACCAGCACGTCGCCGTTCTGGATCTTGATCTCGCCGAGGCGCTCGACGAAGCGCTCGTCGCTGCGGCTCACCGCAAGCAGCGTCAGGCCGGCATCGAAAAGATAGAGGTCCTTGGCGCTCTTGCCGATCAGCCGCGAGCCCGCGCCGACAATGGCCTCCACCGCGCCGATCTCGACGCCGGACGCGGCCTTCTCGGGCCGCTGCACCGTCAGCTTCAGGCGGCCCTGGCTGACGATCCGGTCCAGCGCCTCCTGCTCGCCCTCGATGATCAGCAGGTCTCCGCCCTTGAGCGCGGTATCGGGCAGCGGCTTGCGGAACTTGCCCTTGTCGGAAATGATGGCGATGATCATGGCGCCGCCGCTTCCCAGCTTCTGGAGGTCCCGCACCGACTTGCCCACCGTCAGCGTCTGGGCCGTGACCTTGGCCTCCGTCGTGTAGTTCCTGATCGCCACCGCCTCGTTCAAGGCCCGTTCGCTGCGTTGCCGCTCGGGAAGCAGACAGTAGAAAAGGACGAGAAAGGCGATGCCGACCAGCGTGAGCGCGAGGCCGAGCGGCGTATAGTCGAACATGCCGAAGGGCTTGCCGGCAAGTTCCTCGCGAATGCGCGAGACGATCACGTTGGGCGAGGTGCCCACCTGGGTCATCAGCCCGCCGAGCAGCGAGGCGAAGGACATCGGCATGAGGAACAGCGAGGGCGAGACGCCGGAGGCGCGCGCCATTTGCAGGGCGATGGGGATCATGATCGCCAGCGCGCCGATATTCTTCACGAAAGAGGACATGAAGGCGACGATCAGCACGAGAATCAGAAGCTGGACGCGGGGTGGCTGGCTTTCCGGCGCCACGCGCCGCAAGAGCACGTCCATCACGCCCGACCGGGCGATGGCGCCGGACAGCAGCAACGCGCAGCCGACAATGACCACGATATCGTCGCTGAAACCGGTAAAAGCCTTGTCCGGGGGCACCAGCCCCAGCAGCATGCTGGCGACCAGGGCGACGGCGGCGACGATGTCATAACGGTATCGGCCCCAGATGAAGGCCGCCATCATCAGCGCGATGACCATTATGACGAGCCACTGATCTGTCCGCATGAAACAGTCCCGATTCCCGCAGGATGGTCGAAGGCCGGTGCGATCCATGCCGTGGCGGGCGTCATACCGGCCGAATGCTCCTAACAAAACCTCCGGCCGAAGCATTGTCGAGGGATTTTTGCGCCCACGCACAGCCGATTGCCGGCGACGCGATGCACGGCCGTAACGATGGAAGACTCAAGGAATATCGAAAAAGTAGATCATGCACCCGCGCGACGCGGCGGCCTCCGCGAGGCTCACCCGCCCAGGTCGCGCGGACCTTCCTATCCGCTATTGAAGGCGGATCGTGATATGGGCCTCGCGCGCCGCATCGAGAAACGCCTCGCGGGCGTCCTCGTCGGGCTTGCGCCCCTCGAGCGCGTCGAGGCACATGCCCCTGGCGCGGTGATAGGCCTTGCTGTTCTGGTCGGGCCATTTATACAGCAGGCAACGGGCGGCGTCGTCGGTGCTCGTCACCGTCCGCATCCCGCCGCCGC
>JAGRLJ010000232.1 GCA_020441805.1 Rhizobiaceae bacterium
CGGCGCGGGCAAATCGACGCTGTCGCGCCTGCTCTACCGTTTCTACGACATTCAGCGGGGCACGATCGCCATCGACGGCCAGGATGTGCGGGACGTGACGCAGAAGAGCCTGCGCGCGGCGATCGGCATGGTGCCGCAGGATACGGTGCTGTTCAACGACACGATCGCCTACAATATCCGCTACGGCCGGCCGGAGGCGAGCCGGGAGGACATCGAGGCGGCTGCCCGGATCGCCCAGGTGGACGGCTTCATCCGCAGCCTGCCCGACGGCTATGACGCGACTGTCGGCGAACGCGGCCTGAAACTCTCCGGCGGCGAGAAGCAGCGCGTGGCCATCGCCCGGACCATTCTCAAATCGCCGCCGATCCTGATCCTCGACGAGGCGACCTCGGCGCTCGATACCCGCACCGAACAGGAAATCCAGGCGGCGCTGGACGACGTGTCCAGGAACCGCACCACGCTCGTCATCGCCCATCGCCTCTCCACGGTCGTCGATGCCGACGAGATCATCGTGCTCAAGGACGGCCTCATCGCCGAACGCGGCACGCATAGCGACCTTCTCCACAGGGATGGGCTCTACGCCCGGATGTGGAACCGCCAGCGCGAGGCCACCGAAGCCGAGGAACATCTCCGGCAAGCGCGCGCGCAGGAACGGGCCCTCGACGCGACCCGCCAGGGCACAAGCTGACATCGCCACGGATCCCGACGACGGCCATGCGGAACCGCATGATGAAACGTCAGAGAGCCAAGAAAACTTGATCAGCCGGCACAAGTTACAATTTTCAGTTGCTATCGTCGCATGTTGTATTTTATGAGTATAAAATTGACTCAATACAATTTCTTGAGCAATGGCAGACTGCTTCAAGACCGAGCGAACAGGAAATTGGAAGAGTGACCAAATAACACTTGTCTGCGCAACGATCGGCGACCCGGATCTTGATTGCCGATCCGAAAGGAGACCGCTTGGACAAAGATGTCCTCGAAAAACTGGTAGGAATATCCATATCGATCTATGCCGCCGAAGATGATGCCGCCCTTTTCCAGGCCCTGTCGGACGGAATCCGGCTTCTCGGCTTCGACAGCTTCCTGTTTTCCCTCCATAAAGCCAGCAAGCATGACATCATGCTCGATGCGACCTTCAGCACGTTTCCGAGCGATTTCATCGATCATTACGCGCGTCTGCACTGGATCGACGTAGATCCGATCATCCAGCAAGCGATGTCGATGGATCAGCCCTTTGTCTGGAACAGCGCCGAAAGCCGTTACGAGGACATTCGAAAGCAAAGGTTCATCGATCATATAAGATCGCTTCACATGTGCAGCGGGCTTGTCGTTCTCATCGCCCACAAGGACGGCACGCGCAGCGGAATCTCGGCCGTCTCCCTTATTTGCAGGACGGTTGCCAGGAATATCGGGCTGGCGGTCGAACTCATGACGAGGGCGGCCGTGGCGAAATCGGAAATGCTGGGGCTGTGTCCCTCGTCCGTCACGGATGAAACCGCGAATATCTGCCTGCTGTCCGAGGCGCAGCGGGAAATCCTGAAATGGATGGCCGAGGGAAAGTCGAATCCGGATATCGCCACGATTACCGGAATTACCGAGAGGACCATCCGCTATCACGTGAGCGAGATCCTGCGGAAGCTCGGCGTCGCGACCCGGATGCAGGCCGTCGCCATCTTCCAGGCTTCGGGGCAGCGATAACCGAAACCGCCGCAACGCGCCTCCGGATAATATCCAAAAACCGCCCCGATCTCCCGCAGGCCGGACCAGTTCGCAAACATCGCGGCGCCGAAACGGGCGCCATCCGATCAATCAAGGCCGGGCGGAACAATTGCTTTGTCGGAAGCAGATCATCCCAGGTTAATTTGCAACACCGTGGTTAACAACTGGCTAATTCGCCGGGCGAAATTGCTATCCTTCCGTTCTATATATTGTTTTCTCAGGTTGGTGTTCGTCGAAGCTAAGTTGGAAATACTTCATGGGCCGAGTTTCCTGGGGATGGCATTCGAAATGCAACATCCACCGGAGCGGCATTCAGCCGCCTCCGGTCACTCTTGAAGGATAACTGGGCATGTTGAGATTTTTCTCGGACAAGGATGCGGCGAAACTCGGCGCGATCGATATGATCACCGCCAATATCATGATCGCGGATGCCGGTCTCAATATCATCTATATGAACCCGGCGACGCGGGACCTGCTCCAGGAAGCCGAGAGCGACCTGAAAAAGGAATTGCCGCGTTTCAGCATGTCGACGCTGATCGGCTCGAATATCGACATCTTCCACAAGAACCCGTCCCATCAGCGCAACATGCTCGCGGCGCTCAAGACCCAGCACAAGGCGACGATCCGGGTCGGCCAACGTATCTTCGACCTGATCGTCACCCCGCTGAAGCACCGCGAGCAGGTTACCGGCTTCGTGGTCGAATGGGCCGATGCGCGGGCCCGCATCCAGAATACCGACTATCGCAACCAGCTCCTGGCGATCGGCCGTGTTCAGGCCGTGATCGAATTCACCGCGACGGGCGAAATCGTCACCGCCAACGAGAACTTCCTCAAGGCCATGGGCTACAGCCTGGCCGAGATCCAGGGCCAGAGCCATCGGATATTTCTCGAAACGGGGCCGGCGGGCGACGAGCTCTTCAAGAAGCTATGGGCGGATTTCCGCGACAACAAGCCCTTTATCGGCGACATCGTCCGCTACGGCAAGGGCGGCAAACAGATCTTCCTCAACGCCTCCTACAACCCTATCACCGACGACGCCGGCAAGGTGGTCAAGGTGGTCAAGTTCGCCAACGATGTCGGTGAACGTGTCTTCGCGGTTCAGACCATCGGCGATGCGCTGTCGAAGCTCGCGACCGGCAAACTCGATTTCTCGCTCGACCGCGCCTTTGCCAAGGACTTCGAGACGCTGCGCAGCAATATGAACGAAACGCTGGGGCAACTCGGCGACACGCTCGCCGCCGTGTCCCGCTCGACCGAGCTGATCGACGGCGGATCGCGCGAGATCAGTTCCAGCACCAGCGACCTTTCCAGGCGCACGGAGCAGCAGGCCGCGGCGCTCGAGGAAACGGCCGCCGCGCTCGACCAGATCACCGCCAATGTCGGCAATGCCTCAAAACGCGCCGACGAGGCGCGCCATGCGACCGAGGCGGCGAATGCGAGCGCCAACCGGTCGGGCCAGATCGTGGCCGACGCCGTCAGCGCCATGGCGCGTATCGAGCAATCCTCGAACCAGATTTCCAGCATCATCGGCGTGATCGACGAAATCGCCTTCCAGACCAACCTCCTCGCGCTCAATGCCGGCGTCGAGGCGGC
Source organism: Rhizobiaceae bacterium (assembly GCA_020441805.1). Lineage (GTDB taxonomy): Bacteria > Pseudomonadota > Alphaproteobacteria > Rhizobiales > Rhizobiaceae > Rhizobium_E. Next base: position 3,316 of record JAGRLJ010000232.1, read on the forward strand.
GCGGGCCGGAGATGCCGGCAAGGGCTTCGCCGTGGTCGCGCAGGAAGTCCGCGAGCTTGCCCAGCGCTCCGCCAAGGCTGCGAAGGAAATCAAGGAACTGATCAGTTCCTCTTCCCAGGAAGTCAAGAACGGCGTGGAACTCGTGAGCGAAACCGGCGCGGCGCTCAAGATGATCCAGGACAATATCTCCGCCGTCAACGAACACATGCAGGCGATCGCCACCTCCGCCCGCGAGCAGTCGACCGGCCTTCAGGAGGTTAATTCGGCGATCAACCAGATGGATCAGGTCACCCAGCAGAATGCCGCCATGGTCGAGGAATCGACGGCGGCCAGCGCAAGTCTCGCCCATGAGGCGGAAACGCTCCGAAACATGATCGGCCGTTTCGAACTCGCCGGTCAGCCGGGTCACGGCCATGAGACCGGCCGCGCGTCCCCCGCCGCGCCGAAACCCGCGGCCCCGCCGGCCGCCGCGAGCGCGAATGTCACGCGGCTGCGCCGGGCCGCATCCGGCCTTGCCCAGAAGGCGGCGGACTGGGAGGAGTTCTGACCTCCACCGCCGTCCGTGAAAGCGGCCGGCACACGCCCATTCCTGGACAGCTGGGGCGGAATTGCCGCCAGGCATACGCCCCCTGATCATCGACTTCCTACCGGACGAGACCGAGCATGCTGACCAAGAATATCGAAGCCCCCATAGCCTTTACGACCACCGACAGCTCTCCTCTGGGGCGGGCGCTCGAAAAAACCGCCATGGCGCTGCGAACCGGCTCGCCGCTCCGTCCGGACGAGGATTTCATCCGCTATGCATTGGACAATTCCGCGATCGTGGCCGTCACGGATGTTCGCGGCACCATCATCTATGTGAACAGCAAGTTCTGCGAGATCAGCGGCTACACGGAAGCGGAACTCGTCGGCTCCAATCACCGCATGCTGAAATCCGGCGAGCACGACACCGCCTTCTTTCGGGCCATGTATCGGGAAATCGCGCAGGGGCGCATCTGGCACGGCGAGATCTGCAACCGGCGCAAGGACGGTTCGCTTTACTGGGTCGATACGACCATCGTCCCGCATGTCTCCGCGCGCGGCAAGTCGGACAGCTATACCTCGATCCGCTTCGACATCACCTCGCGGAAGCAGTTGGAAGTCGAGCTTCGGGCGAGCAAGGACCACCTGAAGCGCATCGCCAATCTCGACCATCTGACCGGCCTGCCGAACCGCCGCTATTTCCAGGAATATGTCGAAACGCTCGTCAACAGGCTGATCTCGGTCGGCGGCCATTTCCATCTCGCGCTGCTGGATGTCGACACCTTCAAGGAAATCAACGACTCTTTCGGCCATGCCGCCGGCGACCAGTTGCTGCAAACCATCGCGGCCCGTCTTGCCGCATGCTGCCCGAATGCCTTTATCTCGCGGCTCGGCGGAGACGAATTCGGCATCGTCCTGCCCGACGCGACGCCAGCGGCGGCCAACGCGCTTTTCGAATCGGTGCTGGAAAGCATTCGCCAGCCGATCCAGGTCGGTGTGACGGCGCGACGCTGCTCGTCGAGCCTCGGCGTGGCGGTCTTCCCCAATGACCGACAGGATGCCGAGAGCCTGCTCAAGGCAGCCGACCTGGCGCTTTATCAGGCCAAGGCGCTGGGCCGCGACCGTTTCGAGCTCTTCCAGCCGAAGCTCGGCGAGATCGCCGACCGTCGCGCGGCCATGCTTCTGGAAATCGAGGACGGGCTGCGTCTCGACGCCTTCGAGCTCCACTATCAGCCGATCGTACCGGTTGCCGGAAACGGCGCGATCTCGCTTGAAGCGCTGATGCGCTGGCGCCATCCCCAGCGCGGCCTTCTCACCCCCGGCGCCTTCCAGGAGGGCTTTTCCGACCCCGCGGTCCGTGCCGCCCTCGGCATGTTCATGCTCGAACGGGTCTTCAAGGACGCAGCCGGTTTCGCCGCCCAGGCGATTCCCTTGCAGTGCATCGCGATCAATCTGACCAATTCCGATTTCCGGTCCGAAACCTTCATCGACCGGTTCTTCGAACTGCTCGGCCAGACCGGCATCGCGCCGGACAGGTTTTGCGTCGAGGTGACTGAAGGCATGTTCCTCGGCTCCAACCAGAAGCGCGTCGAGCATGGCCTGCGCCGCCTGCATACCGCCGGCGTCGAAATCGCCCTGGACGACTTCGGAACCGGCTATGCATCGCTGACCGATCTCCGGAACCTGCCCATCAACCGTCTCAAGATCGATCGGAGCTTCGTGGCCAATGTGGTCTGCTCGCACGAGGATCAGGCCATCACGCGCGGGATCATAGACCTTGCCCACAGCCTCGGAAAACTCGTGACCGCCGAAGGCGTCGAAACCGCCGAGCAGATGCGGCTGCTTTCCACCATGGGCTGCGATCACCTTCAGGGGTGGTATTTCAGCAAAGCCTGTCCGCCGCAGGACTTGAAGGCGGTGATCAAGCGCCTTGCACGCGTCGATCGCTCCTGAACCGCACCGCGCGCGGTCTGTGGCAGGCCCGCCGGCGGGGGCAGCGGCACACAGCATCCTACATATCCGTATCTTCATCTTCCGCCAGCATCCGGGCGCCGGCGCCTTCCAACCCCAGGCGGTCGTCGGGATTGACGAGCGGGCAACGGCTCACGCTCAGGCAGCCGCAACCGATGCACAGGGCCATCTTGTCGCGCAACGCGGTCAACAGCCCGATTCGGCGCGTCAGGTCCCCGTACCAGATCCTGGAGATCCGCGCCCAGTCCTCCGTATCCGGTGTCGACTCCGTCGGCAGATGCGAAAGGGCGGCGGCGATCTCCGAAAGCGGAATGCCGACGCTCTGCGCGGCCCTGATCACGGCCACGCGGCGCAGCACCTCGCGGCGATAGAGCCTATGGTTGCCGCTCGTTCTTTCCGAGGCGATCAACCCCTTGCGCTCATAAAAATGCAGCGTCGAAACAGGCAGTCCGCTGCGCCGGGCAACCTCCCCCACGGATAGAGCCGATTTCGACATCCAAGCCTCTTGACCTCAACCAATGTTGAGATTGTAACACTGGGTCCTCGACAGGAGCAAGACAGGGTGGCCAGGGTGGAAAGCGGGACGGAAGCGGCGACATTCGTGCCATGGCGGGAATTCCTCGTGGCCTCGCATCTGGGGCCGCTTGCCTTGGTATGTCTTGCGGTCTGGCTGCATGCGGCCGACAGCCTGATCATGGCGACAATGCTGCCGGTCATCATCGACGATATCGGTGGAGGCGCCTTTATCGGCTGGTCCGTGTCGCTCTACGAGATCGGCTCGATCGTCGCCGGTTCGGCAAGCGCGCTGCTGACAATGCGGCTGGGGCTGCGAAAGCCGATGGCCTGCGCCGCGCTCCTGTTCGGCGGCGGCTGCCTCATCAGCACATTCAGTCCGAACATGTCCCTGATCCTCGCCGGCCGCGCCTTGCAGGGGCTGGGTGGCGGGGGATTGGTGGCGATGTCGTTCATCGCGGTCAACTCCCTCTTCGCCCGCCGCTATACGGCACGGGCCATGGCGACCGTCTCGATGCTCTGGGGCCTCTCCGCGTTCCTGGGCCCTCTCGTCGGCGGGATATTCGTGGAATATGCGACCTGGCGCTGGGGATTCGGATTCTTCGCCTTGCAGGCCTTTGTACTGGCGGGCTGGATCTTGCTGCAACCGAGCGAGGCAAAAGCGCCGGGGACCGCCGATGCGCCGCCGAACCTGCCTCTCGGCCGTCTGGGGCTTTTATGCCTCGCCGTCGTGCTGATTTCGCTCGGCAGCATTGAAACCAGGCCCGCCGGCCCGGCTGCCTTCGCCGTCGCGGGCTTGATATCCCTGACGGCCTTCTTCCGGCTCGATGGCCGGGCAGGCAACGGGAGACTGCTTCCCGCCAACGCTCTCGACCCGCGGCGCGCCTCGGGCGCGGCACTTCTGATGATCCTTGCCGTATCGGTCGCCACGACCGCCATCACGGCCTTCGGTCCGCTCCTGCTCATCAGGATCCATGGGATTTCGCCGATGGAGGCCGGTTACATATTGGCCTGCTCGTCGATCGGCTGGACAATCGCGGCGGTGCTCGTCAGCGGGTCGCCGGAAAAGCTCGACCGGCTTCTGATTGCCTGCGGCATCTCCATCGCGATCGCCAGCATAGCCGGCTTCGTTTATGCCGTTCCGCATGGTCCCGTCGGGCTTAACGCGGCCTTCGCCCTGATGGAAGGGAGCGGTCTCGGCATGGCCTGGACCTTCATCCTGCGGTTCACGACCGCCCGCACCCCGCCCGGGGATGCAAAGCGCCTCTCGGGCGCGGTCCCCACCGTGATGCGGTTGGGCTATGCGCTGGGCGCCGCCTATCTCGGAATCGTCGGAAACGCCGCCGGTATCGGACGGCTGGGCGCGCAGGCGGAAACCGTGAACGTTGCCCGGTGGATATTTGCCAGTTGCCTTCCCTTCGGCCTGCTGGCGCTCGCCGCCATGGCGGCGCTCATCCGCGCTCCGGCGCGGGAGGAAGGCTGCGCGGTCGACCAGGCGCGATAGACGCCGGTCCGGCTTCCCTGGCGGCCATCGTTCCGGCGCGGGATCACGGGTCTCGGCCGCCGGCCGTATCGATTTCCCCGGCGCCCTTGTCGGCCGCCCGTCGCGCGCGGATCGCCGCGGCGATGAAGACGCGGGACAGTCCATGGTAAAGCGGTTCGCGGGAGAGGAGGCGGGAGGTCAGATAGCCGAGCATCGATACGGCCATCAGGGGGATGACGGCCGCATGGTCACCGGTCATTTCGAGGATGATGACGAAAGCGGTCATCGGCGCCTGCACGACGCCCGCGAAATAACCGGCCATGCCGAGCACCGCGGCAAGAGCGATGCTGGTGCCGAGAAGCGAGCCCAGCGAACTGCCGAGCCCCGCGCCGACCGAAAGGGAGGGTGCGAAAATGCCGCCGGGTATGCCCGACAGCATGGAGAGGAAACTGGTCGCGAATTTTTCCAGGAAGAACAGCAGTGGCAGCGCTTCGCCCTGAACCGCGCCCTTCGCCTGCTCGTAACCGGTGCCGAAGGTCTCGCCGCCCGACAGGACGCCGATGGCGGCAATGGCCAGGCCGCAGCACAGCGCCAGCAGCACCATGCGCCTTGTCGGGTCGGGCTGGGCCCAGCGCCGGATGCGCTGGCCGAAATGCAGCGCCATGCCGCTAAAGGCCGCGCCGAGCGCGCCGCCGCCGATGCCGCAGGCCAGAACCAGGCCCCAGTCCCGCATGTGAAGGGGCGCGACGGATGTGGAGCCGAAATAGTGATAGCTGCCGGAAAGACCCAATGCGGCAAGGCCCGAGATGATGACGGCGGCGAGGACGAGGCCGTTTGTGCGGGCCTCATAGGTGCGCCCCATCTCCTCGATGGCGAAGACGATGCCGGCGAGCGGCGTGTTGAAAGCGGCGGCGATACCGGCGGCGGAACCCGCAAGGATCAGCCCGCGCGCCTGCGCCATGTCGCCGAATCGGGCGACGGCAAGCATGATCGAGGCGCCAACCTGCACGGTCGGTCCCTCGCGGCCGATGGAGGCCCCGAAGGACAGGCCGAGCACGGTGAGAAGGATCTTGCCGAAGGCGATGCGCAGCGACAGCAGCCTGCCGCGATCCTCGTCGTCCACGAGATGCCGCGAGGCGATCGCCTGTGGAATGCCGCTACCCTGCGCGTTGGGAAAAAACCGAATGGCCAGATAGGCCGAGAGGGCGAAACCGGCCGGTGTCAGCAGCAGCGGCAGCAGGAAACTCCATTCGCTCGCCGTTATCACGCGATTGAAACCATGCTGCGCAAAGTCGGAAAGCTCCGCGAATCCGACACTGATCACACCGGTCGCCAGGGCTCCGCACCAGAAGACGAGGCGCGGACGCCAGAGGGAAAAGGAACCCCAGAAGACACGGGAACGGCGAAGCATTTTGGACTTGCGGTAAAAGGCGGGCATCGTCTCGTTCGAATTGCACTGGATGTGGGACGGATAACAGAATCAGAGTTGGGCATGTGACCACAACTCCCGCTTCTTTTCCTATACCACATTCGCCGATTTCCTCGGAGCATGCCGTTTTCACCGGGACGCGGCATGCATCCGGGACGCGGGAACGATCCGGTCGATTCCCGCTTACGGCCCTGAAGGCCCTGTCCAGGACCAGCCATGAAGAGATATTCGCGCGTGTCCAAGGGCAGGCTTCGCGCGTCTTTTCGTCAACTGCCGGGTCGATGCCGGTTGCGCGCCTGCCGGGCGATCATGGCGTCGATCGAGAACAGGCCGGGACCGCGCGCCGCGATGAAGAGGAGGCAGACGGCCCAGGTGCCATGCGTCGGCCAGGCGTCCGGATAGACGAAGATCTCGATCACCAGCGTCATCGCCAGCAGTGCCAGAGCCGAGAACCGGCTGGCGAGGCCGATGACGAGCAGCACGGGAAAGAGGTGTTCGGCAAGGGCGGCAAGGTGGGCGGCGAGCCAAGGATCGATCAGCGGCAGCCTGTATTCGTTCTCGAAGAGATAGACCGCGCTGTCGGAGACAGACCAGCCCTCCAGCTTCGTCTGGCCGGATCGCCAGAACACGGCGGCAATGGAAAGGCGCGCGATCACGGCGATCAGGTCGTCCGGAATGCCGCCAAGCACCCGCATGGCTTGATCGAAGAGGCGGCGCGGGAACGACGGCGCGGAATCAGACATGGTTGCGGTCTTCATCGTCTTGGTTCTCCCTGACGGCGGTGAAGGCTCCGGCGCGGAGCAGGATTGCAAGGTTTTCCGAAAGGTCGAAGGTCCCGTCCGGCGCCGTCGCGGCGCTCACGGCTTCTTCCAGCGTCCGGCCTTGCGCCAGCAGCCGGAAGAAGATGCCGCCGCCCGGCGGGAGCGGCACGACTTCGACGGTCATATCGGGCCGGACCACGAGGGCGTCCTCGCCATGCCAGTCCCGTATGGCCGCGAGCGGTCGCTCGCCGGTATTCATCGCCCAAACCGTCGCCACCGGATGCGCCGAGGAAACCACCGAGAGAGCGGGATGGGGTATCAGAGCGAGGCCGCCCAGCCGGTCGGGTTCGATCTTCGCAAGCACCTTCGGATCGAGCGAAGGAGCGTCGGCCGCGTGATAGGCGCGCGTACGGGCCGCTTCCAGGCGCATGACATCCGGAAGATAGGCGATCTCCCGCGCCGGCTCGAAACCGGCCGCGAAATCCGGAAAATCGTCGCCATAGGCCAGGAGCAGCGGCGAACGCGGCGGATGGAGGCAAATGAAGGCCCACGCCAGAGCCCGGAAGAACTCGGCCCCGACGATCCGCTCGGCGGCGGGAAAGCGGGCGGCAAGGGCATTCGTGAGACCGGCCGACACATTGTTGCGGTAGACGTCGTATCGACGGCCCGGCGAGGTCGCGTTCCAGGCCTTCAGGCCGGCTGGCGGCGGCGCGACCTCGAGGAGGCCCGCGGCAAATGCAGTCTGGATCGCCTCGGACATGGTCAGGCCGCCTTCCGCCGCGCGGTCGCATCGAGCAAGCGCTGCGCCGCGAGCGCCTCGTCCCTGAGCACCGGCCAGGCGGGCACGTCATTATCCCACTCGACGAGACTGGCAACCGGTCCCGTACGGCCGATAACCGTCTCGTAAAGCGTCCAGACCGGGTCCCTGACCGGCGTGTCGTGGCTGTCGATCAGAAGCGGCGCGCCGAGATCGTCCATCGCTTCCGAGTGACCGCTGAGATGGATTTCGCGCACGGCCTCCAGCGGGAAGCGAGCGATATAGTCGCGGGGATCGAGATTGTGGTTCGTCGCGGCGACATAGACGTTGTTGACGTCGAGCAGCAGGCCGCAGCCGGTACGCCGGGCGATTTCGGCGAGGAACGCGGTCTCCTCGATCGTGCTTTCCTCGAAGAGGAGGTAGGTGGCCGGGTTTTCGAGCAGCATCTGCCGGCCGAGAGCCTCCTGTACCTGGTCGATATGCTCGACGACGCGGTCCAGCGTCTCTTCGGTATAGGGCAGCGGCAGGAGGTCGTTGAGGAAGACGCTGTCATGGCTCGACCAGGCGAGATGCTCGGAAAAGCTTTCCGGCTGATAGCGGTCGCAAAGCGTCCTCAGCCGGGCGAGATGGGTGCGGTCGAGCGATTGCATGGAACCGATCGACAGGCCGACCCCGTGGATGGAGAGGGAAAAATCCTCGCGCAGCCGACCGAGCTGCGCATGCGGCGGGCCGCCGGCGCCCATGTAGTTTTCCGCATGGACCTCGAAGAAGCCGATGGGCTGCGGCCCGGCAATGATGGCGGCGAAATGCTCGGGCTTGAAGCCGACGCCGGCGCGGCAAGGCAGCGCTGAAGGGATCATGACGAAACCTTTCGACAAAAAGGCGACGGCGCCGCGAAGGCGCCGTCCGGAGGGCGAGCGCTGGTTTCAGGTCGGCGCCATGCCCTGTTCCAGCATGCCGTGGCCGCTCGGTGTCTTCATCGACATGCACGTGCCTTTCGGAACGAGCTTGAAGACATTCTGCTGGTAGTCGACCTTGGATGTGCCGGCGCAGGTCGTGCCGGCGCCCGCGGCGCAGTCGTTCTGGCCCTTGAGGGCGACGCCGTAGCACTTTTCCTTGGCATCTTCCGCCGAGGCCGGCGTGGCGACGGCGGCGAGCGCGGAGGCGAGCGAACCCGCAAGGGCGAGAGTGGCGATCGTGGTCTTCATCTTTGTCTCCGTTTATGACCAGCCTCGATTGGCTGTGCATTGCGGGCTACGGAAACGCGCATGCCGCCGTTACAGGCCGCGTACCGCTTTTTGCGGAGACGTCTTTGTCAACGGAAGCATGAAAATTAAGAAATTTAACTTATTTCAAAGTCTTACGGGAGTTACAGAATTCTTTCATCTCCCACAGTAACAATATCGTGTTCCCGGGCGTAGAGTAGGAAACAGTGAAACAATCGGTGCGCGAGCAGGAATGGGCGGATTGGTTGCGCCTCGCCATGACGGGTGACGCGCAGGCCTACAATCGTTTCCTGGTTGCGGTGACGCCGCATCTGCGTGCCATGGCGCGGCGGCGCTGCGATTTCTACGGCGCGCCGCCGAGCGAGGCGGAAGACGTGGTCCAGGAAGTGCTGCTCGCCATTCACCTGAAGCGCGGCACTTGGGATTCCACCCGGCCGCTCGGTCCCTGGCTGACGACGATCGTGCGCAACAAGCTCATCGACAGCCTGCGCCGCCGGGGAAGGCCGGTAAACGTGCCGATCGACGACGTCTCCGATTTCCTGGAGGCGGCGGATGAGACCAACGAGGCGGCTGCCCGGCTGGATGCGGCGACCGTGCTCGCCCGGCTGAAGGATCCGCAGCGCGATATCGTCCGCTCGATCTCCATTGAGGGAGCGGGCATCCGCGAGACCGCCGCGCGGTTGAAAATGACGGAGGTCGCGGTGCGCGTCGCCCTTCACCGGGCGCTGAAATCGCTGGCCGTCCTTTACCGGAGCGAATGAGATGAAGACCGACGACCTGATCACCCTGATGACGCATGATGCGCCGGTGCGCCTGCGTTACGGGCGGACGCTCGCCATGGCGCTCGGCACCGGCATCGCCGTTTCCATCCTGCTTCTCGTCACCACGGTCGGGCTCAGGCACAACCTGACCAGCGTCCTGGAGACCGCCCGCGTACTCTTCAAGATCGCCGTGACCTTCATGCTCGCGGTAATCGCCGTCCGTCTCGCGCTGCGCATCGGCCGGCCGGGGGCAGCAACCCGCCTGCCGGCGCTGCTGCTCGCCGTGCCGGCT
>JAGRLJ010000233.1 GCA_020441805.1 Rhizobiaceae bacterium
TCGTCGCCCGTTTCGCGGTCAAGCCGACATCGTCGATCCTGACCGAGCGGCTGTCCATCGATGCCGACGGCAACAATGTCTCGGTGCGCACCAGGGGCCGGCACGATCCCTGCGTCGGCATCCGCGCCGTCCCCGTGGGCGAGGCCATGCTCGCCTGCATCATCGCCGATCATTATTTGCGGGATCGCGGCCAGACCGGCCGCCTCGATTGAGGACTTCGAAAATGGCCTACGACCAGAAACGTGTCGTCGATGCGATCCGCGCCTTCGAGCGCGGCGAGATCGTCGTGGTGATGGATGACGACGGACGTGAGAACGAGGGCGACCTCATCGTCGCAGCCGTCCATTGCACGCCGGAGAAGATGGCTTTCATCGTGCGCCACACATCCGGCATCGTCTGCGCGCCCATGCCGCGCGAGGAGGCGAGGCGGCTGAACCTCAACGCCATGGTGGCGGAGAACGACTCGGCGCATACCACGGCCTTCACCGTTTCGGTCGATTTCAAGCACGGCACGACCACGGGCATTTCCGCCGAGGACCGCACGGTCACGGTGCGCAACCTCGCCAATCCCAATGCGAGCGCCCATGACTTCGTCCGGCCGGGCCATATTTTCCCGCTCGTGGCGCGCGAGGGCGGCGTGCTCATGCGCTCGGGCCATACCGAGGCCGCCGTCGACCTCTGCCGGCTCGCGAGCCTGCCGCCGGTCGGCGTGATCTGCGAACTGGTCAACGACGACGGCACGGTCAAGCGCGGGCCGCAGGTCGAGGCCTTCGCCGAGGAACACGGCCTCGAACGGGTGACCGTCGCCGATCTCATCGCCTACCGCCAGCGCAAGGAGACGCTGATCGAGCGCGTCGCTTCCTTCACCATGGACACCGCCCAGGGCAAGGCCGAGGCGCATACCTATTCGCTGCCCTGGGACCCGATGCAGCATCTCGCCGTCGTCTTCGGCGACATCCGCGACGGCGAGGACGTGCTGGTGCGTCTCCACATGGAAAGCGTGGCGGCCGACGTCTTCGGCGATCCTCGTCCCGTCGACCGCTTCCTCGCCCGCATCGCCGAGGAAGGGCGCGGCGTTGTCGTCTATCTGCGCGAGGGTTCTGTGGGCGTCGGTTCCGTCGAGCACAATCGCCGGCTGGGCCATGGCCGCGAAGGCCATTCCGAAGCGCAGGAGCGCGAGACGGAATGGCTCGAAATCGGCCTCGGCGCGCAGATCCTCAAGGATCTCGGCATCGCCTCCATCAGGCTCATGTCGTCGCGTGAGCGCCACTATGTCGGTCTCGAAGGCTTCGGCATCAAGATCGAGAGCACGGAGCTCATCTGATGTTCGTCCTTCATGTCGGGCCGCACAAGACCGCGACGACCTGGCTGCAAAGGAACTTCCATCACAATGCCGCGGCGCTCGAGAAAGCGGGCTGGCTCTATCCCCGCATGGGCGAGCGCGTGGCGATCGCCCATCACGACCTGTCGGACAACCAGAAGGAAATTCTCGACGCCGGCGGCCGCAAGGCGGCGGAGTTCCGCAAGATCGTCGAGAAGGCGCGCGAGCGGAAGCTCAATGTCCTGCTGTCCTCGGAAGGCTTCGACAAGTGGCGGCCCAATGCGCTCGCGAAGCTCGGCGAGATCGTCTCGCCCGATGATTTCAGGATCGTCTACACGCTGCGCGATCCGGTCTCGCTCGTCTATTCGATCTGGGCGCAGAAGGTGAAGACGGGCGGGCCGAAATCCTTCCCGGAACATTACGAGGAACAGGTCCGCAAGGGCGGCAAGTCGCGCTTCCTCGATCCTCTTTCCGATATCGAGAAATTCGCCGGCGTGGCGGATTCCAGTCTGACGCTGCTGCTCTATGACGAGATCCGCCGGCAGGGTCGCGACATTTTCGATGTCTTTTGCGAGGATGTGCTCGGGATCGGCAGGCTGCCGCACGACGCCGCCGGCGACGCCAACGAGCGTGAATCCCTCGAAATGACCGAATTCATGCGGGCCACACTGCTGCGCATGGGACGCTGGAAGGGCGGTGACCGGGTCAATGTCGGCCGGGTGTTCAAGCATATGCTGCTCGATTCCACCCGCAGGGAGATCGTCGAGGCCGTGGCGGCCGTTCCGGCGGCGCGACGGACCATGACGGTCGAGCGCGAGGACGAGACGCTTTCGAGGATGGAGCGAAAGCTGCTCCGGAAATTCGGTCCGGCCATGGTGCCCGCGCCCGGGGACAAACTCTTCATCGAGGGTGCCGCGCATTTCGATTATTATGACGACAAGGTCCTGGAAGCCGATCCGAAGGTCCGGGCGCTGCTCGACGACCTGACACGCAAGTTTCGGCCGGGCGGCCTCAGGATGCGGCTTGCCGGCGCGGCGCGGACCGCCCTCATGAGCTGGCGGCGGCTCGCCAACCGGTTCCGGTGACGCCATGTTCGTGATCCATGTCGGCCCCCGCAAGACCGCGACGACCTATCTGCAATCCAATTTCTACCGCAACCGGAAGCAACTCCTGGCTCGCGGCTGGCTCTATCCGATCGTGGCGCTGCGGGCTCAGAACGCCCATCACCAGGTGGTCTCCTCGCGCGAGGAGGTTCTGGCGGGAGAGGGCGCGCTTTTCCGGCGCCTGAAGCGCGCTTCCGATGCGGCGCGCGCGAAGAATGCGAGCCTCCTCATCTCCTCGGAGGGCTTCCGGAAATGGGCGCCGAAGGATTTCGTCAAGCTCGGCAGGCTTCTGGGCCAGGACGACGTCACCATCGCCTATACGCTCCGCGATCCCGCCGCGATGCTGGTTTCCGTCTGGGGCGAGACGATCAAGAACGGCCGCACCCGTTCGTTTCCGGATTATGCCGCCCGCCAGATCAGGGATCCCGCGCGATCCGAGGCGCTCAACCCGCTCCGGGAGTTGCAGCCGATCCTCGACCATCCGAAGCTCCGCCTGTCGGTCCTGGATTTCGAGGCGGTCCGGGCGCGGGGCGAGGACATCTATTCCGCCTTCTGCCGCGATATTCTCGGCTTGAGCGGCATGGTGCCGTCGCGCGACAAGCCGAAGAATTTCTCCTTCCCCATCGAACTCACCGATTATCTCCGCGCATTGTCGGAAAAGACCGGTCACGATCCGAAGAAGAACGACATCATGTTCTCGCGCCTCTTTACCGCCTGCCACAAGCCGGCGGATATCGACCGCATCGTCGCGGCGATGAAGGCGGCGGGGCCGGACTATCGGGTCGCCACCCGTTTCGACCGCGCCGCCGAGTGGTTCGCCGCGCTCGAAAGCGATCTGGTTTCCCGCCTTGGCCCGCGCTTGCATCCCCTGCCGGAGGATGGCCGGCTGTTCGGCCATGCGCCGGCCGAGGTCGTCACCTACGATATGGAGAGGCTTGCCGCGCGCCCGGAAATCGGAAATCTTCTCGAGGATTCGGCGAATAGACTGAAGGCGGGCCGCGTTCCCTGGACGAAGTCGCCGGTCATGCGGATCTGGCGCACCATCCAGCGGACCCTGGGCTTCTGAGGCCGGGTCCTTCTCCCGGAACGGACAAACGGAGGCTATGCGGGCATGTGGGATTTCTCGATCGGTCGCACCCTCGGGCTGCTGGCGCGGACCTATCCTTTCATCCTGCTGCGCATGCTGGTCTATTTCGGGATCACCTTCGCCTATCTCGTCGCCACGGGCGCGGGCGCTGCGGTCGGCTACGGCGTGGGCCATGTCGGCGATGACCCGGCCGCTTTTTCCATCTGGGGCGGCGTCGCCGGTTTCGGCGTCGTCTCCATTGGCGTCTACTGGGTGCGGGAATATCTGCTCTATATCCTGAAAGCCGGCCATGTCGCGGTCATGGTGGAACTCATGCAGGGCCGGCCGCTGCCGGCGGGGCAGGGGCAGATCGCCCATGCGAGGCAGGTCGTCACCGACCGTTTCGGCGAGGCCAACCTGCTCTTCGTGCTCGACCAGCTCGTCAAGGGCGTGATCCGTGCGATCACCGGGCTGGTCGGCGGCGTCGCGATGATCCTGCCGATTCCCTTTCTCGAAGGGCTGGCGAAATTCGTCAATACGGTCGTGCGGATATCGCTGACCTATGTCGACGAGATCATCCTCGGCTACAATATCAGGATCGGCTCCGCCAATCCCTGGGAGACGTCGCGGCAGGCGCTCGTCCTCTACGCGCAGAACGGCGGGCGCATGGTCAAGAACGCGATCTGGCTGACGCTGATGCTCTATATCCTCGCCTTCGTCATCTTCCTGGTGATGCTGGCGCCGATGGCGGCGCTGTTCTACATCATGCCGGGTCCCATCGCCGGCTGGTCCTTCGTCGCCGCGATCGTCTTCGCCTGGGCCTTCAAGGCCGCCGTGCTGGAACCCTTCGCCATCGCCGCGCTGATGGCCGTCTATTTCGACGCCATCGAGGGGCAGGCGCCGAACCCGGAATGGGACCGCAAGCTTTCGGACGCCTCCGCCAAGTTCCGCGAGCTCAAGGAGCGGGCCATGGCTGCGGTGACGGCGCCGGCTGCGGCGTAAGGTTTATCCCCCGGCTTCGGCCGGGATTCGCTTTGCTCGCCCTCAAGAGGAGAAGCGGAAGACCGCCGCAACGTCGGTATTTCCGGCAGAGCCGCTGCCCTACTCATCCACGAAGGCGGCACAAGACCGAAGGTCGAATGCCCGGGCGCACTCGGTGATCGGACCGCCCACGCTCTACGCCCTGGTGCCCCCCACCGTCACGTCGTTCATCCTCAGATGCGGCTGGCCGACACCGACGGGGACCCACTGGCCGCCCTTGCCGCAATTGCCGATGCCGGTATCGAGTTTCGTGTCGTTGCCGACCATGGCGATGCGCCGCATCGCGTCGGGCCCGTTGCCGATCAGCATGGCGCCCTTGACCGGCCGGCCGATCCTGCCGTCCTCGATCATATAGGCCTCGGTGCAGGAGAAAACGAACTTGCCCGAGGTGATGTCGACCTGCCCGCCGCCGAAGGAGACGGCATAGAGGCCCTTCTTCACCGAGGCAATGATCTCCTCCGGCGTCTTGTCGCCGGACAGCATGTAGGTATTGGTCATGCGCGGCATCGGCACATGCGCGTAGGATTGCCGCCGGCCGTTGCCGGTCGGCTTCATGCCCATGAGCCGCGCGTTCTGCCGGTCCTGCATGTAGCCGACGAGCCTGCCGTTCTCGATCAGCACATTGTAGCCGGCCGCCGTGCCCTCGTCGTCGATGGTGAGCGAGCCGCGCGCGCCGTCGATCGTGCCGTCGTCGACCACGGTCACGCCGGGCGCGGCCACCATCTCGCCCATCAGGCCGGCGAAGGCGGAAGTCTTCTTGCGGTTGAAGTCGCCTTCCAGTCCATGGCCAACGGCCTCGTGCAGCATCACGCCCGGCCAGCCCGAGCCGAGCACCACGTCCATCGTGCCGGCCGGCGCGTCGTCGGCGGCAAGGTTGACCAATGCCTGGCGCAGCGCCTCGTCAGCGCCATGCTTCCAGCTTTCCCCGGTCAGGATCTCGGAGAAGGCTCTGCGTCCGCCGAAACCGTAGGAGCCGGTTTCCTGCCGCGATCCGTCGCCGGCCACGACCGAGAAGCTGAGCCGCGTCATCGGCCGCGTGTCGCGCATGCGGCTGCCGTCGGCGCGGATGATCTCGACCGTCTCCCAGGAGGCGGCAATGGAAGCCGTGACCTGCCGGACCTTCGGATCGGCGGCGCGCAGATAGCCGTCGATCTCGGTGAGCAGGGCGACCTTCTCCTCGAAGCTCGGAGAGCCGATCGGATTCTCGTCGCCGTAGCGCCGCGAATTGGTCCGCGCGGGGGCGGCCGCATAGCTGCCGGAATGACCGCGCGTGACGGCGGCGACCGCCTCGCCGGCACGTCTGAGCGCCGCTTCCGACATCTCCCCCGAATGCGCGTATCCCACGGCCTCGCCCGCCACCGCCCGCAGGCCGAAACCCTGGTCGGTGTTGAAACTGCCGCCCTTGAGCCGGCCATTGTCGAAGGTCAGGGCCTCCGACTGGGAATATTCCAGGTAAAGCTCACCGTCGTCGGCGCCGCGCAGCGTCTCCGAGACGAAGGTTTCGACGGCGGTCTCGTCGATGTCGAAGGTGGAGAGGAGGTCGGTTTTCAATGTGATCGTCCTGATCTGTTTGATATCCATGTATGTCTGCGGGGGAGGTGAGGCAAGAGCGTTGCCTCTTGTGTCGGGTCAGGGATGGTAATACCTTGTAAAGGAGAGGTATTACAGGAGTGAGCCATTGCAACGATGGTTACCGCAAAAGGTCAGGTCACCATCCCGAAGGCAGTCCGGGACTATTTGGGTATCGGGCCTGGAAGCCCAGTCGGATTCAAGCGTGCCAAGGACGGTAGCATCGTGCTCGTTACGGACGCGAAAGCAAGGCCGGTCAATAGGTTTGAGAAATTCCGGGGCCATGCAGGTCCAGGTCCGAGCACTGACGAAATCATGGAAATGCTGCGCGGCGAACCATGATCCTCGTCGATACGAACGTGCTCCTGGATCTGGTCGGTGACGATGCAGATTGGGCAGAATGGTCCTTGGAGCAACTTCAGGCGACGGCCCTGGAAGACGCGCTCGTAATAAACTCGGTGATCTACGCTGAACTTTCTGTTCGTTACCAGGCCATCGAGGCGCTGGACTCATTCGTCGAGGGTGTAGGGCTGGAAATATCGGAGATTCCGCGGGCAGGTCTTTTCCTGGCAGGAAAGGCATTCTCTGCCCATCGGAGCGCCGGGGGAGCCCGGACCAGCGTGCCTCCCGACTTCTTCATCGGTGCTCATGCTGCAATACTGGGCATCCCGATCCTGACAAGAGATGTGAAAAGATATCGCACCTATTTTTCGGCCGTCGAGCTGATCTCGCCCGCCGATTCCGGCGACTACGGCAGCGCCTCGTAGCCCTCGCGGAACCCGTTCAGGTCCACGGGAATGCCCACGCCTTCCTCCGGCGACTGGAAGACGATGAAGGTGGCGGTCTTGCCGGCGAGCAGGACCTTCAGGGTCTGCTCGTCGTCCTTGACCTTGGTGTCGTCCAGCACGACTTCCGAATAGCAGCCATCGGAGAAGCAGCGGACGAAATAGGCCTTGCCGATATCGTTGCCGTCGACATTGAGGCCGAGCCCGTTCGGCAGCAGCACGCCCAGCGGCGCGAGCACGCGCAGGATGGTGGCCTTGCGGTCGGCGGTCTTCAGCACCACGACCGAAAGTCCGACCTCGGGCCGGTCGTCGGCGATGACGTTCTGCATCAGCGCGCATTGCTCGCCATTGGCGCCCGCCGGCGTATCGCAGACGATCGACCATGCGCCGTGGTTGGATTTGACGACGCCGGGCTGCTGCTGCGTCTGCTGGGGCTTGTCCTGCGCGGCGACGGGCGCCGTCAGGGCCGCAAGGAGGGCGAAAGCCGCGGCAACCGGGCGCGAATATCTACGAACAACCATGAAAACCTCGGTTTCGAATCATCGGCGGTCACATCATAATATCCGCGCGACGCCGCGCGAGCGGCAATTTTGCCGGCCGTCGGGGGCGCTCCGCATCCTCGCAAGGCTGGCTTGCGCCGCACTGACCGCGGATGCGGGGCGGGTCCGCTTTCTGAAGCTTGAATAGCAGCACTGCGGCGAAAACGCGGCAAGGCTTTGGCGGGAAAGAGGAATTAGGACTGGCCCTGATCCCGGTCGTGGAGTAGAGTGGAAGAGCTTGATATTGCGCAAAAATGCCGCACGAAACCACCGGCGAGCCAGTTGCGGCACGTCCAAAACTGTGGTTTTAAGAGGGCCTTATTGCAGGGATTCTGCGTCTTAGGTTTGACCCGGATCAAACACTTGGGGAGAATATTCGTGAACAACAAAGCTCTTGCGGTGCTGGCCTTCCTTTCGGGGCTCCTGACCGCGACAGGCGCTCTGGCCGATCAGCCCTATCCATGGCAGATCGATCTTCAGCAGGCCGCGACCAGCCTCATGGAAGAGGCGCGCTGGTTCAACCACTATACGCTGTGGTTCATTGTTCCGATCACGCTCCTCGTGCTGGTGCTGTTGCTGATCGTCATGATCCGGTTCCGCCGGTCCGCCAATCCGGTTCCGTCGAGGACGAGCCACAACACGGTGATCGAGATCGTCTGGACGGTCGGCCCGGTGATCGTGCTGCTGTTCTTCGCCGTTCCGTCCTTCCAGCTTCTCACGACCCAGCTGACGCAGCCGGAAAACCCCGATATCACGCTCAAGGCCGTCGCCACCCAGTGGAAGTGGTCCTACGAATATTCCTCCGTCCAGAACGGTCCGGCTTTCGACTCGCTCATCCTCGACGATAAGGACCGCCCGGGCCTCGGCAAGGAGGACCGGGCGAAATATCCGCGCCTTCTCGCGGTCGACAACGAGGTCGTCCTTCCGGTCGGCAAGGTCGTTCGCCTCATCGTGACGGCCGATCCGGAAGATGTCATCCATGCTTTCGCGATGCAGTCCTTCGGCGTGAAGATCGACGCCGTTCCGGGCCGCATGAACGAGACCTGGTTCAAGCCCGATCGCGAAGGCCTCTATTACGGCCAGTGTTCGGAACTGTGCGGCAAGGACCATGCGTTCATGCCGATCGCCATCCGCGTCGTTTCCGAGGATAAGTACCAGGCCTGGCTGGCCGCCGCGGCGACCGATCTCACAGGTGCCAACAAGGCCCTGATGGCTGCCGTCGACGGCCCGGCGACCGTGACGGTCGCCGGCGCGAACTGAATTTTTCTGAAGGAAAGTGACCACAATGGCTGGACATTCCGCTCACGACACGCATGCAGGCCATGACTCGCACGATGCGCATCATGGCCATAAGCCCGGTTTCGCCGCGCGTTGGTTCTTCTCGACCAACCACAAGGATATCGGCACGCTCTATCTGATCTTCGCGATCTTCGCCGGCGTCGTCGGCGGTCTCCTCTCCGTGGCGATGCGCATGGAGCTCCAGGAGCCGGGTATCCAGATCTTCCACGGTCTCGCCCAGATGGTCTATGGCGTCGAGGGCGGGGCCGCGCTCGATGCGGGCAAGAACATGTTCAACGTGTTCACGACCGCCCATGCGCTGATCATGATCTTCTTCATGGTCATGCCGGCCCTGATCGGCGGCTTCGCCAACTGG
>JAGRLJ010000234.1:0-3130 GCA_020441805.1 Rhizobiaceae bacterium
CGACCTTCTGGTTGCGGCGCTGGATCGAACAGTCGCGCTCGAAGAGATGGACGACATTGCCATGCGTGTCGCCGAGGGCCTGGCTTTCGACATGGCGGGCGCGCTCGACGAGCTTCTCGAGATAGACCTCGTCCTTGCCGAAAGCCGCCTTGGCTTCGCGCTTGGCCTCCATCACCTCGCGCAGCAGGTCCTTGGGATCACGGATGGCCCGCATGCCGCGGCCGCCGCCGCCCCAGGAAGCCTTGAGCATGACCGGATAGCCGATCTCATCGGCAAGGCGCTTGATCTCCTCGGGATCGTCCGGCAGCGGGTCGGTCGCGGGAACCACCGGCACGCCGACGGAGATGGCGAGGTTGCGGGCGGCGACCTTGTTGCCGAGCTGGCGCATGGTCTCGGGTTTCGGGCCGATGAAGGTGATGCCGTTGGCCGCGCAGGCCTCGGCGAATTCCGGGCTTTCCGACAGGAGGCCGTAGCCGGGATGGATGGCGTCGGCGCCGGACAGCCTGGCGACNNNCGGATCACCTCGTCGATCGAAAGATAGCTTTCGATGGGCCCGAGATCGCGTTCGAGATGCGGACCGCGCCCGACCTGGTAGGACTCGTCGGCCTTGAATCGGTGCAGCGCCAGCTTGTCTTCTTCCGCCCAGATCGCCACCGTCTGGAGGCCCAGCTCATTGGCGGCCCGGAAGATCCGGATGGCGATTTCAGAACGGTTGGCAACGAGAATTTTCTTGATCGGCAAGGCCACGCTCCTCAGACTGATACTGAACCCACCGGGCGCAATGAACCGTGACCCCGCATGCGATCATGGCCGCGATGCGACCGCGGAAAACCTCTTTCCGCCCTTTTTGTGCGGGGCGGTAATTTTATTGCACGCGCGAAAAGTCTTAGCGCGGCCGGCGGCAAAGTCAATTTTGATTTGACGCAATTCCGTCACAATCGGCCGACGCGGGAATGCGGGCCCCGATCAGGGAATGAGGCCCTTGCGGATGGCGAGCGCCACGGCATGGATTCGGTTCTTCGCCCCGAGCTTTTCCTGCACGCTCGCCCCGTACCAGTCGACCGTGGTCGGAGCGACCTTGAGGACCTCGGCGATTTCCGGCGACGTCATGCCGTCGGCCATGTTGCTCAGCGCCTGCACCTCGCGGTGGGTCAGCACGATATCCATGCCTTCCTTGATCTTGTCCGCGAACAGCGTGCCCTCGAATTCGAGCAGGCGGAAATAGGTGATCCGCGTCACGGTCTGGAGCAGCATTTCCTCGACCGGGGACAGTTCGATCTCGTTCGGGCCGCCGAGCGTCACGGCGCCCATGAGCCCGTTGCGCCCGAAGATGGGGAAGATATGACCGGAAACCAGGCCATGCGCCTTGCCGTCCTGCATCATCTTCTGCATGCGGCGATAATGCGGAAGGCCTTCATAGGCGGCGACGGCCTGTTGCCAGGAGAAGCTGCGATTGGCGCGGAGCAGGAACTTGATCGTCGGATCGGTGACGATGTATTTCTTGGCGACATAACGCTCGATCCAGCGCTGCTCCCAATTGGCCGCGATGATCAGATGGGCCGGATTTTCGATCGGCTTCGGCTCATGAAAGATGCAGTAGAACTTGTAGCCGAACGTATCGATAAGCGCCTCGAACTCGCGGATGGCGAGGTCGCGGCTCGGTACCTCGCCGATGGTCACGAGATAGCGGATGGTCTCATTCAGGCGCACGCTGCCCCCCATAGAATCTACAGCGATGACAAGAGCTAAGCCTTCGCGCACCCGAAGGTCAATGGGAATCGGCGACCCGGCGGTGGATTGCCGACAATGCGGCGGTCGCGCCGGCCGTCCCGCGCGCGGGGATGCGTCCCTTGAAGGAGGCAGGACGGAATGGCGGATATTGCGGCTTGCCGGCCCGATGGCATTGGCATGGTGGAAGGGAATGTCGTGATCGACCACGGCTCCCGGTCGGCCGTGGGAGCGCCCGTGCTTCCGCGTTGCAAAAGGAAAGTCCGATCCGCCTACCCTCAGCGGGCGCGCCGGCGCGCCGTCACCTCGATTTCGATCTTCATTTCCGGCTTGGCGAGGCCGCAGACGATCATGGTCGCGGCCGGCCGGATCTCGCCGAAATAGCCGCCGAGGATCGGGAAGACCGTGTCCGAGTAAGCCGCGTCGGTTATGTAATATCTGGCGCGCACGACGTCGGCCAGTGAGAAGCCGGCTTCGGCGAGGGCCGCGGCAATGGTGTCCATCGTGTTGTGGGTCTGGTCCTCGACGCGCTCGGGCATGGTCATCGCGGCATAGTCGTAGCCGGTCGTGCCGGCCACCCAGCAGAAATCGCCGTCGCTGACGGCGCGCGAATAGCCCGCCGTCCTTTCGAAGGGCGATCCCGTGGAGATCAATCGCCGCGTCATGGATTGCCTTTCCGGCGCATCGCGCGCCCCTTCCGTTTGCCCCGGCGGCCTCAGTTCTTCAGCCGGTCCGTCGCGGCGGCGAGCGCGCCGGTGAGCTGGGTGAAGTTCTCGCGCAACCGCCGCTCGGTCGCGACCGCGACCTCCGGATATTCCTGTAGCATGCGGTGGAACAGGATCCTGCTGATGCGCATGACGTCGCTTTCGGTCGCCGCCGTGGCGGTGAAATGCCGCGCCGTATCCGAGATCATGGCGATCTCGGTCAGGATCGATCCCGGCTCCGCCTCGCCGACCGGCTGGTCCTTGCCGGAAGGCAGGTCGCGCGTCAGTTTCAGGCTGCCGCTCAGGACCACGAAGGCGCAGTCGGCGGCGGCGCCTTCCCGGAACAGGACATGGCCGCGCTCCAGCCGCCGCCGTTCCGCGCCGAAGGCGAGCAGGCGCAGATACTCGTCGGACAGTCCGTCGAAGATCGACAGTCCCTTCAGAAGTGCAATGTCCTCGCGAAGGCCCATGCGGCGCAGGTCCTAGGGAATGATCTTGTAGCCGCCGTTCTCGGTCACAAGGATCTCGGCGTTGGAGGGATCTTTCTCGATTTTCTGGCGGAGCCGGTAGACATGGGTTTCGAGCGTATGGGTGGTGACGCCGGAATTGTAGCCCCAGACTTCCTCCAGCAGTTCGTCGCGGGTGACGGCCTTCTGGCCGGCCCGGAAGAGATAGCGGATGATCGCGGCTTCCTTCTC
>JAGRLJ010000234.1:3238-6791 GCA_020441805.1 Rhizobiaceae bacterium
TGGGCGCGGATCCGGGCCAGCAGCACGGCGAAGCGGAAGGGCTTGGTGACATAGTCGTTGGCGCCGGCCTCCAGTCCGAGGATCGTGTCCGCATCGGTGTCATGGCCCGTCAGCATGATGATCGGCGCCTTGAAGCCGCCCTTGCGCATGAGCTTGACCGCTTCGCGGCCGTCCATGTCCGGCAGGCCGACATCCATGATCAGCAGGTCGACATGGTCCGTGCGCGCCGTGGCCATGCCCTTGCCGGCATTCGGCTCCTCGACGACGTTGAATTCGTCGTAGAGGCCGAGTTGCTCCACCAGCGTCTCGCGCAGGTCGTCGTCGTCGTCCACAAGCAGGATGGTCCGGGCTGTCATCGTCCCCTAACTTCCGGTTTTGAATGAATTCAAAGACTGGTATGCCAGATTTGCGAGTTAACACAAGGGTTCGGGCCGATTACTCAAGTCGCGGCGCCGCTCATTCGCAAGGTGCCGCCGCATGGAACGACGCATAATCCGGGAGATCATCGTGCGGCCGGCCCCCGGCGATCCGCGCAGGGCCATCGTCCAGGCGGGCGTTCTCACCTTCCGCGCCGCGCTGGGGCGAAGCGGCCGGACGAGCCGAAAGCGGGAAGGCGACGGTGCCACGCCGATCGCCGCGATGCGCCTGCTCGGGGGCTATTACCGGCGCGACCGGCTTTCCGGCCCGCTCGAAACCCGGTTGCCGATGGCGCCGATCGACGGGACCATGCTCTGGTGCGACGCGCCGGCGGATGCCAGCTACAATCGTCCGGTTCGGGCGCCCTTCGCGGCGAGCCATGAGGCGATGAGGCGCGAGGACGGCCTTTACGACATCTGCCTGGTCATGGACTGGAACATGTCGAGCCGCCGGCGCCATGCCGGTTCGGCCATCTTCTTCCATTGCGCCCGGCCCGGATATTTGCCGACACAGGGCTGTATCGCCATCGCCCTTCGCGATATGCGGCGGCTCCTGCCGCTGATCGGGCCGGAGACGGTCGTCAGGGTTCTTTGAGCATTGTGGGCGTCATGAAATCCTCGAGCGCGGCCGTCCCGGGTTCGACTTCGGTCCAGCCTTCGACCGGCAGCGACAGGATGGCGACCGCCGCGGTCGGAAATTTCCGGGCGATCCGCCGCCCGGCGTCGCCGCCATCGTCCCGCATCAGGCGGCGGGCGAGATCCTCCAGTCCCGGATTGTGGCCGATGACGAGCAGAGTATCCGCCGACGGCTCCACCGACCGGATCGCATCCAGGATGCGGCCGGCCGTCGCCTCATAAAGGCCCGCGACATCCCGCTTGCCGACCTTGCCGAGAAGGGGGGCGGCGAGCGACCATGTTTCCTGGGTGCGGCGGGCGGTCGAGACGAGGGCGAGCGCCGGCCCCGGTCCCCGGGCGACGAGCCATCGGGCCATGACCGGCGCGGCCTTTCTGCCGCGCTCGGCCAAGGGGCGCTCATGATCGGCGACATTCTCCTTCCAGGAGGATTTGGCGTGGCGGAAAAGGATGAGCGTTTTCGTCATGGCGCGGTCCGGTTTCTCGGCAGCCTGCCGGTTTTCTCCGGACGGGCGGTAACAATCGGCGAAGATCGACCTATATCATGCCCTGCGCGGCCCATCCTCCCTCCCGCCGCGTCGATTCCCATTTCGCGCGGCGACCCGCGCATGACGAGACTGGAGACATTCATGTCCGATCAACCGCATATTTCCTTTCCTGACGGCAGGTCCATTCCACAGGTCGGCCTCGGCGTCTGGCAGACGCCCAACGATACGGCGGTCACCGCCGTCAGAGCCGCCCTGGAAAACGGATACCGCCATATCGACACCGCCGCGATCTACGAGAACGAGGAGGGCGTCGGCGAAGGCATTCGCGCCTCCGGCGTCGCGCGCGGCGATATCTTCCTCACCACCAAGCTCTGGAACGACGACCAGGGCACCGACAGCGTGTTCCGCGCCATCGACAGGAGCCTGAAAAAGCTCGGCACCGATTATGTCGACCTCTACCTGATTCACTGGCCTTCGCCGCAGCGCGGCAAGTATCGAGAGACATGGAAGACGCTCGTCCGCCTCCGGGACGAGGGACGGGTGCGCTCGATCGGCGTCTCCAACTTCGCCGCCGAGCATCTCGAAGCCATTGTCGGCGATAGCGGCGTGACGCCGGTCCTCAACCAGATCGAGCTTCATCCGGATTTCCAGCAGAAGGCGCTGCGGGCCGTCCATGACAGGCTCGGCATCCGCACCCAGTCGTGGAGCCCGCTCGGCCAGGGCCACCTGCTGGCCAATGGGGTGGTCGGCGACGTGGCGAGGAGGCTCGGCAGGACGCCGGCGCAGGTCATCATCCGCTGGCATATCCAGAACGGCCTGATCGTGATCCCGAAATCGGTGACGCCCTCGCGCATCGCCGAGAATTTCAAGCTATTCGATTTCGAACTGGACGCGGCCGCCATGCAGGCGCTCGACAGCCTGGACGATGCCGGCGCCCGCATCGGCCCGGACCCGATGACGGCGGCGTTCTGAAAACAGTGGCGGGCGGCCCCGAGCCGCCCGTCGAAAAAGCGCGCGTCACCCGGTGGACGATGTCGGCCTCAATGCCTGCATGCCGATACCAGCAGCATCATGGGACGTTCCATTTCCTCCGCCAGGGCGGGCATCTGCTCGATCTGTTCCGGTGTCGGGGCGAATTCCTCGACGCACCGCGGTTCGAATCCCGCGCCTATCAGCGTGTTCAGGGTTGTTCCCAGCGTCCGGTGATATTTGAGAACGCCGTCCGCGAACCAGTTGGTGCGCCGTTCGCCCTCGATGGAATAGCCGTTGACCGGCCAGGTCCGGCGGCCGTCCTCGTCGCTGATCCAGTGCGGATGGGCGGCCGCCATGAAAATGGGATGCTCAATGGTGAAGACCAGTGCTCCGCCGGGAACGAGCGCGGCGTGGATCATGCGGACGAGCCGGTCGAAATCCCGGACATAATGAAAGGTCAGGGCGCTATAGACCAGATCGAACGACGCCTCGGGCAGATCCAGCGTATCGAGATCGGCGATGCGGTATTCGATGGCAGGGTCGCGCGTGTCGGCCCTGGCGCGGGCGATCATGTTCTGCGACAGGTCGAAACCAAGGACCGAGGCGGCGCCCCGGTCCCGCATCCAGCGCGAAGCCCAGCCGAAGCCGCAGCCGAGATCGGCGACGCGCCGGCCTGAAAGTTCGGGCAGCATGGCCCGGATCGCCGGCCATTCCGGCGCGCCGTCCAGTCCCTCCACCTGCCGGGGCAACTGACTGTAGCCCGCAAAGAAATCGGGATCGTCGTAGATATTCTGGGCCATGCCAATTCACTCCGCGGCGTCGCGCTCGAATTCCGCGACGCCGAAAGAATCATTCCGTGGCGGGCACGGGGTGTTTCAGGGCGGGCACCGGCGGCCCGCCCCACACTTCCCTGTCGCGGCCGGATTACGTCCAGTCGCGGATATCGACGAAATGGCCCGCGATCGCCGCCGCCGCCGCCATGGCCGGCGAGACGAGATGGGTGCGGCCCTTGAAGCCCTGCCGGCCCTCGAAATTGCGGTTCGA